>CAXYYR010000045.1:0-14515 GCA_964293265.1 uncultured Propionibacterium sp.
GTCCGGCTGCTCGTTATGGAAACTATTTGGCCATTACCCGCGGCCAGGCCCGCGTTGTGGTGGGCACCCGCGGCGCAAGTTTTGCGCCGGTGCACCGGCTCGGACTCATCTGTGTGTGGAACGACGGTGACGATCTGCTTGCCGAGCCCCGCGCGCCCTATCCCCATGCGCGTGATGTGGCAGCCATCAGGGCTTCCCAGCAGGCATGCGCATTGCTGTTCGCCTCACATGCGCGCACCGCTGAACTACAGCACTGGATTGCCTCGGGCTGGCTGCTGCCGCTGGCCCTGCCGGCTGCCCGAATGCGGCGAGCCAGCGCCCCGGTGCGTGCAGCGGTCGATTCAGATCGTGATCTTGAGCGTGATCCGGCAGCTTCTGCGGCGCGGATTCCCAAAGAGGCCTTCGAGACGATTCGGCGCGGACTTCTTCAGGGGCCCGTGCTGGTCCAGGTGCCACGTGCCGGATATCTGGTGGCGCTGAGCTGCCAAAGCTGTCGCACAGCCGTACGTTGCCCCACCTGCTCCGGGCCGGTCGGTGCTGATCGGGTGGGGGCTGCTGAGCGCCATCTGGTGTGCCGATGGTGTGGTCGGGCCATCTCGAATTGGTCATGTTCTGTCTGTGGCGGTCGTGAGCTGCGGGCACCATTGGTGGGCTCCCAACGCACGGCAGATGAGCTCGGTCGCGCCTTCCCGACGTTCAGATTGATCAACAGTGCCGGTGACAAGGTGATCGACGAGGTCGGGCCAGCCCCGGCCGTGGTTGTTGCCACACCGGGTGCGGAGCCCCGACCCAGTGCTGGTTATGCGGCAGCAGTCCTGCTCGATGCCAGTCTGATGCTCGGACGTGTTGACCTGCGGGCCTCGGAGGAAGCCTTCAGACGCTGGATGGATGTTGTGTCGTTGGTGCGCTCAGGTGACCAGGGCGGCACCGTGTCAGTCGTGGGACCATCCGCTGACAGGGCGGTTCAGGCATTGATCCGTCTCGATGCAGCTGGCTTTGCCGCCCAGGAACTGGACGAGCGCCGCGAGGCCGGTTTCCCACCAGCGGTGCGGATGATTGCGGTGGAAGCGAGTGAGCAGGTTCTTGCAGATTTTCGACACACCGTGACATGGCCACTGGGCAGTGCCGAGCTCGGCCCTGTTCCGATGGCCTCACAGGGTTCTGGGGATGGGCAGGCCCAGTGGAGATTGCTCGTGCGCATCGAACGCGGCCACGGAGCCGAACTGGTTGCGGCGGCCAGACAGGCCGTATCGATACGCAGCGCCAAAAAGGTGCCCGGTGCTGTCCGGCTGCGGGTTGACCCCACTGAATTGTTCTAGCCCCCAGAATTCTTCTGGACCCAGCATTGTTCAAGACACAGGTTTCAAGTCACAGGCGGCTCAGCATCCTGCAAGCAACCGCACCGATAGGCTGTAGCGGCACTGCCCGCTTGGCAGGACTAGGCGCTTGTCGGCGCGCTCAAGAGACCAGATGGTCGATGGAAAGGCATCCTCACAATGCGCATTGTCTTTGCGGGAACCCCTGAGCTGGCCGTCCCCAGCTTGCGGGCCCTGATCGATGCCGGCCATGACGTGGTGGCGGTGATCACCCGTCCGGACGCGCCAGTGGGCCGCGGCAAACATGTGACCCCCTCGCCAGTGGCCGAGGCCGCAGATGAGCTGGGGATTCGCGTGCTCAAGCCCACCAGCACCAGTGATCCTGAGCTTGTCGAGGAACTCACCGAGCTGGCGCCCCAGGCGTGCGCCGTGGTTGCCTATGGCGGCCTGTTGGGCCAACAGCTGCTCGATCTGGTGCCATTCGGGTGGATCAATCTGCACTTTTCGCTGCTTCCTGCCTGGCGCGGGGCTGCACCCGTGCAGCGGGCACTGATGGCGGGGGACAGTCATACCGGAGTGACGACTTTCCGTCTGGTCAAGGCTCTGGATGCGGGACCGATCTTCAGAAGCCTGCGGGTTTCCATCGGAGACGATGAGGATGCAGGTGAGTTGTTGTCACGTCTGGCGACACTCGGAGCAGCAGTGCTGGTGGAGACTTTCGTTGACCTCGGGAACGGTGTGCAGCCGGTGGAGCAGGACACCGAAGGTGTGAGTCTGGCACCCAAAGTGAGCGTTGCCGATGCCCGGATCGATTGGACACAGCCGCACGAACAGATCATCAACCTGGTGAGAGGGACAAACCCTGATCCGGGCGCATGGACCCAATTCCAACACCGTCGGTTCAAGATTGTGCGTGCTGCGCCGGCCACACAACCCTCTGCCCCCGAGCTGGCTCCGGGCGAGCTGCACGCTGATCGCCGCCACGTGTGGATCGGCACGGGCTCAGGCGCACTTGAGCTGGTGAGCGTGCGTGATGCTGGCAAGAAGACCATGTCGGGCGCCGATTGGGCGCGCGGTGCTCACCTGGAACCCGGAATGCGATGTGGAGCTGACGACCATGAATGAGCTGAACCGTGATGGCACCCCACATCGCTCAATGGATCGTCCGCGCCGCACGGCGTTCGAAATCCTGCGCGATGTGAGCAAATACGGCGCCTATGCCAATCTCGCCACCCGTGATGCCATTGCCGATCAGGAGTTGACCGGGCGGGATGCTGCATTTGTCACTGAATTGGCCTATGGCACCTGCCGGATGCTCGGCACCTATGACGCGATTCTGGCTGAGGCATCCGGACGGGATCTCAACGACTTCCAGCCTGAACTTGTTGACGTCCTGCGGCTGGGCGTGCACCAGCTGATGGCCATGCGGGTGCCGTCCCGCGCTGCCGTGGACACCACTGTTGATCTTGCCGCGATAGTTGTGGGAGAACGGGTCTCCGGGCTTGCCAATGCCGTGATGCGCAAGGTTGCGGCACGCGACCTGGAGGCCTGGTGTCGGCTCATCGCGGCCGATGACCAGGACTATCGCTGTTTGATCAGCGGGCATCCGGATTGGATCGTGGAGGCATACCAGGATCTGCTGCCCAACGATCAGGTGGACGCTGCCCTGGCAGCTGACAACATGGCACCGGAGCCCACATTGGTGGTGCGTCCCGGTCTGAGCACCCGCGATGAGCTCATGACGCGGGGAGGCACGCCGACGCAGTGGTCACCCTGGGGCGTTACGCGCGGGGGCAACCCAGCCCAACTTGCGCAAGTGCGTGACGGGCGGGCGGGGGTGCAGGACGAAGGCAGTCAGCTCGTCTGCCTGGCTGCGACGCGTGCTGACCTTCCGCACGGGCTCGCCTGGTTGGATCTGTGCGCAGGCCCGGGCGGAAAATCAGCTCTGCTTCGGGGTCTTGCCCCGGAGCATGGAGCTTTCCTGGTTGCCAGTGAGTCACAACCGCACCGTGCCCATCTGGTGGCCCAGGCGCTGCGCCGATATCCGGCACGTGGACATATCGCCATCAGTGCTGATGGCACGCGCCCGGCATGGGATCAAGCTGGCTTCGGTCTGGTGATGGCTGACGTGCCCTGCTCGGGTTTGGGAGCGCTAAGGCGGCGTCCTGACGCCCGTTGGCGCAAGGACCTGAGTGATGTGGAACAGCTCGGGAGCCTGCAAGCAGCATTGCTTTCCAGCGCACTGGATGCCTGTGCACCGGGTGGCTTGGTGGCCTATGTCACCTGCTCACCCCATCGTTCTGAAACCGCTGACATCGTGGCCACTGCTGCCGGACGCTGTGAGATTCTCGATGCCCCGGCCCTGCTCCCCGAAGTTCCGGATGCCCGGTCGGCATCCGATCCCAGGTTCCTGCAGTTGTGGCCCCACCGCCATCACACGGATGCCATGTTCCTGGCTCTTCTGAGACGCATCTGAGCTGCCGGTTGCGGCGCCCGACTCTCACCCGAGCGCCGCGGCAGGCCACTTTTGCCTAGACTGGGTGATGTGTCCATGCGCATCACGCCCAGTGTCCTCAATGCCGATTTGTCCGATCTCGCCGGGGAAGTTGCCCGTATCCCGAGTGCGGATGCTGTTCATATAGACGTGATGGACAACCATTTCGTGCCCAATCTGACCCTTGGGTTGCCTGTGGTGTCAGCGCTGCGCAAGCACACCGAATTGCCCTTCGACATGCACCTCATGATCACCGATGCCGATCAGTGGGCCCCCGGTTATGCCGAAGCGGGATGTGAGTCGGTGACCTTCCATGCCGAGGCCACGGCTGCACCTGTGCGGTTGGCCCGGGAGATCCACTCACTCGGTGCTGCGGCCTGCCTGGCGCTGCGGCCGGCAACCCCCATTGAGCCCTTCGCCGATCTGATCGCTGAATTCGATCAGGTGCTCATCATGACAGTGGAGCCGGGCTTCGGTGGTCAGAAATTCCTGGACATCATGTTGCCCAAGATCCGACGCACCCGAGCCATCGCCGATGCCCATGGCCAGCAGCTGCGCATCCAGGTGGATGGGGGAGTGAGCGTCGACACCATCGGACGCTGTGCCGAGGCTGGCGCTGATGTCTTTGTTGCCGGCACGGCAGTGTTCGGTGCCGAAAACCCCGACGCCATGGTGAATGCTCTGCGCGAATCCGCCGCCCAGTCGGTCTGAGACCCCTCAGAACTGGCCTTTTCCTGCCTGACGACTAGCCTGAAGACGTGACTCACGCGAACCAGGAAACCCACGCAAACCAGGAAATCAGCGCTGCGCGCTACCGCGAACTCACCGAGCGATTCATCTCCGATCCGGCGGCGCGCATTGCCCGCAATGCCGTGGCAACAACCAATGCCGACACCCTGAGCCTTGACCGTCAGGTCATCACGGGCATCGACACTTCCGTGTCCGACAAGGTGGACACCTGGAAGGTTGCCAACCAGAAGCAGAGCGGCCGTTGCTGGCTGTTCAGCGGGCTCAATTTTCTGCGGGGCAGGCTCATTGCTGATCTCAAGTTGGCTCCCGAGTTCGAGCTCAGCCAGAACTATCTCTATTTCTTCGACAAGCTCGAGAAGGCCAATTGGTTCCTCAGCTCGATGGCGGAACTGGCCGACCGTGATCTCGATGACCGCACCGTCCACCAGATGCTTGCCGATCCCATCAGTGATGGTGGGCAATGGGACATGTATGTCTCGCTGGTCAACAAATATGGCGTGGTGCCGAAATATGCCATGCCCGAAACCGAATCCAGTTCGAACAGCCGGGTGCTGAATCATCGGCTGTGCGAAATCCTGCGCCGCGGTGCACTCATTGTGCGTGCTGCTGCATCGGGAGCGGACAGCAGGGCGGCAGTTCAGGCAATTCTTGCCCAGGTTCACCGTGTGCTGTCGATCCATCTCGGAACGCCGCCTGAGCAGTTCGAATGGCAGTACCGCGACAAGGACCAGAATTTTGTGCGGGTCGGGCAGATGACACCAACGCAGTTTGCCCGGACGGTGGTGCCGGTGGATCTCAATGACTATGTCTGCCTGGTGAATGATCCACGACCGACCACCGGATTCAACCGCATGCTCACCGTTGATCGGCTCGGCAATGTGGTGGGGGGCCGTCCGATCCGCTATCTCAATGTGGAGATGGGGCTCATCAAGTCGATTGCTGCCGAGCAGATCCACAATGGTCAGCCGGTGTGGTTCGGCTGTGATGTGCTGCCCCAGTTCGACCGCGAGATCGGCTACTGGGATGCAGGCCTGCATGACTACGAGGGTCTCTATGGCATCACTCTCGACACCACCAAGGCAGACCGCATGATCACCGGCGCCTCGGCCATGACCCACGCCATGATGTTCACCGGAGTTGATCTGGTTGATGGCCGACCAAAGCGTTGGCGAGTGGAAAATTCCTGGGGCGAGGACCACGCTGACAAGGGCTTCTTCACCATGAACGATTCATGGTTCGACGAATATGTCTTCGAGGTCGCAGTGCCGGTTGCCAGTCTTGATGCCAGCCTGCGCTCAGTGCTGAGCACCGAACCCAAGGTGCTGCCGCTCTGGGATCCCCTGGGTGCCCTGGCCTGAATTCATTCGGCTCCCTCGGGAGCTCTGGCGTGATGGAAGCCCCGCTCCAGCGGCTGGGCTTCCATCAGCAGCCTCAACGTGTGCGGCGATGCCTCAGATAACGCTGGAGATCAGCCGCGAGTGCATCGCCGGTGCTGTCCGGCAGCTGTTCGGCATCCTGTTGTTCCTCTAGGCCCTGGATGTATTCCGCAACATCGGGATCCTCGTCGGCAAGTTCATCGACGCCGCGCTGCCAGGCCTGGGTGAGCTCGGGAAGATCGCCCGGATCGAGAGCCTCGTCAAGCAGATCCTCGATTCGTCCGAGCAGGGCCAGGGTGGCCTTGGGGTTCGGTGAGCTCGACACATAGTGCGGCACCGATGCCCACAGGCTCACACATTCAAGCTGCTGTTTGCGGCATTCTTCCGCCAGCGCACTGACGATCCCACTTGGGCCTTCGTAGTGACTGCGCTCGATTCCCAGGCCAGCAATGATTGCGGTGTCCGATGAACTGGCATTCACCGGCAGCGGCCGCGAATGTGGACTGTCAGTCAGCATGGCTCCCAGAATCACCACCATCGAGGGGTGGTACTGCCGCAGGGTTGACACCAGGATTCGGCAGAAGCTGCGCCACCGAAGATTTGGTTCGGGGCCGGCAACGGTGATCACATCGCGTTCTGGCAGATGCACCACTGACACCTTGGTGCTCGGCCACTGGAGCGTGGATGCCTCGTCAACCATCTCGATGTGGGGACGAGTGGCCTGGAAGTCGTAGAAATCCTCGCTGTCCTGCTCCCACAGAAGATCAGTGGGATAGGTCTTGATGAGATGACGCACAACCTCCGAGGCGGCATCGGCTGCATCATTCCAGCCTTCGAAGGCCGCGATCACCACGGGTTCACGCAATTCCTTCGGGGTCTGTGCCATGGCTGCCAGCCTAGTTGCACCATCATGGGCGGCGCATCATGGTCACCGGCTGCCCCTGTGCGCGAGCGTCTAGTCTTGAGCGCGTGCTGAACACGGATCTTCGCGAGGTACTTGGTCATCGGGTGATCATCGGCGATGGCGCCATGGGAACGATGCTCCAGGACATCGACCTCGGGCCTGCTGATTTCGACGGTCATGAGGGCTGCAATGAGATCCTCAACATCACAAGACCCGAGGTTGTTGCGGACATCCACCGCGCCTATCTCGACGCCGGCTCGGATGTGATCGAAACCAATACCTTCGGCGTGAATGTGGCTGCGCTCGGTGAATACGGTCTTGGTGACCGACTTGCCGAGCTCGCCTCCGCCGGTGCCACATTGGCACGGCAGTCCGCTGATGAGGCGGGGCTGGGCCACTGGGTCTTCGGATCAGTGGGGCCGGGCACCAAACTTCCCACTCTGGGACACATCGACTTCGTCACCCTGCGTGATGGCTATCAGACCCAGGTCGAGGCCATGATTGCCGGCGGAATCGATGCCATCCAGATCGAAACCTGCCAGGACCTGTTGCAGGCCAAGGCAGCCGTGATCGGCACCAAACGTGCCCTGAAAGCGGCTGGCAGTTCATTGCCGATCATCGTGAACCTCACGGTGGAAACCACCGGAACCATGCTGCTCGGCACCGAGATCGGCGCGGCGCTGACCAGTCTCGCCCCCCTGGGCATTGACGTCATTGGTCTCAACTGCGCAACCGGCCCGGCAGAGATGAACGAACACCTGCGCCATCTTTCGACACATGCCGGCTGCCAGATCATGGCCATGCCCAATGCGGGCCTTCCCACGCTCGGACCCCAGGGAGCCATCTACCCACTGGGACCTGATGAGTTTGCCCGGGCCCAGCTTGATTATGTGCAGCGCTATGGATTGGCCATCGTGGCCGGCTGTTGTGGCACCACGCCCGCGCACATTTCGGCGCTGCGCGGCGTGATCGGCCCCGAACACGCTGTGGCAAGCCGAAATGTGGAGCCGGGCAATGCTGTGGCAAGTCTCTATTCCGAGGTGGAGCTTCATCAGGAGACCAGCTATCTGGCAGTGGGGGAGCGCACCAACGCGAACGGTTCGCGAGCCTTCCGCGATGCCATGCTTGCCGGTGATTTCGAGAGCTGCATCGAGATCGGCAAGGAGCAGAGTCGTGAGGGCGCCCATTGCATCGATCTGTGCGTGGACTATGTCGGACGTGACGGTGCCGGCGACATGGCAGAGCTCGCCGGTCGCTTTTCCACCGGCATCACGCTGCCGGTGATGCTGGATTCCACGGAGCCTGAGGTGATCCGGGCGGGACTTGAGCACCTGGCTGGCCGATGCATCATCAATTCGGTCAACTTCGAGGACGGCGACAAGCCCGGTTCACGCTATGCCCGGCTCATGCCGATCGTTGCCGAACATGGCGCCGCAGTGGTGGCGCTCACCATCGACGAGGAGGGCCAGGCCCGCACCTGCGAGCGAAAGGTTGCTATTGCCGATCGTCTGGTCAGCGAACTGGGTGAGCAGTGGGGAATCGACGAGGGCGACATCCTGGTTGACTGCCTCACCTTTCCCATTGCCACCGGGCAGGAGGAAACGCGCCGCGACGGTCTGGAAACGATCAATGCCATAGCGGAGTTCAAGAAGCGTCATCCCAGAGCCGGGACCACCCTGGGTGTCTCAAATATTTCCTTCGGACTGAATCCGGCAGCCCGCGTGGTGCTCAATTCGGTGTTCCTCCACGAGGCTGTCGAAGCCGGCCTTGATTCGGCCATCGTCCATGCCGCCAAGATCATGCCCATGGATCGCATCGAGCCTGAGCAGCGTCAGGTTGCCCTGGATCTCATCTACGATCGCCGCACCGATGACTACGACCCCCTGACGAAGATGCTTGACATGTTTGCCGGTGTATCAGCGGCGGATGTCCGTGCCGAACGTGCTGCTGAGCTGGCGGCGTTGCCACTCGCCGAGCGCCTGCAGCGACGCATTGTCGACGGCGATGCGAACGGGCTGGACGACGATCTGGACGAGGCCCTGAAGACGCGCGGCGCACTCGACATCCTCAACGGCGATCTGTTGGCGGGCATGAAGACTGTCGGCGAGCTGTTCGGCTCGGGTCAGATGCAGCTGCCTTTCGTCCTGCAATCGGCCGAGACAATGAAACGTGCTGTGTCACATCTGGAACCACATATGGAATCCACTGATGAGGCTGACAAGGGCACCCTCGTGTTGGCCACAGTCAAGGGCGATGTGCATGACATCGGCAAGAATCTGGTTGACATCATCGTCTCCAACAATGGCTACACAGTGGTGAATCTGGGCATCAAACAGCCCATCAGCGCGATCGTGGAGGCTGCGCAGAAAAACCATGCCGATGTCATCGGGATGAGTGGCCTGCTGGTGAAGTCCACCATGGTGATGAAGGACAATCTTGCCGAGCTCGATCGGCTCGGGGTGGCCGAGCAGTTCCCGGTGCTCCTGGGCGGTGCCGCGCTCACCCGTGCCTTCGTGGAGGATGATCTGCAGAGCACATTCCCAGGGCAGGTGCGCTATGCGAAGGATGCCTTCGAGGGTCTGTCGCTCATGGAATCAATGGTTGCCGTGAAGCGTGGCGTATCGGGGGCGAGTCTTCCTGAACCCCGCAAGCATCTGACGAACAATCGTCGCCCACGCACCGGCACGACCCCCGAACGCAGCGGGCGCTCCGATGTGATCCGCCCTGTTCCCGGTTCGCTGGATGTGGCCACCCCGCCATGGTGGGGAACCCGGCTGGCGAAGGGCATTTCCATGGCCGAAGTGACCCAGTGGCTTGACCGACGGGCCCTGTTCACGGGCCGCTGGGGAATGCGTGCCGGCAAGCAGCCCGATGGCGGCCCCGATCTCATCGAGACCGAGGCAAAGCCGCGTCTGCGTGGCTGGCTCGATCGAATCTCTGCAGAGCACATTGCCCTACCCGGTGTTGTCTATGGATATTTCCCCGTCTACTCCCGGGACAACAGCCTGGTGGTGCTGAATCCTGAGACACCGGATGATCTGGACAATGAGATCAGTCGTTTCGACTTCCCCCGCCAGGGCGGAGGGCGACTGCTCTGCATTGCAGATTTCTTCCGTGACCGCGGCGAGGCCGAGGAATTCGGGCCCGATGTGTTCCCGCTCCAGGTGGTGACCATGGGGCCGCGGTTCTCGGAGCTCACCGCACAATTGTTTGCCGACAACTCCTATCGCGACTATCTGGAACTCCACGGCCTGTCGGTGCAACTTGCCGAGGCCCTGGCGGAGTTGTGGCATCACCGCATTCGCGTTGAGCTGGGTATCGACGGAGATGACGGCGACATGATCCCGATGCTGCAGAAGCAGGCCTACCGTGGCAGCCGCTACAGCTTCGGTTACGGCGCCTGCCCCGATCTGGCCGAGCGGGCACTCATTGCTGAACTGCTGCATCCCGAACGTATCGGTGTGCAGCTCAGCGAGAGTTTCCAGCTGCATCCCGAACAATCCACCGATGCGATGGTGGTGCCACACCCACAGGCAAAATATTTCAACACCTGATGGGCTCGCTTCCCCGTGGCAGGGGCTCTGCTTGTGCAGACCCGGTTGCAGAAGCTCGGGAATTTGGGACGCTCCGGGATCGTGGGGGAGTACGAGTGGGCCTATTGCCCGTGAGCTGGGAGAATGATGTCTTGTGAGCTCCGATTCCAGTGCACGCCCAGCAGCTGTCCTGTGGGACTTCGATGGCACCATCCTCGACACCGAGCCGCTGTGGATGGCCAGCGAGGTCGAGTTCGTTGCCTCCCAGGGAGCCATCTGGACCCTTGATGATGCCCATGGGCACATCGGCGCTTCCTGGCGCACCCTGGGCGGAGCGTTGAGCGAGCGCATCACCGAACAACTGGGTGTGTGCACCTTCACGCCCTGGCAGATCTATGAAGAGCTTGCCGCGCGGGTGGCTGCTGGCATTCTGGCGGGCAGGGCGCCTCGTCGCCCCGGCGCAGTGGAGTTGCTCGATTCACTCAATGCGGCCGGGTGGCCCTGTGCCCTGGTTTCTGCGAGCCCTGCCCACCTCCTGGACGCCGGGGTGGCAAGTCTGGGCGGCAACAATCGTTTTGCCACAATGGTTCCGGGACCCATGGTTGAGCACGGCAAACCAGCACCTGATTGTTATCTCCTGGCAGCCGAAAAACTTGGCGTCGATGTGCGGGATTGCATTGTCCTGGAGGATTCGCCCACCGGCTGCGAGGCAGGTCATCGAGCAGGAGCACTGGTCATCGGTGTGCCCTCGGTTGCGCCGCTTCCTGATGTTCGGGGGCAAGTACGACGAGATTCACTGGTTGGTCTCACACCGGAATCGATGATTGAGCTCATGAGGGGCCATCGACATGACGCACAGAACGAACCGGGAGCCCAGCTGTGAGCGCCATGGATCCCGCTGCATTCTCAGGCGTGACCACCGGGGCCCTTCAGGTGGGGGAGCGTGTGACCCTCACTGATTCCAAGGGGCGGCGTCACACCGTGGTGTTGAAGGCAGGTGCGGATTTTCACACCACCAAGGGCGCCATTCGTCACGACGACATGATCGGACTTCCCGAGGGTCTGGTTGTCACCACCGCCGGAGGTGCCGAGTTCACCGTTTTTCGGCCACTGCTGCATGAATTCACGGTGAGCATGCCGCGAGAGGCGGCGGTCATCTATCCCAAGGACGCCGCCCAAATACTCATGTGGGCCGACATCTTTCCCGGGGCCCGGGTCTTGGAAGCAGGTGTCGGTTCGGGTGCCCTGAGCCTGTCGATTCTTCGGGCCATCGGCCCCACGGGATCGTTGCACAGCTATGAACGTCGCCAGGAATTCGCCGATGTTGCTGAGTTGAATGTCACCCAGTTCCTCGGTGGCCCGCACCCGGGCTGGCAGATCACCGTGGGAGATCTTGTCGACGACATTGCCGATGAACACATCGATCGCGCCATCCTGGACATGTTGAGTCCATGGGATTGCATCGATGCGGTGGCAGAACATCTGGTGCCCGGCGGAATGCTGTGTTGCTATGTGGCCACGACCACCCAGCTTGGCCGGGTGGCAGACCAGTTGCGCTATCACGGGGGTTTCACCGAACCCAGCCTCACCGAGACCGATGTGCGGGAATGGCATGCAGAGGGCCTGGCCATCAGACCGGGACACGGTGGCCACGGACATACCGGTTTTTTGGTGATTGCCCGCAGGATGGCCCCCGGTGTGGATGCCCCCATGCGCAAGCGACGTCCGGCCCCTGCCGCATATGGCGCCGACTACGCCGGACCGGTGCCACGCAATGTCATTCCCGAGCAGCTCGCCGCCAACCGTCAGCGTGCCCTGGACGACTCCGACCAGGTCTCACCCTCGGTGCGTCGAGCACTGCGCAGACATGCCGATGCGCAGCGCGCCAGCCAGACGCACCGGATGGTCGTGGATGATGACCCGCACGATGGCACGGAACAGATGGCTCAGAACAAGGGCCACGAGCATGAGTAGTCTGTTGCGGATGAACGCCTCACAATGGTCGCCACGGCCGGGACGATCCGGCCTGGACCCGACGCTGTTGAGTGCCACCACCAGTTCGTTCACCGAGCTCCTCGGCGACACCCATCCGGAAGCGCTTCGGTGGCGCCAGGAGCTCGGAACCGTCACCACCTCTGCCGAGCTGTCGGCACGCGCAACAACGATCGTTGCCGTGAGATATCGCCGTGGCATCCTCATGGCAGGTGACCGTCGGGCAACACGTGGCAATGAAATTGCCCAGCGTGACATCGAGAAGGTCTTTTCCGCCGATCAGTTCAGCCTCATCGGAGTGGCAGGCGCAGCCGGCATGGCAGTCGAGCTCACCCGGCTCTTCCGGCTCGAACTATCGCACTATGAGAAGCTCGAGGGCTCTCCACTCAGCTTTGATGGCAAGGCAAACCGGCTGGCCAGCATGATTCGTGAACAGCTGTCGATGGCTCTTCAGGGCTTCGTCGTGGTTCCCCTGCTGGCTGGTTGGGATGCGCATCAGGCACGGGGCCGGGTGATCAGCTATGACCCGACCGGTGGTCACTGGGAGGAATCCGATTTCGCGGCCATCGGTTCGGGCCAGGCATTTGCCCGTGGCTCGCTCAAGAAGCTGCATGATCCCGGGCTGGACGAGAAGAATGCCGCGCTGGTGTGTCTCCAGGCCCTCTTCGATGCAGCCGATGATGATTCGGCCACGGGTGGCCCCGACCCCAGTCGTGACATCTACCCGATTGTCATGTCGGCATCAGCACATGGGGTTCACGAATTCAGCGTCGATGATGTTGCCGGGCTCACGCGCACCATGATGCGCGCACGCACACATCGTCCCAATGGACCCAGGGCGGCAAGCTCATGACCATGCCGTTCTATGTCTCCCCGGACCAGATGATGAAGGATCGGGCAGATTTTGCCCGCAAGGGAATCAACCGCGGCCGCTGCGTGGTGGTGGCGAGCTATCGCGATGGCATCGTCTTCATTGCCGAGAACCCCTCGCACACCCTTCACAAGGTTTCGGAGATCCACGACCGGATCGGGTTTGCGGCGGTGGGCCGCTACCACGAATTCGAGAACCTTCGGGTTGCCGGTATTCGTTACGCCGATCTGCGTGGCTACGCCTATGACCGCGCCGATGTGAGTGCTCGTGCGCTGGCGAACTCCTATGCCCAGTTGCTGGGAACGGCCTTCAGTTCTGCTGGCGACAAGCCCTATGAGGTGGAGTTGTTGGTTGCCCAGCTGGCTGAGCCCGGGAAAGTGGGCGGGTCCGACACCGCAGAGCAGACCGATCCCGATCGCATCTATCGCATCAGCTTTGACGGCTCGGTCTACGACGAAGGAAGGGTAGCCGTCATCGGTCACAACAGTCAGGCCATTTCGGCATCGCTGACAGGCCAACTGAAAGCCGGACTGAGCCTGGCCCAGACCCTGCGGTTCTGCGTCAGGACGCTGCGTGCCGATGACCAGCACACCGGTGACCAACATTCAGGTGCGCACGCACGTGGCGCCGAGGGTCTTGAAGTGGCCATTCTTGACCGCACCGTCGGTGAGCAGCGCACTTTTGCCCGACTGTCGGCCACCAGGCTCACGAAACTATTGGGGAACAGTGCCTGAGATGCCCAAAGCTTCCGAGGACATGTCGGCGCCCACGGCATGGCTGGCTGATGAGCAGAGCACCGACGAGGCCCTCGGCCCGGTCATGATCATCGGCACAGGTCTGGTGGGTGCATCCATCGGCTGTGCGCTCAGCTCGGCCGGTGTGGATGTGCGTCTGCGTGACCGTTATCGCTCCCATGCCCTGGTGGCCGCCGGACTTGGTGCTGGCTCAGTGGAACGTCCGATTGCCAGCACTGTGCGTGTGGTTGTCGTGGCCGTTCCTCCGCAGGCCGTGGCAGATACTGTCGAGCGCGCGCTGGGACATTACCGCAATGCCGTGGTTACCGATGTGGCGAGCGTGAAAGCCCCCATCCTGGCTGCATTGAGAGCCCGAGATCTGGATCTGTCACGCTATGTGGGCTCCCATCCCATGGCCGGATCGCAATACAGCGGCCCGCTGACCGCCACATCAACCCTGTTCGTTGGCCGCACCTGGGTGATTTCCGAGGGAACGGGCACTCCTGAATCCCAACAAAGGATCGAGCAGCCGGCTCTCACCTGTG
>CAXYYR010000046.1:0-14214 GCA_964293265.1 uncultured Propionibacterium sp.
ACCCGATCCACGACCACCCACTCGCCGCGAGCCCCATGGTGGCCTGGTACGAGGCGGTCGAGCGGCTGGAAACCGGATGGATGCAAGCCCAATGCCCGGATTGCAAGTGTTTTGGGTGGATCGCACCAGACGAGGCAGGGAAGGAAACCAATGGAACCGAGTGACACCTTGACCCAGCTTGCGCAGATCCCGGACCTTGCCGATGAGGTGTGGCTGACCCGGCATGCCCCCAACCCGTCCGAGCAGCCCTTGACGCACCAGCGGCGCGCCAATCCTCCAGCCCCGGTGCCGCTCGCCCCCATCGACGCGCTCAGAGCTGACGGGCATGGGTTGCTGGCTGAGCTGACTCAGGCCGTGCGGGCTGTGTGGGAAGATAATCCGGGCGTGCCATTATCGAACCCTGCGACGTGGGAAGGGGAGTGCGGCTGGCTGATCGGACACCGGGACATGTGGGAGGTCGATCCGTTCCTGTGCGAGTTCGTCACTGATGCGGTGGAGGTGGTGTGGACTGGGCTGCGGCACGTGGCACGCATCCCGGAGCCGCCACGGCTCGCCTGTATGGTGCCCGGCTGTCCCGGCGTTATCGAAGGCCTGGATGATCAGGCCGGTGGCTGGCTGTGGCCGGATGTGTGCAGCGAGAATCACAGGGTTGATCGGCATGCCATTGCGCGCATGTGGTCAGAGCTGGATCCCATCCCTGCATCAGAGGTGGCCGAACGGATGGGGATCAGCCTGAGGACCGTATGGCGCTGGAAGGAAAGGGGGCTCATCACCCCGCATGTCGTGCGTCGCGGGACACCCCTGTTCAGGCTGGTGGATGTGCGCGACATGGTGGAGAAGCTCCACGTCGCGTGAATTGCACCGGTGTAGTTTTCTGGTACAATGTCACTCGTTGGGCGCATCGCACACCCAAAAACAGCTAAGCCCCAGCCATCAAGGCCGGGGCTTTCGCATGTGTTGGGTCAGTGTTCCTCGGCCTCGGCAGGCCACTTGATCGCCCAATCCCCAGTGTGCACAGGGGCGCGACATCAGGCCAGCCACACGCTGGGCCGCCGTCACGTCGTCCTGCGCACCAGCGGGATAACCCTGCACACCTCCCGGTGTGTGGGGTCTACGCGGGTGGAGCAGCGGCAAGCTCGCCAGCCTCAATGAGCTGGACAGCCCGGGTTCGAATCCCGGGCCCGCAACCAATGGAGGAGAGGGCGAGATGGCGTCATTGAATCGAATGCCGAAGACAGTCACAGTAACAGCCGACCGCAAGCTCCTGCTGGACCATTCGTGCACCATCACCGTGGAACCCGAACTCCAACATCACTAATCATGGCGACCAGCAGGACGGGCACGCGCACATGGAAGCGCCTTGCTGCCCAGGCCAAGCGGGCCGGGCTCGCGGCTGGCATCGTGCGTTGCCCACTGTGCGGCGCCTGGCTGGACTACGAGCAGGGCAGACGCCCCAACTCGGCCGAGGTAGACCACATAATGCCGTATTCCCTTGGTGGTTCAGACGATATCAACAATGTGAGAATTATTTGTAGAAAATGTAATCAATCGCGCGGAAATGGGTTACATGGCCCGAAACGGCCAAGATCGGTCGAATTGAACCAGCCGAAGCGGTCAAACGTATTCTGATTGGGTGGTAGGCGGGCGGAATCGATAGGGCAGGGGGGGGTATCCCCCACCCCCCTCGCGCGTCGCTCCAACAAGGCATAGCGATATCTCCCCGGGTTTTTCCACCAGGAAGCTGGCGGGGAGCCCCCGGCTTCAGCCGTGGGGAGGAACGCGCGACACACCCAAAGGATTCACCACTGGGCCCTCTAAGTGGTAAGATAGTCCACATGAGCCAGAAGGTCCGCATCATCAAGGTTGACGTCGCCGGCGCGACGCCGTACCTCGGCGAGCGCGTAACCCCCGACGGCGACCGCGAAGACACCTGGTCTAAGAATCCCGACCTCGTCATGGGCTGGCTCGCCGACGCCTGGCGCTACCGGTTCAACCAGCTCCGCTCCCGCCGCAACAAGTACGGCCCCAACCGCGAACTCATCCCCATCGGCAACCCCGAACGGGTCGACCACCAGACGCTCCCGCAGTCCCGCACCACCGCCACCTGGCTCGAAGCCGTCCCCGACCTGGTCGCCTCCTCCACCGAGAAGATCGAGAACCGGGAGTGGTTCTCTGCTATCAAGCGCCGCAAGACCCTGCTCGCCAAGGGAGCCAACCCTGGCAGCATGCCCCGCTTCCGCCGCAAGGACGCCGACAAGATTTTCTCCTGCTGGTATAACGGCGGCCGCAACGCCACCTACCAGCGGACCGGCCGACGCCGGGGCATCGTGTCCATCACCGGGCAAAACCCCGCCAGTCGCAGACGAGACGGCGAGAAGCAACGGTTCACTATCCGCATCCATGTACGTATCTCCGAGCCCATCCGCACCTACACGTCGGTCAAGATCAACTGGACCCGCCGCACCCTGGTCTTTACCAACCTCACCGCCGGCATCGAGCGGACCCCGACCGGTGCCGTAATCGGCCTCGACGCCGGGATCACACACACCCTTGCCGACAGCAACGGCACCTTCCACGACCTACCCCGCGACGCCATGGTCGGCCTCGACACTCGCATCAGGCATCTGCAGAAGGCCCAGGCCCGCACCATCAAGGCATCAGGAAAGAGCGCCCGCGACTACCGCAAGGGCACCACGTCGCGCCGGTTCCAGCAGCGCGACGCTGACATTGCTCGCCTCCACGCCCGGGCAACCAACGTCCTCACCGACTGGCAGCACAAGACGTCCACACGCCTGGTCCTCGACAACGACGTCATCGCCGTCGAGGCACTCCAGCTTGCCCAGATGTCCCGCAAGGCCAAGCCCGTTCCCGATCCCGTCCGGCCCGGCAAGTGGCTGCCCAACGGTGCCGCCGCCAAGCGAGGACTCAACAGGTCCCTGCGTGCCGCCGCCCTCGGCCGGATGACCGAGATGCTCACCTACAAGTCCGCCGCCGCCGGGACCAACCTGGTCGCGGTTGACCCCCGCAATACCAGCCGACGCTGCCAGCAGTGCGGTCACATCGCAGCCGAGAACCGCAAGAGCCAAGCGGTCTTCGCCTGCACCCGATGTGGTCACACCTGCAACGCCGACACCAACGCAGCCCGCAATATCCTCGAACGAGGACTCCGCGAGCTTGACAAGACCCAGGGACGGACAGCCCCTGGCGCAGAGGCCACGTCAGACGGGGAAAGCGGCACAGCCGCCGACCCGCAGGGCCAGTGAAGCGCGAACCCCTGACATGCATCGCGTGACTCAGGAATCCCCCGGCTTCAGCCGTGGGGAGGAAGTCAAGAGGGTGCGCCCCAGACTCCCGCCCATCGAAGACCGACCGAGAAACCCCCGGCTTTAGCCGTGGGGAACCGTTAACAGGATGACCGGCAACCGTTTCTGCTGAGGGAGGTGCGCCATGGCTGCACGTGTCCGGGCTGTCGCCCCTGATGAACGACCGCCTGCACGCAAGCGCACCAAGACAATCACCCAGGCGTCCCGATCGGGCACCGAGGTGGAGCTGTTGGAGGCTCTTCAGGCTCGCGTTGCGAGGGCTGTTCAGGACAAGGAAACCCCGGCGCGGGATCTTGCTGCGCTGTCGAAGCGACTCATGGACATTTCGCGTGAGCTGGAAGCTGCTCGTGTGAAGGATCGGGAGGCGGTCATTCATGGTGCCGTCTCCGACGATGAGGCATGGAGCTCTGAAGCTGTCTGATGTCGCCAAGCATCTGATTGTTCCTGAGGGGATCGTTTCGACGGGCTGGCCTGCTGTGCGGGATCGCTGTGCCGAGTGGGGTGTCGAGTTCGACCGTTGGCAGGACGGTGTTGGCAGGGTGATCCTGTCGAAGCGCGCCACTGGCCTGTATGCGGCTGGCGTGGGTGGGGTAGGTATGTCGATTCCCCGCCAGACCGGCAAGACGTTCACGGTCGGAATGATCATCATCGCGTTGTGTTCCCTGTCCGAGGGACTCACGGTGCTGTGGACTTCCCACCACTCGAAGACCACTTCAAAAACGTTCGAGTCGCTGCGGGGCATGGCAGGACGCCAGTCGATTGCTCCACTGGTCGAGCAGGTCCGTTCCGGCAACGGTGACCAGCAGATCATTTTCCGCAACGGCTCGCGAATATATTTCGGGGCGCGTGAGCAGGGCTTCGGTCGTGGCTTTGATGCCGTCGATGTCGAGGTGTTCGATGAGGCTCAGATTCTTGGTGAGCAGGCGCTGTCTGACATGGTGCCTGCCACGAACGTGTCTCCGAATCCGCTTGTCGTACTGATGGGGACGCCGCCGAGACCTTCTGACCCGTCCGAGGCGTTCCAGGTCCGTCGGGCTGAGGCGTTGGCTGGTGATGCTCCTGATGCGGCATGGATTGAGTTCGGCGCCGACGAGCATGCCGTGCCAACCGATCGAGGTGTGTGGGCGAAAGCCAATCCGTCATTTCCGCACCGCACAGGTGAGTCGGCTGTGCTGCGCATGATGAAGCTGCTCGGCCCTGATTCCTTTAAGCGCGAGGGTCTGGGGATCTGGGATGAGTCGTCGGTTCGGTCCGCGATTCCAGCGACTGCATGGCAGGCGCTTGCGAAGCCAGAGCCTCCGACTGTTGGCATCAAATCTTTCGCTGTGAAGTTCGCCGTCGATGGCTCATCGGTGGCGCTGGCCGGCGCGCTGAAACCTGCCGAGGGCCCTGTGTGGGTCGAAGGTCTGGAACAGCGGTCAGCGGGCGAGGGGATCGGCTGGCTTGTTGAGTTCCTCACCAGTCATGCCGACCAGGCGGCACAGATCGTGATTGATGGCCGCTCCGGTGCGGGGGCTCTGATCGATGAGCTCCGCCATGGCGGCGTGTCAGCGAAAACGTTGTGGACGCCGAACGTCACCGAGGTGACGACAGCCCACGCCATTCTGCTTGAGGCCGTCAAAACCGGCTCCCTGTCCCATCTTGATGACCCGGAGCTCGACCGGCAGGTGAAGGCAGCCACGAAACGCAAGATTGGCAACTCGGGCGGCTTCGGATGGCAGGCACCCGAGGGCGACACCTGCGCCCTACTCGACGCACTCACGTTCGCCCATTGGGCGGCAAAAACTTCGAAACGACATCCCGGACGGAAGGCGGTGCTGCTGTGATCTCAGGCCCCCTCGACATGTCTCCTGTCCGCGTTCATGGACTGTCTGACGACGACCAGCGCGAACTGTCACAGCTGATGGATGTGTGGCGCGCCAAGTTCCAGCGCAACAGTCTGCGCCGCAGCTACTACGACGCCCACAACCGTTTCAAGGATCTCGGGATCTCGATCCCACCCCATCTGAAGAAAACCCCGACTGTGGTGGGCTGGCCCGCCAAGGCTGTCGATTCGCTGGCGGCACGCTCGATGTTTGACGGATTCGTGTCGCCCGGGAACGGTGATGATCCGCTTGGTCTGCGCGAGATTCTGGATGCCAACCAGTTCGACTCCATGTATGCCCAGGGTGTCGTGTCGGAGCTGATTCATTGCTGCGCCTTCATCACCGTGACGGCAGGCGATGAGGCTGCGGGAGACCCGCCGGTGCTCATTTCGCTGCGCTCGGCAGAGTTCGCTGCAGCCCTGTGGGACATGCGGCATCGCCGCATCCGCTCCGGTATGGCCGTGGTGGACGTGGACCCGACTAACCCGTCAATCCCGACAGCCATCACCTTGTATCTGGCGGACAAGATCGCGCAGTGCGCCAAACAGGGCGCTGGCTGGCAGGTTGTGTCCCAGACCCCGAACATGGTGGGTCGTCCCGTGATGGAGGCCATGCCTTTTCGTCCGGACGAGTCAAGACCGTTCGGTAAGTCGCGGATCTCACGCGAGATCATGTCGATCACCGACTCGGCACAGCGTGCCGCACTGCGAGCCGAAGTGCTGATGGAGTTCAACACGGCGCCCCAGAAGTATCTTCTCGGTGCTGATGGTGACCTGTTCGAGGATGGCTCACGGTGGAAGTCCTACATGGATTCCATCTTGGCGGTGTCGCGTGATGAGGACGACAATGTGCCCTCATTCGGCCAGCTGGCACAGGTGTCGCCAGAAGGGGCCATCTCCTATCTGCAGCACCTGGCTGCCCGGTTCGCTGGCGCCACAGGGCTGCCGGTGGCGTCGCTGGGAATCGTGACAGCCAACCCGTCATCGGCCCAGGCGATCTCAGAGGCCCGCGACGACCTGGTGACTGAAGCCCAAGCGCTGAACCGGGTCAACAACATTGCCCTGTCGAATGTGGCGCGGATCGCCCTGGCAGTGCGTGATGGTGTGTCGGTCAATGAACTGGCCGACGACGCCCGCCATGTGAGGGCCAAGTTCCGTAACCCGTCGATGCCTTCTATTTCGTCCCAGTCGGATGCGATGGTGAAGCAAATCTCTGCACTCCCGTGGCTTGCCAACACGACAGTGGCGCTCGAAGAGCTCGGCTACACCGAGGAGCAGATCACCCGCCTGCTGGCGGACAAGCGCCGTGCTCAGGCGCCTGATGCTGTCGCGGTCCTGCTGGGTGAGGCTGGAGTTGCCGACAAGGAGGAGCTACCCCCGTCCCAAGGCCAGCTGAACCAGACCGCCCATGGCACTGATGCAGCCGCCTTATGACTGACCGGAGAGATGTTGATCGTCTCGCCAAGATGCAGGCTCAGCTGGTGGCTCAAGCCCTGGCCAAGTTGACGAAGTACTGGAACCGGCTCGATCTGACGGACCCTGGACGAGCACGGGACCAGTTGGAAGTGTTCGTGACTGAGCTGGTCGATACATACGGCGAACCTGCTGCGGCGGCTGCAGCACAATGGTATGAGGATCTGCGTATCGCTGACACTGGTGATGAGAGTTTCCGGGCGACGGTGGCTGACCCCTCAAACAGGGCAGCGGTGGCGAAGGCGACACGCGAGGCAATCGGTGGGTTGGACTCACGTTCAGCCGATGGGGTGAAGGCGAGTCTTGCTGGCACCTTGCAACGACAGATCGCATATATGGCGCGCGCTACAGTGGCGCGCAATGTCAAGCTTGACCCTAAAAAGCCACGGTTTGCCAGAGTTCCGCGAGGTGCTCGCACGTGCGCGTTCTGCGCGATGCTCGCGTCGCGCGGCTGGGTGTACCTGAGTGAGGACACCGCTGGCCTTACGCATCGCTTCCATCGCAAATGTGACTGTCAGATAGTTCCGTCGTGGGACCGCAGTCATACCCACATTGAAGGCTATGACCCTGACTCCATGTACCAGCGGTACCTGGAGTCAGTGCGATCAGTCGGTAGCGACAGTGGCGAGAGCGCGATCCTTATCGATTTGCGTCGCAGGTTTCCGATGCGCTTTACCGACGGCGTGGTGAAGCGACCCGAAGCTTCTTGATAAATATGAAACAGGAACCAGGGAACGCGAGTTCCCAGGAATCCCCCGGCTTTAGCCGTGGGGAGGAAGTCAACCCGATGCCTGTTGGTGGCGGGGTTTTTGTATGCCCGTTTCTGGGCCGGTGACCTCGACCGTTTCGGGGGTTCGGATGGGCGACGGCCCGTAAACGGGGAAGGGACAACTATGTCTGAGGATGCATCCACCGCGCAGGCGGGTAGCGAGAATGCCGCTGAGAGCGGGAACGACACGAGCCAGAAGACCGAGTTCACTCCGATCACCTCGCAGGAGGAAATGGATCGGATTGTGACGGCCAGGCTAAGCCGACAGGCGGCCAAGTTCGCCGACTATGGGGATCTGAAGGCCAAGGCTGCGAAGTTTGATGAGCAGGCCGAGGCCAATAAGTCGGATCTGCAGAAGGCGCTTGATCGGGCTGAGGCTGCCGAGAAGCAGCTGGGTGCGGTCGAGGCCGATAAGACCCGGCTGGCGGTGATCGCGAAACATCAGATCCCTGCCGAGCTGCAGGACCTTGTGCATGGCGCCACTGAGGACGAGCTGGAAAAGACAGCCGAACGTGTGGCGGGCCTGTCGAAGGCAGCCAGTCAGCGTGGCCCCTATTCACCCACTGAGGGCACCCAACCGCAACACCGAAGCAATGTCTCGTCCGACTGGCTTCGTGATGAGTTCACCAACCACTAAACCGAAATCTCTGAAAGGGGCCTGTCATGGCTTCCAACGTCAATGACATTATTTCCGCAGGCGACCTTGGCGGGGGACTGATCCCCACCGAGTATGCGACCCAGATCATCCAGAATGCACCGCAGTCGTCTGTGATGCTGCAGCGCGCCACTACTGTGCCGATGACTGCCCGCAACCGCACCCAGCCGGTGCTCGACTCGATGCCTCTGGCCTACTGGGTCGGTGGCGACACTGGGCTGAAGCAGACCAGTAAGCAGGCCTGGAAGGGTCTCACGATCACTGCCGAAGAGCTGGCTGTGATCGTCCCGATCCCTGAGGCTGTGATCGCTGATTCCAGCATTCCGCTATGGCCTGAGGTCATGCCGCGACTGGCTGCCGCAATCGGTCAGGCAGTCGACAAGGCCACCATGTTCGGGATCGACAAGCCCACCAGCTTCCCGACAGCTGTGGTCCCTGCAGCGATCGCCGCAGGCAACACTGTGACTGCTGGTGCCGGCAAGGATCTGGCTGTTGATGTGGCTTCGCTTGGCCAGCTGCTCTCAAAGCAGGGTTTCGCCGGCAACGGCTTTGCCTCCAAGCCCGGCATGACATGGCAGCTTGTGGGTCTGCGCAACGACAACGGCACCCCCATCTACACGCCCGCACTGTCCGACACCGCCCCGGCAAGCCTGTACGGCTATCCGCTTGGGGAAGTCGTCAATGGTGCGTGGCAGACCAATACCGCCGAACTCATGCTCGCCGATTGGTCGAAGTTTGTTGTCGGTCTTCGCCAGGACATCTCCTACAAGATCCTCGACCAGGCAGTCATCTCTGATGATGAGGGCAAGATCATCCTGAATCTGGCACAGCAGGACTCGGTTGCGCTGCGCGCCACCTTCCGTGTCGGATTCCAGGTCGCCAACCCTGTCACCGAGCTGCAGGCAGACGGCGCCAAGCGTTACCCCGCTGGCGTCATCGTCCCGGCAGTGCCAGGCGCGTGATCCATGCCCGCCATGACCTCCCCTTCCGGTGAGGTTCTTCACATTCCATCCGAGGGCGTTGCACCCATGCTCGCCCTCGGATGGATGGTGCAGTCCGATGATCCTGCGCCTGTGGTGGAGAAGCCAGCCGTGAAGGCAACGAAACGTAAACGGCCTGCGAAGGCTGAAGAAGGGCGGTAGTCATGCCCGAAGAAGTTGTGTTGGAGCCGTTCGCCACGGTTGAGGATCTGGAAAAGCGCTGGCGTTCGCTCGCCGGTGCGGAGCGAGACCGTGCCGGTGTGCTGTTGGTTGATGCTTCCAGTCTGATCCGCGATACCTGTACCGGCTGGGCGCGCTCTGCGGCCGACACTCGCCGGCGCATCTGCTGTGCGATCGTGCAGCGGGCGATGGCTGCCGGCGACGAGGATGCCGGGGCCACCTCCATGATGGATGCGACAGGCCCGTTCACCACACAGCGGACGTTTTCAAACCCTCGCGGGGACATGTTTCTGACGGCTGCCGAGAAGCGGGCGTTGGGATGTGGGGCCGCGTCGGCATTCACTATCACTCTGGCCGGGGATGCGGCATGAAACAGGAATGGCTCGTGCCGGTCGAACGGCTGCGTGCTGGTCCGGGCGAGGTGGATCAGGACGGTGAACCGATCCCTGGTAGCGGAACCACCACTGGTGAGGCTTTGCCGGATGGACTGTTCAACCCGGGCGGTTCGACCATCGAAATGTCACCTGGTGTGGCCGCGGTCCAATCCACCCCGTCGGTGTACTGGCCGGGCCTGACCGCCGTCGATGTCACCACCAGCGACAAGCTACGCATCCGCGGCACCATCTGGCTGCTGGCAGGGAAACCTGCTGTGTGGCCCAAGGGTGTCGTGATCATGCTCAAAGCGACGGAGGCCAAATGAGCAAGGTCAATATCAAGTGGGACGACAAGGATTTCCGGCGTTGGGCTCGCAATGATTGCGACGTCGGTCTTGTCGCCGGATACACAGAGCAGATTGCCGAGAAGGCGGGGCCAGGGTTCAGTGCGATGACATCGAACGCCGGTAATCGAACCCGCGGCTATGTGGCGACCGCCACAACTGAAGGCCGATTAGAGCAGGCGAGACACCACGCCATTGAGCGTGCGGTCGGATCGAGCGAGCTGTGAAGCCGCCTGACCTTGTGCCACTGGTCGTCGCCCTTCTGTCCAGCGAGCTGGATGTGCCGGTGTCCACACGGCGCCCGGAGCAGAACGACGGTGTGGAGCCACCTGCCCGATTTGTGGTTGTGGTCCCCACCGGAGGTGCTGGCCGCAGTGACCGTGTGCTCCAAGGACTGCAGCTGACGTTCGACTGCTACGCCCCGACTGGCGGCACAGCACGGACGCTGGCGATGGCACTGGATGGCGCCATGTATGGGCTGCCGGCCAGCGGCATTCCAGTGTCGAAGGTGACCGGGTCAACCCCGGCTGCCGATGTTGATCCTGACACGAACCAGCCGCGCTACACGGCGACCTACCAGTTGACAACCATCACCCATTAACAGAAAGGGGCCACCATGGCCACCAATTCAGCAAATGTGCACGTATTCGGATCAGACAACGACGCTCTCTATCTGGGCGTGCAGAATGTCGATTTGAGTACCGTCGCCCTCGACAGTGAACTCCCTGCCGACCTTACCGAGGTCGGTTGGCTGTCGGAGGATGGCGCCGAGCTTGGCATGAAGGACTCCACCAAGGCGATTCAGGGTCATCAGGGGCACGCCAATGTGCTTGTGTTTATGGATTCGTCCGACACGACCCTTAGCGCGACCCTGCTCGAGTCGAAGCTGCAGACGTTCTTGTGGAATTTGGATGCGACCGCCAAAAAGGCTGCAGAAGGCGGCTATGTCGAGATCACTGCGCAAGCATCCCGCAAGGTCATCAACCTGTGCGGAGTGTGGGACACCTTCGACACCCAGCATGATGGTGTGCACTGGCGTTACGTGTTCAACCAGCTGACGCTGGGTGAGCGTGACGCGATCCCGTTCAAGGTGGGCGAAATTTCGGCCTACCAGTATTCGCTCACGGTGCTGAATTCGTTCCGCATCTTGACGAACGCCGAGGGCATGCAATTGCCTTCCGCTCCGGTTGGCGGCTGACACTCCTGCCGCCTGATCGATTGACGGCCCTACCCCGGACTCTCTCGCACCGGGGTAGGGCCTCCCACCTGTGCGAGAGAACCTAACCATGATGCGAGAGGAACATTCTTCATGAGCGAAACCAAGAAGCCGTCGGCTGCCGAACTGGCACGCCGCGAAGCACAGTCTGCCGCCGACACGGGCACCCCTGTACCTGTCGATGTTGATATCAACGGGGTCACAGTTACCGTGTCGCAGGACTCTTTCGACGATTTCGAAACCCAAGACGCCCTGCTGACCGCCAACGACCCGGACGCGTCCGAAGAGGATCAGCTGCGGGCCGTGTTTTCGGTGTTCAAAAGGATGACGGGCTCGAAGCGTCGCGCCGTGCTGGATGCTCTGCGCAACGACGAGGGGCGTGTTCCGTCGGTTGCGGTCGCCGAATCGCTGCAGAAAATGGTGGATGCAGTCCACCCAAACTGATGCAGGTCCTCCAACTGTTCGCCCGGTATTGGCCGGAGTTGGTGGGGGACTTTCAGCAAACCTACGGCCTCGATTTGGCCGAATTTTGGTCCGGCGGGCTGTCGGAGTCTCGCGTGTGGATGCTGATCTGTCAGCTTCCGCCCGGGTCTCGGATTTGGCGGATGATGGGTGGCCCGATGGCGTGGAGCGAACTAGAGCATGCCATCCACGGGGAAGGGTGGCGGCTTGCCTCCTACACGGCAGGCAAGCGGCTTGATCCTCCCGAGCCGCCCAAGCCGGGCTGGCACGAAGAGCAGGAAGCTCAACGCCGAAGCAAGGAACACCACATGGCGGCGTTCGTCGAAAAGTTCGGTGTTTAACGTTCCCGAGTCAACACATAGGTGACGTAATGGTTATCCTGCCCGAACCATGTTTTTTCGTCGGTTTCGTGCAGGATCGTCCAGCCGTCATCTAGCAGCTTGGCGAGCTTCTTGGCGTCACGCCCGCCAAGGCGCTTACCCATGTACAGTCTGATGGTTTTCGTTTCTGTCCGTCCACTCATGCGCCCAAGTTAACCACATGCCGGCCCTTCGTGGGGTCGGTTTTTCATGCCCGGAGGTTTTTTATGGCTCTCGATCTTGGTACGGCATGGATTCAGGTGGCCCCATCGTTCAAGGGGTTGCGTCAGTCCGTCGAGAAGGAATTCTCGAAGGTTCAGATGCCCGAGGTGTCCACGAAGAATGTGACGGGTGCGTTCTCTCAGGTCGCCCGTTCCGGTTTGGCTGCCGTGGGTGCGGTTGGTACAGCGATTGGTGGGCTGGCCGCTAAGGGTGGTTTTGATCGGGCCCTGTCGATTGAGGCTGCGCAAGCGAAGCTGAAGGGTTTGGGGCACGATGCCGGGTCGATCAAGGGCATCATGGATTCCGCCTTAGCATCGGTCAAGGGCACCAGCTACGGGTTGGGGGATGCCGCCACTGTTGCCGCGTCGCTGTCGGCGGCCGGGGTGGAAGAGGGTGACCATCTCACCAATGTTCTGAAGACGGTCGCCGATACCGCCCAAATTTCGGGCCGGTCGATGTCGCAGGTTGGCACTATTTTCGGGTCAATCGCGGCGCGCGGCAAGCTGCAAGGCGACGACCTGCTGCAGTTGACAAGCGCAGGCGTCCCGGCGTTGCAGTTCCTGTCCGAACAGCTGGGTGTCAGTTCCGCCGATGTGTCGGAGATGGTCACGAAGGGCCAGATCGATTTCGACACGTTTGCGACCGCCATGCAGAAGGGCCTCGGTGGCGCGGCTCTCGCAGGCGGGGAGACGTTCAGTGGCGCTATGGCTAATGTGGGTGCCGCGCTGAGCCGTCTGGGTGAGGCTGGGGCCACCCCCATCCTGAACGGGATGCGCGTCGAGTTCAACGCGCTCATTCCACTCATTGATGCCACCACGAACGTGCTGAAGCCGCTGGCGGCTGCACTGGGCGACCAGATCGCGAAAGCTGCAGGGCGCGCCAG
Source organism: uncultured Propionibacterium sp. (assembly GCA_964293265.1). Lineage (GTDB taxonomy): Bacteria > Actinomycetota > Actinomycetes > Propionibacteriales > Propionibacteriaceae > Propionibacterium. Next base: position 13,105 of record CAXYYR010000046.1, read on the forward strand.
CGAATTGACCAAGAAACTCTCCGACGCTATTTCTGGGATCGGCAGGATCGACACGTCGGGGTTGGTTGGCGCCTTCGTCGGGCTGCTGCCCGTACTGGGTGCTGCTGGCGGCGCGCTAGGCCCGCTGGCGGCCAACCTTCCGATTGTGGGCGGGCTGTTCAAGGGCCTAACCGGGCCTGTCGGGCTTGCGGCCGGGGCCATGGTTGCCATGGTGGCCAGCTCGGAGCCGCTACGTTCCGCTCTGGCCGATCTCGGCGGGCAGGTTAGTGGCGCCCTGCCTGAAGCGTTGGGTGCTCTCAAGACGGCCTTCGGTGGGATCAGTGATGCGCTGGGTGCTGTCGGCACGGTTTTGGCGCCGTTCATCTCGATGCTTGGCGACGCGGCAGGGGCAGTCCTTCCCGTCGTGGCGGGAGCTGTTGTTGTTTTGGCGAATGCCTTGTCGGGCATTTCGGGGTGGGTTACCGAACATCAGGGTGCCGTTGTCGCGCTTATGGGAACAATCGCCACGCTGTGGGTCGGCTACAAGGCCGCGAACATGGTTGGCGGGGTCGTATCGATGACCGGGGCGTTGAAACGCCTCGCGCCGGCAGCCTACGAGGCTGGCGGCGTTAAGGGTATCGGTAAGCTGCTGAGTTCGTTGGGGAAAGTGAACGGATCGGGTGGGGTGGCGGCCCGCGCCCTTAGGGCCATTGTGGCGCCTATGGGTGCCGTCACGGCGGCGCAGACTGCACTCAACATAGCCATGAACCTCAACCCGGTCGGCCTGATCATCACGGCCATTTTCGCCGTGATTGCCGGGCTTGTGCTGCTGTACAAGCACTCCGAGACATTCCGCAAAATTGTGGGGGTTGCGTGGAACGGCATCAAGAACGTCGTTGGCATTGTTGTCGACTGGTTCCAGAACGTGGTCGGGCCAGTCATCACGGCCGTGTGGGACACCATCAAAACCGGTGCCCTGTGGCTGTGGCACAACAGTATCGAACCGGCATGGAACGGCATCAAGGCTGCCATAGGGCCGGTTGTTGACTGGATCAGGGATACGGTCGGGCCGATCGTCACGACCGCGTGGGACACCATCAAAACCGGTGCCCTGTTGCTGTGGCACAACGG
>CAXYYR010000047.1:0-13966 GCA_964293265.1 uncultured Propionibacterium sp.
CAGGAGTGCCGTTCGTACAGTCTCGGCATCCAGGAAAACCCACGAGCAATTGTCAAGATATTCACCCCACACAGTGCGGAGCTCAAACTCCAGGGTGCCGTAGCCCCCACGTGTGGGGGCCAGAAGCCCACTCTGGGTGCGCAGGCAGCGGACATATTCACGCAGCAGCTCTGGGCGGGCAGACGACTTTGATTGGCCGGTGACCACCACACGTCTGGGCACCTCACGGATGAACACATGCCCCGTGATCGTGGGTGGCACAGGCACCGCGAAGTCCGGCCTGGCTGTCGGCAACTCGTGCGTTTCACCATCAACCGGCGCAGTCTCGGCAACCTTGTTGTAAGCGTCAACCTCAGCCTGTCGAGCTCGCTCGGCCAACGCCAATTTCTTCGCCGTGGCAACGTCCTTTGCCAGATCATCAAGGGCATTTTTCAATGCGATGCGATCATCATGCTCCATCATGTGCATGAGCTCGAAGGCATTCACGTAATTGCCAGCAGCATCCTGGCGAGCCGCATTCGCAGCGCTCTCCAGCTCAGGAGTCTGCAAATCAAGCGCATCACGCGCCTTGATGAGCATGGCCTCAAAACGGTCAGAGATGCCCTCGTCGAAGACAATGTCCACAGGAATCCTCCAGGGGGGTGGAGGCACCAACAGATGAGCGTTGGGCCGGTTACTGCCTGCATTCAACCAGTCGCCAGCTCATGAAACCAAACCTCAGAACACCGCCAGGAATCCGGCGAAACAGGCGGCCCACGAGCAACCACCTGCTGACTAGGCCTGACGGCATCACGCCATGAGAAATTCCCATCTCACCATCATTTCTGGCCCATCCACGTGTCAGGTGACTGGGAACTTCAGAGCACCGACGGCATGGCCCTCTGTTCACCCGCCGGGCTCTGGCCTAAACTTGGGCGGCGTGACAGGCCCCGACGACGCGCAGCTCCACAGCCTGCCCACTGCTCAGGGGCTGGGCAGCCTTTTCGGCGACCAGGGGCTCGCCGATCTGTCCAATGCCCAGTGGCTCACACGCATGCTCGGTGTGGGCATCGAAGGCCTTGAGCCCAATGATGTTGAGCGCCCCTGGGTCTGGGTGGCTCCCGGTGACGGGGGGCAGGCCATGGTCGGCTGGGGCGAACAGCAACGCTTCACCGCCACCGGACCAGAACCCATGACCCATGCCTGGTATGACTATGCCGAATGGTCCCGCGCACATGGGTCAGTGATGCCGGCCTTCGGATCGTTCCCCTTTGACCGCGACAGTCAGGGCTTCCTGGTGGCGCCCAAGGCGCTCATCATGCGTCCCCATCCCGGCGCTGCCACATCGGCGTATCAGGCCAGCGGGATCACCTTTACCCGCAGCCGGACTGCACACGCCCCCCACCCTGACGATCAGTTGCCGGAGCTGTCGCTCGAATTCGTCGTGGACGACAGCGCTCCTGCGCACTGGGCTCAGATCGTGGACGCGACGAAGGCTGCCCTCACTGACCCTGCCCGGGCCATGGACCCTTCCCGGGCCATGGACAAGGTGGTGCTGGCACGCAGTGTGCACGCTGCTGCCGATCGTCCGATGAGCCAGAGCCGCGTGTTGCAGGCACTCGCCACCCGCTTCGAGGACTGCTGGATCTATGCGGCTGATGGTCTGGTGGGCGCCACCCCGGAACTCCTGGCAGAGGCCAGCGAGGGCATCTTCCACTGCAGGATCTTGGCCGGCACTCGTAAACCACAGTGGGACGCCGAACTCATGACCGACCCCAAGGAACGCCGCGAGCATGAGCTGTCGGTCACCTCGGTGACTGAACATCTTGCCGGGGCCGGGTTGACGCAGGCCGAGATCACCGGCCCGTTCCTGCTGCAGCTTCCCAATGTGACTCATTTGGCCACCGACATCCGGGCGCGCATTGCACCCGGGCATGGCTCGGCCGATATTGCTGATCTGCTCTATCCGACGGCCGCAATCTGTGGTGTGCCCCGCGAGCTGGCGTTCGAGCAGATCCGCCGGATCGAGGACCTTGATCGTGGACGCTTCAGCGGCCCGGTGGGCTGGATCACAGCCGATGGTTCGGGCCAGTGGGGTCTGGCATTGCGCTGCGCCCAGTTCACCCCCGGCTCCCAGCAGGCAGAACTCTTTGCCGGGGCAGGCATCCTGCCCGATTCCCAGGCCGAGCGGGAGTGGTTGGAAACCGACGCCAAGATGGAGCCCATGCGTCGCGCCCTGCTCGCCGGTTAGAAATGGCATGCGGCGCGCCCTGCTCGCCGGTTAGAAATGGCATGCGGCGCGCTTTACGCGCCGGTTGAGAAAGTTGCTGGCGCGCGCTGCGCGCCGGTTGAGAAAGTTGCTGGCGCGCGCTGCGCGCCGGTTGAACCTCAGCCGAGCGCCGGAAGCACCACTTCGATGATGCTCAATCCCCTGATGGGCCTGCTCAACACCTCAGGGAGTTCAAGCACCTCATCTACCCGCTGGTAATCAGCCCCCACGGCAGCCGCCACGTGTGCCAGTTCAAGGGTCTGGGGAGTGAGGAAATAGCGCGACAGCAGCGCCGGGTCGGCCGAACCATGTTCCAGACCAGCAAAGATCGCCCCACCATGATCAGCCAGCACCACCACCTGCACATCGGGCACCGACTCAACCGCACCGTGCAACAGGCCGAGGCCGTTGTGGGCCATTGTGAGGTCACCCACGACGGCACGCACCGGGCGGTGCAGGCCAGCGGCCATGCCCACTGCGGTGGCAAGTGTTCCGTCAATGCCACCCAATCCACGATTGGCAACGACGAGCGGAGGATTTTCACCCGGCAGTGCATGACGATCGAAGGATCTGATCACTGCCGAGGCCCCGATGACCAGACCCGGCGCGTCATCGTTGCCGGAGGTCCGATCATGTCCGGACTGCTGAACATCACGGGAGATCTGCCGATCACCGGGCTGATGGGGGTCGCAGTGCGCTTGCCAGATCACTCGCGCTGCCGTGTCCTTGGTGCTGGGCTCAGCCTCACCTGCACGCAGGGCATCATCGGCCTCGTGCCAGGCCGCCAACCATGCGCCGGTGCCGCTCTGCCCCACCGATACCGGTGCGGGCACCACCTCGGCAACGCCGGCAACATCGGTCCAGCGGGCTCCCGCACTCACGGCAACAACCCGCACATCGTCCCTGGCCAGTAATGCAGAAATCGGCCGTGACAAGGTGGGATGGCCGAAAACCAGGACCGCCTCAATCTCGTCTGCCAGGGGGCCGCCGAGCAGACTCTGGTAGTCGGTGAGGGCATTGCTGCCGCCACGCGCACCCGATGAGGGCTCGGCAAGCAGTGGCCAGCCACCCTCCTGCGCGGCATCCATTGCCTGGGCTCCGGCGCTGTCACCGGCCACCACGACGGTGTGGGCCGGAAGCTCAAGTCGATGTGCGGGGCGCTCAATGGCCGGATGACGCTCCACGTCAGGACGCTCACCGGGCTGCCACTGATCTGCCGGGCGCAGCGGCTCATGGAAACACACATTGAGGTGCGCAGGCCCGGGATTTGCCGTGAGCACGCCGTTGGCTGCCATGACCACCCGGCGCAGAAGACCGGTCAATCGTCCATCAGTGGGATATCCAGCGGGAACATCGGCCTCGAAGCGCACTGCGGAACCGAAAAGTCCGAGCTGTTCGGTGGTCTGGTTAGCGCCGGTGCGCCACATCTCGTGGGGACGGTCGGCCGTGATGGCAAGCAGCGCAATGCCGGCGGCATCAGCCTCGAGAAGAGCCGGATGCAGATTGGCCACAGCAGTGCCGGAGGTGGTGATCACAGCCACCGGACGCGGTTCGTCCAGCGCTGCAGCGGCCTTGGCCAGGCCGAGCGCCCGGAAGGCCGCATCACGCTCATCAAGACACACCTGGACACTGATCCAGCCGGCCTGCTCCGCGGCATCGAGCGCATAGGCGAAGGGCGCATCACGTGACCCCGGGCAATAGATCACTTCGCGCAGACCCTGGACGACCAGTGCCCGCACCAGGCCTCTGGCAAGGGCGGCTGATTCTTCGACAGGTGCAGACCGGGGCTGTGGCGCGCCCAGTCCATTGGCCTGCTGCTGGTCCTTCTCGGGCTGGGTCATTTGGGGCTGGGTCATTCAGATCAACCTTCCTGCACCACTGGCAGCAATCATTGCGTCAAGCCGTTCCGCCCAGCGCCACACCAGCTCACCCGGAACCTGATCATCGAGCGGCTGGTCCAACTCGACCCGCCTGACAGTGAGCATGCCGCCCGTCGGCAGCATGGGTTCGGTGGTCACATCCGCGGTGAAGAGCTCGGCCGTCGCCAGACCACAGGCATGGTTGAGCTGCGGCAGCGCCGCAGCCAGCTGCGCGCCGATACCCAGACCGATCGAGCTGTCCAGGGCCGAGGACACCACGGCATCGAGGCCGGCGGCATCAACAACGTCCAGGGCACGGTGCAGACCACCCAGCGGCTGGGCCTTGATGACGATCAGATCAGCGGCGCCAGCTCTGGCCACGGCCACGGGATCGCTTGCCCGGCGTACCGATTCATCGGCAGCCACCGGCACGCCCACCCGGGCACGCACCCGGGCAAGCTCGTCGATGCTCGGGCAAGGCTGTTCGATGTATTCCAGCCCCTCGGCAGCAGCATCCAGCTCGGTGATAGCCGCGATCGCCTGTTCCACCGACCACGCCGCATTGGCGTCTGCACGGATCAGCCCTTCCGGGCCGAGCTCAGCACGCACCGCCGCCAACCAGGCACAAAGCCCGCCGACATCGGAGCCCGGATCTGCCACCTTCACCTTGGCAGTGGTGCAACCACCACTGTTGGCCACCAGCTGGCGTGCCACATCCGGGGCCACCACGGGGATCGTCACATTCACCGGCACCTGGTCACGCACCATCACCGGCAGCGGGAGGCAGGCGGCTTCCAGACCCGCATGCAGCCACTGGGCAGACTCCGCAGGCCCGTAATCCCAGAAGGGTGAGCATTCTCCCCAACCGGCAGGCCCGTGCAGGGCCAGCCCATCACGGGCATCAATACGCCGGAAGCGGTGCACCAGTGCCATGCGAAAAACCACGATCCGGTCGATTCCGCACTCGGCCAGACGCCGGGGAACAACCAGCTCGCTCAGCTGAGCAGCTTTCATCACTCAGTCCCCCGCTCAGGTGCTGCCTGGGGCGGTGCACTTGCCGGAGGTTTCCAGGCAGGCGCCACAGTGCTCCAACCATTCATCACAGCCGCCAGACGCATGGGCCTTGCCATGCCGTAGACGTCCTCGAGCAGCAGCGGCTCACCACCGGGGCCGCTCAGCGGCACCCGCCAGTTCGGGTATTCATCAACCGTTCCCGGCTGGTTCTGGGTGAGATGGTCACCCACCGCATCAACCAAGGTGGCATTGAGCACCTGCGATGGCGTCCGCCGCAACACCCGGTACAGACCCAGGACCATCTGTTCGACGGGATCGGTGACAGAGGCATCGAGATCACCCGATGCCTCCAGCACGGCATGCCAGCGGCTCAGTTCCTGATCGGCAAGCTCATTCTCCTGCTCCAAGGGCTCGGTGAGCAGCCCGAGCTCGGCCCTCAACTGCACATGCGATTTGGTGAGATAGCCGGCTGTCGGTGGCAGATCATGGGTGGTCACCGAGGCCATGGCGGCGGCCCGCCAGTATTCGGCGGGCACAGGATTGCCCTGCTCATCCTCCTCGAACCACAACACCGAGGTGCCCAAGATGCCGCGCTGGGCCAAATACTCGCGCGCCCACGGCTCCACCGTGCCTAGGTCCTCGCCGATGATGACGGCTCCGGCACGCAGCGCTTCGAGCGCCAGAATCCCGACCATGGCCCGGTGGTCGTAGCGCACATAGGCGCCCTGGGCCGGGCCCGCTCCGGCAGGCACCCACCACAGACGGAACAGACCGATGATGTGGTCCATGCGCAGCCCGCCCGCATGGCGCAGCGCATTGCGCACCATGTTCCTGAAGGGCGCATAGGCGCTGGCCTCAAGACGATCAGGACGCCAGGGCGGCTGCCCCCAGTCCTGACCCAGCTGGTTGTAGGCGTCAGGTGGCGCCCCGACAGACATCCGGGACGCATAGAGATCCTGCATCATCCACGCATCAGCACTTGCGCCGGACACACCGACAGCCAGATCAGTGACAACACCGACAGCCATGCCGGCATCACCGGCCAGCTGCTGGGCGTCGGAAAGCTGTTGATCGGCAATCCATTGCAGCCACTGGTGGAATTCAATTTCACGGCGATGGCACGCTCGGAAATCATCAACCTGCGGCGAACTCGGACGTTGGAGTTCGGGCCTCCATCGGCGCCAGTCCGCGCCCAGATGTTCACACATCACCGACCAGGTGGCGAAATCGAGCAGCATCCGACCCTGGGCACGGCAATAGGATTCGAAGGACATCTGCCGGGCATCGCCACGGCCTGCAGACCACAGGATGTCCAGGGCTTCGCGTTTTGCGGCCCAGCATTCGTCACGACGGATTTCACGGTCATCGCCGAGATCACCACGCAAGCGTTCGAGCAGCCCGGCGATGCGGCGTCGATCACCCAGCCCCAGTTCGGCGAACTCAGCCACTGTCTCCGGGCGGATGTACAGCGGGTTGACGAACATCCGGCTGGCCGGAAGATAGGGCGAGGGCTCCATCGGCGCCACCGGTGAAGCAGCATGCACCGGGTTGATCAGCACATAATCCGCCTGCTGTTGCGAGGCTGACCACACAGCCAGCGAGCCGAGATCAGCAAAATCCCCGGTGCCCCACGACGCCCGGGAACGCACGCTGTAGAGCTGCGCCGCATAGCCCCAGACGCGAGAATTGCCCACTCGCGCAGGCATCGGCAGATGGCCGGGCGTGACGATCAGGGGGCTGTCGTCACGCCGGTCGTCCGAAGTGAGCACAAGACGGTGGTAGCCCAGCGGCAGTTGGGTGGGCAGCTCGAAACTCGCCTCACCGATCCACTCGGCGCCGACCTGGCGATCGGGCTCCCAGTTGTCCACCTGGTGCACCGTGCGCTGCCCGCCGTCCTCGAGTTCGATGCTCAGATCAGCCCGGGAGCCGGCGCGAACATGCACCTGAACGGTGGAGGGCTCGTCGTCTCGCATCACCACAACCGGCGGCAGCATCCGCGTCCACTGCTGGTCGCGGCATGCGTCAAGGCTTTTCTGCACCGCTGCGGGACTGGAGGCATCCACGCCCAGGGCTGCCAGCACAGCAACAATCGAGCTCTCGGCCACCGTGACATGGCGGCCCTTCCAATCCCAGAAATCGGTTGCCACGCCATAGTACTCAGCCAGAGTCGCCAATCCGGCATCAGCCAGCGCCATCACCAAACCCCCTGCAGACGAACAACCGCTCCCACAGGACTGATGCGAACACTGCCCGCAGTTCCAAGCCCTGCGAACAAGCTTCTCATGTCTTGCACGCAGTCTTGGTCACCAGACGCGCCCCCAACACCCAGGCTCAGGGGCGCCCAAGCTCAAAGACGCACCTAGGGGCGCAGGGTCACCACCTGGGTGCGTGCAACAAGATCGTGCAAGGTCTGGCGCTTGCGCTGGAACAGCGGCATCAGCCCGTTGATGAGCATCAACAGGGTGGAGACGAGCGGCACATTCTGGATGAGCAGCCAGGCGCCATTGCGGATCAGCGCAGTGGACCAACCCAGCCTGTAGGGCCCGGCGCCGTGATCGGTGGGCACCACACGCAATCCGAACACCATTTGTCCCAGCGTGGCCGCCCTGAACTTCTGCATCAGGGTGGCATAGGAGAAACCAACCACCGCAGTGACTGCCATGAACTGCCAATAGGCATCACCGTAGGCGGCATCGGTGGGCAGCACCGGAGTCAGTGAACCACTCTCGGCACCTGCCAGCAGATCGGCCCACCACTTCGCCAGACCATCACTGATGGTGGAACTCATCACCCACAGGATGATGGAGTTGAGCACACCGAGAATGAGCTGATCGATGATGAGCGAGCCGAACCGGGCACCCCAACTTGCCAGACGCACACCGTCGGCGGTGGCCGGTCCACCATAGGGCGAGAAACCACCCCGGGAGCTGTAGGGATATTGGCCCGGTGCATCGCTCCAGTTGTGCACCGGCTGTTGAGCTGCGGGCGCATTCTGACCCCAAGGGCTCTGGCTGCCCTGCCCGACACCGGGGGTCGGGGCGACAACAGGCGTTGTGGGCGCACCAGGAACAGAGGGCGCACCGGGAACATTGGACGTCGGCGCCCATGGATCGGCTGCGCCGGGCCCGGTCAATGGTGCAGGACGGGTCTGCTCAGTCCAGGCGTTCCCGTCCCAGAAGCGCTGGCCAGCGCTGTCGGCCGGATCGGTGTACCAATCGGCAGGCTGCAGGGCACGGGACTGGTCTGTCCACTGGCTGCCGTCCCAGAAACGCTGGGCGTCGGAATTGGCCGGATCGGGATACCACCCCTGTGGCGGGAGCGAGGAACCCGATGCATCGGAACCGGGTGCAAAAGCTGAGGGGTCGCTGGAATTGCTCACGATCCCAAGCATGCCATGTGTGAGCGTGCCCACCACATGGCAGGCAGCCTGCGAGCAGACTCGTCCACCCACCAACGAACAGCCCGGTCATTCAAAGGCGTGCAGCGAGCTGGCCACTCAAACGCGTGCGGCGAAGCCGGTCATTCATAAGCGTGCGGCGAAGCCGGTCATTCATAAGGATGCGGCGGGCCCACGCCTGCCACATCATTGCGCACCGCACCGATGCGCAGGCCGGCCAGGATCGCACCCACCGCACACACCAGCGCCACCAGATAGACCGAACCAAAAGTTGTCTGCCACGAATGGCCGTCCATCAACCCGGCATAGAAAGAGCCCGCAATGCCCACGATCACCGAATTGCCGAGCCCCTCGGCCACTTGCAGCGACGATGTGGAGCGTCCCAATTGCGATGGATGACTGAGCGTCATCACGGCGAGCGAGGTGCTGGAGACCATCAGACCCATGCCGAAGGCTGCGCAGGAATAGCCGACCAGCAGCAGGGCAAGCGGCGCATGGCGTGGGACGACGCTGGAAAGCATCAGGCCGAACCCGACCGCACTCAGCACCGAGCCCAGTGTGATGATCTGGTCGCGCCGCAGCACCAGCCAGGGCCTTGCCTGCACCCACGATCCTATGAACCATGTGCCGGCTCCCAACGACAGCAGATAGCTGGCATGTTGCAGGCTGAAGCCACGCGACTGGGTGAGCACCAACAACAGATAGGTCTCGGCCACCATGAAGGCGCCCATCTGCAGACCCCTCACCGGCATCACCGACGCCAGACCGGCTCGCAGACGCATGGTGCCGGGCGGCATGAGCACCGGCAGGGCCACCAGCAGGGCAGCCACACCAGCGACCGCGATAGCCACCACGCCAGCATTCAGTTCGCCGACCCGGTGCCCCGCATATTGCAGCATCGCGGCACCGGCGGCCCCGAGAATGGCGGCCCATACCGGCACCGGACGAGACCCCCGGTCCACATCACCTGCGGACTTCTCCTCGCCACGCGAGCCCTTGGGCAGTTCCATTCCGCGCAACGACACCGCACCCAACGCCACCGCCAACACCACGATGGGCAGAAGGCCCCAGAAGACCCAATGCCAGCTGAAACGATGGGTGATGGCGGCAGCGACAGGCGGTCCGATGAAGCTGGGCAGCACCCAGCAGAACGACAACAGGGTCATGAATCGCTGGCGCTGCTGCCCGCTGAACGCCTGGGCAACCAACACCATGAGCGCAACATTGAGCGCGCCGCCACCAAAACCTTGGATGCCACGCATGGCCAACAGGACATACATCGAGCCCGCGGCGCCAGCCCCCGCCAACCCGCAGGCAAAGATGATCGAACCCAGCACCAGGGGCATCACCACACCCAGCCGATCGACCAGGCGTCCGCCGATGACAATGGCCAATACCTGGGTGATCGTGAACACCGTGAAGGCCCAGTCGTAGAGGTCCATCCGGCCGAATTCGCCGGCAATCACCGGCATCGCCGTGGCCGTTCCATAGGCCTCGAAAGCGATGGCCAGAACTCCCACAAGAATGGCAACGATCAACCCCGCGCCGGGACGACCGGCCCGGGAATCTTCGGGTGATGGTGCTGTGTGGGTCACAAGGGTCCATTCAATCAAACCCGGTCAAATGACAAGCCGCTTTTGGCGTGTGCCACTATGGGGTACATGACTCAGATGGCACCGGGGTCGGAGACGATCACCAAGGAACGCACCCAGCCACTCCATGAAGAAGGCGACGAGGAACGTTTCAGCCACTATGTGCCCAAGGGCAAACTGATGGAGGCCATGGTCAATGGCACTCCGGTGGTTGCACTTTGCGGCAAGGTCTGGGTGCCCACCCGCAATCCCGAGCGCTTTCCGGTGTGCCCCACCTGCAAGGAGATCTGGGAGACCATGAAGCCCGGCAAGGACAAGGGCCCCGACGCCTGAGTTGGGCGCCCGTTGATCAGGGCACCTGGTGAGCAGGGCGCCTTGCGCCAGGCTCAGGATTTAGTTCAGTCCCCCGGATTTAGTTCAGTCCCCCGGGTTGAGTTCAGTCCCCCGGATTGAGTTCCTGGGTCTGGTCCGACGCACCCTGGGCAGCGTGGAACACATCGGGCTCCAGATAGACGTAGACCGCCATCGGCTCGGCCTCACGCATACGCACCTCTGCCTGGTCGATCAGCGCGCTCAATTCGTCAGCATGCTGGGTGGGCTGCACTGCAATCTTGGCTGCCACCATGAGCTGTTCAGGCCCCACATGCACTGTCTTGAGGTGAATCACACGCTCGACGCCGGGCGTTGAGACAAGCGCCTTCTCGATGGCGTCCTCCACCTGGGGCAGTGCCGACTCACCGAGCAGGAGTCCCTGCATTTCAATGCCCAACAGAATGGCCACCGCAACCAGCAGCAGGCCGATCATGCCCGAACCGATCACGTCGAACAGACCATTGCCGGTGATGAGCGTGAGCCCGATGCCCAGCAGCGCGAACACCAGACCGGTGAGCGCTGCCGTGTCCTCCATGAGCACCACCGGAAGCTCGGGTGAACGCGAATGGCGCACGAAACCCCAGAAGCCCTTGTGCTGTGCCCTGGCTGCCTTGGACTCCTTCAATGCGGTGCGCAGACTGAATGATTCGGCCAGCAGACCGATCCCCAGAACTGCCAGCGGCACCCACCACCAACGCGAGGTCAGCAGCTGGTTCTCCTCACCGTGGGCCACCTCACCGATCTTGCGTATCGCCTCATAGAGCGCAAACAATCCACCGACCGAGAAGAGGATCACCGCCACCAGGAAGGCGTTGAGATAGCGCTGACGGCCATAGCCGAAGGGATGTGCCCGGTTGGCGGCCCGCCTCGCCTGCCGCCCACCAATGAGCAGCAGGATCTGGTTGCCGGTGTCGGCGAAGGAGTGGATGGCCTCCGACAGCATCGACGCTGCACCGGTGAGCAACCAGGCAATCAGCTTGGTGATGGCAATGGCCAAATTGGCCAGCAATGCCGCAATGGTGGCACGGGTGCCACCATGTTCTGCGGGATGTGGTTGCGCGGGATGTGGCTGTGAAGGGTTCGGCTGTGCAGCCGCAGGCTCTGCCGCGTCGGTGGACTGCTCGCCGGGCGCGGAGCTGGGAACGTCACTCATGGCTGCTCAATCTCCTTGGACATGGGGGTTTGGGATTGCGTCACCGAATGGTGTTGCCAGCTGTTCGGTGAATTTGCTGTTCGGTGAATCGGGTATTCGTTTGGCTGGCCAGCACGGGGCGGGCCGGCTCACACGCTGGGTTCACGGCCCAGGCCGAGGGCCAAATATGCCGCACCGAAACGTCCTTGCTGCAGCAGCGCCACATAGCGGTCAAGCTCGGAGCCACGTCCGGCGTCAAGGGTCACGACGCGCACATCATGTGAATCAGCAGCCGCCACGAGCTGGCGGCGTTGTATTTCGGATGCAGAATCGCGCGACTGGTCATCCAGAGTCACCAGCACCCGACGCAATGCCCCGGATAGGTCGTCAGGGTCGGCAAAAGGATCACGCGGCGGAGCACCCTCGATCACCAGCATCAGTTCATCGGCACCGGTTGCCAGCGCCGCCCGTCCACTGGCACGACGCAGCGCCTCAGCAACACGTCGTCCAGCACGTGCCGCAAGCACTGAACCACCCCACACCAGCGGCAGTGCATCAGCCAGGGCAACCGCCAGATCCTTGCCCGGATTGTCAGACATGTCACGGAAGGGCGTGGATGCCTCATCTGCCATGTCGGCGATTACAGCGGCATCAGCCGGCACCACCTCGGGGCCGAGACCCACCTCGTGCAACACCGACATCACCGCAATGGCTGCCGCCAGTGAATCCGCGGTATGGGTGGCTATGAGCTGGGTGGCCGAACTCTGGGCGGCGCGTGCCAACGGCGAATCGGGCTGGGTGGCCACGATGAGTGCCGAACCACGCTTGACGGCCTCACCGACAGTGGTGAGCAACGCCGGATCATCACCGGCACCCGAGCCCAGAACGATCACCAGATCGAGGGCGCCCACCCAGGCAGGCAAGCCCGCAAAAGGCCATGCCACAAAAGGCACCTTGCTGGTGGGCTCAAGCACGGAACGCAATAGACGCGCCTCCGGACCCACCGCCACCACACCGCGCAGCGTGGACAGGCCCTGCTCCGAGCAGGGAACTATTTCGGCGGCCTCGGTGCGGATGCGGGCACCCACCGAGGCAAGATCGCGCAGCAGACCATCGACCCGGGCAAGCGCCGCAGAATCGTCGAGCCTGGAATCATCGAAGTCAGTCATGCTCCCCCATCGGGCCGGCATTCCCGCCCCCATCGGACAGGAGATTCACCCCTGGAGTGGGGCGCTATTTGGCGGAGCGGGCCTCGTCAACGAGCAGGATCGGGATGCCCTCACGCACAGGGTAGGCAAGACCGCACTGGCTGTTGGTGCATGCCAGCTCACTGTGGTCATAGTCAACAGCGAGCTTGGAGTGGCATTGCGGGCAGGCCGCAATCTCCAGGAACGCAGCAGGCATTTCCAACTCGGCGGTCAAAGCCATCGTCGTACTCCTTCAACTGTTCTGCCTCAGATGATCTCTGGCGCATCGATTGCGAAGCGTCAGGCGTTGGACAGAAGCGCAAAATCAAAGCTTCTGCCGTCACGCAGGGAAGGAATCAAACTGTGCAGATAATCAAGAGTGTCACCAGGACCTGTGACAGCGTGGCACGGCACGCCGAGCGCTCGCACAGGATGGTCATTGCCACCCGGTTCGAGGCGGTCCCCGATGAACAACATGTCGGTCAGCGCGATGCCCGTCTGCTCTGACAGGGAACGCATGCCATAGGCCTTGTCGATCCCGGCGCTGGTGATGTCGATCGACGTGGAACCACCCGCGCGAACTTCGAGCGACGGCAGATCGCCGGCCACGGCAGCGCGCAGCTTCTCGCGCTTGGAACCATCAGGATCCCAGGCCTTCTTGTCGGCAACTCCGGCTTCCTGGCCCAGCGCCGAATAGGTGATCTGTGAGCCACGGTCCTCGATGCGCGGCCCGGCGACCACATCGTCGCTTTCCCACAGTCCGAGTTCGCGGGCCCGTGTCTCCAGGGATGCCATGGCCTGGTCGCGGTCGGCGGGTGCAAGGTCATGCGCATAGGCCTCATGCCAGTCGCCCTCGCTGTAACGCTCGTAGCGGGTGCCGCAGGTGGGCATGAGATGCAGATTGGTCAACGGTGACCCATCCGGCATACGGTCCAACACCTGCATCTGGAATTGCAGGAAACGGCCGCCCGAGATGATGCACACCGGACGCACGGCAAGCAGTTCGCTGAGTGTGGTGGCCATGGCTGCCGACAGTGGCGACTTCGAGGCTGCCAGGGTGTCGTCAAGGTCGAAAGCGACAAGCGCCGGGAACCCGTGCTGGGCCGATTCACTCATGCCCGCCAGCCTAACGCCAGTGGCAGCTGCAGCTCCACATGCGCAGTGA
>CAXYYR010000048.1:0-13899 GCA_964293265.1 uncultured Propionibacterium sp.
GCAGGGGAAACAACGTTGCCGGCAAACCGTGCTTCTCGGAAAACCATGCTTCTCGAAACCATGTGTCCGGACGCAGTAGTGCCCCCACCGCTGCGAGGAGGTGAGGGCACTACTGCGTGTTTGGCTGGGCACATTGTGTGTTTAGCCAGGCAAATCCCAAGCTAGACGGTTATGCCTAGTGCTTGCGTCGGCGACTCAACAGAGCCGTGCCAGCAGCAACAGCCACAGCTGCCGCCGCCAGGCCACCGGCCATGTCCTGACTCAATTCGCCGCCTGTCCCAGCACTGGCGCCGGGTTCGGTTGCCGCAGGTTCAGTTGCGCTGGGCTCGGCAGGTGCCGGAATCGCTGCATACACATAGGTGACAGCAGCTGTTCCCTCGCCGAAGACGCCGTCAGTGGCGTCCTGCCGCACGAACTCATAGCCATCGATTGCCTTGGGCTCAGGCGCGGTCCACGTGGTGCCGGGCAGTCCGCTCACAGCACCATCGTCAGCAATCGGCGTGCCATCTTCATCCACATAATGCAGCGCAACGGCAGAGCGGCCGGGCAGCGGAATCTCGGCGGCGGCCTGCTCGGTGCTCATATGACGCTCACCCAGTTGCAGGAAATACTCGGTGGCCGTGGTGTCCACGCCCTCCACATCGCCCTGCAGAGTGGCCTCCTGGATCGACCACTGATATTCGGGTGAGCCACCATTGGCCACCAGATGCAACGCATCTGCGTCAACGTCGGTGAGGCTCTGTTTGGGCAACACCAGCTCCACCACATCGCCCTGCTTCACATGCACCGACTCAGTGGTGGAAATGGGGCTTTCGCTGGCCACCTCATCAGTGCCGTTCCAGAACTCATTGAAGTTGGCCGAATAACTGGCGGGCTTCACGCGCAGCGTTGCGCCCGGAATATCCACGTCCAGCGTGAGATCAGCCTCGGCAAACACCATGTGCTCGCCGCCTGTGGTGGTCACCTCCGGGGCAGGCACTGAAAGCTTGTACCCGGCCACCAGACTGTCGCCCTCGTCAACGAGATCGCCCTGTGAGGCGAGCTTGATGGTGAGGTCATCGTCCTTCCAAATGCCCATCAGGGCGGTGGAAACTTCATTTGCCTCGGTATTGCGGCCATCATAAGGCCGATCGGGGAATTCGATGTAGTGGGTGAGCACATCATCGGCAGTATCAAGATTGAGATATTTGTCGAGGGTGCTCATGAGATGCCATTGGGTGGTGAGCTGGGCATCAAGATTTCCCAGGGTGTAGCTGGCAGTGCCCGGGTGCCAAGGGAAATTTGCATCGCCTTCCCGGGTCGTTTCACCGTATCCGAGCTTGAGCACATTGTTGACGATGCGCGCATCTTCGGCGCTCAGCTGTCCGGTGTAGGGCTTCTGCGATGTCACTGTCAGTGGCAGATTGTTGATTGGCTGCGGATAACGATAATACTGGGGGTTTTGGGCCCAACTAGGATATTCGGCCGTGTAGAAAAATAATGGATATTCAAGCGCGCCAGTGTCTGAATTATGGAAACGCGCATTGTAAAGGTTGTCGCCGGAGCCATTGTCATCACGAGCAAAATCCCAATACAGTCCCGTGGGGTTGCCGTCGGCGTCGAGTGGAATGTCGCTTTCAAAAACCGGCTGGACGGTCGAGGTGTAGGTCTCCACACCATCGTCCCAAGCGCGGAACACCTGGCCATTGTCGTGACGGCCAAACTGGAAGTTGCTCATCACGGGCACACCTGTGCCATCGGGCGGCGTCACCTGCTCGGCGGAGGCGACGGGCATCACCATCGTGCTGGCAAGTGCGGCAGCAACAGCAGCGGTGCCCAGGCGGAGGATCAGCTTGGGGTGAGGTTTGATGCCATCTAGAAAACGCTGAATTCGCAGCAAATGCAACAGCTGACAAGGGGTTTCGCCCCGCACCTATCCGATCCTCCGTCTGTTCAAACCCGGGACTAACCGAAGTTGGTCTGCCGTCCCAAAGTGCCCACCAGATGCTCGCGATAGGCCGGTGACCTCATGAAATCCAGATCGCTGCGCAGCTGGTCAAGCTTGGCGGTGAGATGCAGGCGCTGGTTCACCGATCCGGAATCTTCGCGTCCGGTGTATTCCTCCAGACGCTCCACCCCTTCGCTTGCCTGGCGCACATCTTCGGCCTGTTTGGCGTTGAGCCGTTCGGCATACCACTGAGATGTCATGATGGTGTCGCGCTCGAACAGCGCCCGGAACTCCGGTGAGCTGAGCGTCCAGCCCTCGGCAGATTTGCCGTGGGCCATGATCTCAAGCAGCGCCTTGATGGGCGGGCTGGCCAGGCTGATGGTGCCATCGTCGAAATACATCTGGGCAACCCGCTGGTGGGTCTGCACAATCACATCGATGGAATCGGCGAAGATCTTCTCGTCCTGAATTTCGGGGCGCAACATCTCGTCGGTGAACACCACATCAGGATGCAGGAAGATGCGGCCGAAATAGTGGGTGACGAAACGCTCGTTGATGCGATAACCCAGACGGCTGGCGAGCACGCGGTGACCGTCGAAATCGAAATCGGTCATCTTGTCCAGATAGCCCTCGGCGATCAATCGCTTCACATCGCGGTCATGCGGACCCATGTGGCTGAACAGCTCGGGGATGAGCATCGAAATGTCGTGGTCCACCCGGGCATATGGCCCGATGTAACCGGCCGAGCTGAGCCATCCGGCATAGTCGGTGAGGGCATAGCTGAGCAGCGCAGTGTTCAGGTCGATCACCGGCGGCAGCGCATTGAACGGCCCCTTGGTGAGCGCGCCCTCGGAGCCGGCACCGGTGGTTGATGGCGACTTGCCGGTCATCGAGCTGATGTATTCCATGAACAGCTCGGGCAGCTCCATGAAATGCAGCGGGTTGTAGGCGCACAATGCCGGAATCTTGTCCTCCGGCGGATTGTTGCGCCGCCCGGCAGCCACCACATCGATCGGCTGTGGCGCATTTCCGGCAAGCGGCAGTTTGCGGGCCAGCTTGCCGGCCACCTGGGCCACCGTGGTCAATTCAGGATTGGACTCGGTGGGGCGCACCTGCAGATAGCGCGGATTCTTGGTGCGTGTGCCATCGGGCATGTGGCGCGGGTCGTCGGAGCAGATCCAGAACTTCGGCGACTCGTCGTCAGGCATCGCCGCAACCCGCTCGATGAGCTTGCGCACAGGCTTGGTGAACTCGCTGTAGGCCTGCACATCGGTGAGCAATTCGCGGGCCTGGGCATGGGTGAGCGGCTCGAAATTGGACACGAAAGTGTCGGTGCCGCTGGCCAGATCGTATTCGGCCTGCTTGTCATAGCCACGATGAATGGCGTCGTCAGGACGCTGGAACAGCAGATGCTCACAGTTGGCAACATATTTGCGCGGCAGGCCCTGCGGATTCTGCTGGGCAGCCATGCCCTCCAAGCCGGTGTCGGTGGTGAGCTCCCACGGCGGGGTGACGGTGCTCGCCGTGATGTCGTCCTCGGTCTGCACCTTCACCGCGGGGCTGTAATCGGGCCGCAGCGTGAACAGCCGCCATGAGCCGTCGGGACGGAAACCCACACGCAACATATTGGTGATGATCTTGCGGCCATCGAGGCGCACCATGTTGCCATGCCGACCGTTCATGATGCCCACCGTGAAATGGCTGCGCCAATCGCTGCTCCATTCGGGCTGGTAATAGCGCTTGATGGTGAACACGAGCTCTTTCACATCGGGCTCAATGTCTTCCAGAAATGCATTGAATTGCTCGGTGTATTGCGCCGAGGGCGTCAGCAGCTTGATCACCGAGCCCAGTGAACGCTCCATCGAGAGCATCGGACGATGATCTGTGCCATTGCGTGAGGCATCGGCGAAACGCTGGCTGTAATCGGCGTCGAACAGCTCCTGCACCTTGTCCAGGGCCTCATCCACATTCGAGGCATAGGCATTGCCGAAGACGAAGGCATCACTGATCGATTTGCTGATCTCGCTCTTGCCGCCGCCCGAGACGGTGGCCGGCTTGTGGCAGGTGACGGCTCGCGATGAGGTGCCCACCAGATGCCACTGGGTGGCATCAAGTTCGCGGTGCTTGGCATGAATGCGGTAGCCATCGGGCGACAGATAGTGCTTGCCGGCAAGCAGCTTGATCTCCTGGGGCTTGCCGTCCTTCTGCCAGCTGATCGACTGGGTGCGCATCGAATACTGCGCGCCCTCGGGAATGAAGACGATATTGGGATTGGGTGAATAGATGGCATGACCCTGTGGCTGGGGTTCCACCAGCCCGGGGTTGCCCGCCACCACTTGGGCCAGCGAATAATCGCTGGGGGTGCGGTCGGTGAAGTCCAGATTCAGGTTCCATGCCGGATAGACCTCGGCGCCCCCGGAATGCTCCTCCTCGGCGCCGCCCAGCAGATTGGCCGAATAGCTGATCTGGGTTTTCACTTCTTTCTTGCAATAGCCGAAGTAGTTGTCGGCAATCACGGTGACCATCACGCCGCGCTCGTCGCGGGCGCACACCTTGAAGGCCTTGCCCTCGTTGTAGAGCTCCTCGGGATCGCGCCAGCACTGGCCGTCGCGGCGCTGACGTTCGGTGGCGTCGTCACACTGCGGCAGCCCGAGGCTCTTCTTCGTCATGCCGATGAGATGCGGCGCCAGAATCACGCAACCGGTGTGGCCGGTCCAGCTGGCCGGGTCGAGCGAGGCGTCGTTCTCGGGCAGATAAGGGTCACCGGCGTTGCCGAAGATGCCCTCCACGAAATCCAGATTGCACATCATGGCGCCCGGCACGATGAACCGCGCCTCATAGCTCTTCTCGCGGGTGCGTCCCGGCACCTCCGGCACCACTGTGGGACGCATCAGCAGCGACACCCAGCAGCGGGCCTTCTGAGCGAGATTGGCGGTGTAGGGCAGCTCCAGAGCCTCATCGGGAGCGTCAAAGGCGCGCGCCAGAATGCGGGCATAAACCTGCTTGTCAACGGCAACCTTGTCCTGCGGAATCGGCAGGCCACCGGTGGCGATGTGGAAGACCCCGGCCGTGGTGCGCCGATCATTCTTCGGATTGTGCAGCACACCATTCGCCAGCCGATAGCTCGCCACATTGGCCGAGTGGTATTCGTCGCCGTCAACCGGCAGCGACAGCCCGCGGGCAAGCCCGGCCTCGTCGAGCACAAGCGTGGTGCGCGGCAGCTGGGGATGCACATCGGCGTCTTCGAGATAGGAATCCAGGAACCGCTGGATGCGCAGATCAGGGGCTGACAGCCGATCCTTCAATCGGCGGCTCAGCTCCCGCTGACGGGCAAGCAACGGTTCCACGAGCATCTCGTCAGGACTTGCGTCCTGGTCCACGGGATGGGGCAGGCCAAGCAGAGACAGACGAAGATTGATGGCTGCATTCAACTGACGGCGTTGCTGATCTGACATGTCTCCATTGTGGTCGGTTGGGGGTGCCCGGTGGAAGGGCGGGGTCAATTTGGAGCTTTTGCGCGCGGACTTGCCTGCCATGGAATTGCGCCCGCTTGCCGACGCACCTGCTGGCCACTGTTATGACATTGGCGCGGACAACATGCGGCCTTGCCGCGCGGCAACTCCCGGCGCGCCCGGACCGGCGCCATGTTGCTGGGGCACCGGGCATTTACCATGGGAACAGACCACTTCCCGGTTGGGCCGCATTGGCGGCCACGAAAGGCCTGTCATGAAGCTGAATCGTCTGATTGCCCCTACTGCCGCGGTGCTGCTGCTGTTCACCGGCTGCGCCACCAGCCCCGACGAACCGGCCGCCTCAAGTGCTGCGGCTGGCGTCTCCGTCGATCTGCCGGCCGCCGGCGGTGAGGTGAACAAGGATGTGTTCGGTGCCACCGCTGCTGCTGCCCAGCAGGAAGTGAAGAGCTATCAGACGATCATGACCTCCGAGACGGTCACGCCGAACAATGGCACCCAGACCGCCACCACCACTTTCCAGTACGACTTCAGCGATGCCAGCACACCCCGGGTTCGCTCCACATCGAGCACCGGCACAGAGACTGTCTACATCGGTGGCGACATGTGGACGCGGCCCTCAGGTGGCGCCTGGACCCACACCACCAACTCGGCATCAGCCGTGGTGGCCGGCGGTGGCATGGAGAGCTATGTGAACCAGGTTGCCGGAGAGATCTCCAAGGTGGTCTATGCAGGTGACGAACAGCTCGATGAGGTGAACACACACCACTTCGTCTTCACCCCTGTGCAGGCCGACGGCGCCTCGGCGCAGGCCCATGACGACACGGACTACTGGACCGACTCGGATCTGCGTCCGGTGCGCATTCAGACCTCGGTGACCACCTCGGGCATCACATCGACCACCACCATGGACTTCAGCCAGTACGGTGCCACCTTCAACATCGAGGCACCTGCCAGCTGAGCCGCGGCCCGGTTCGGGTTGACGTGCCCCGATGGGGAAAGCTCAGACTGATCAGGCTCGATTGATCGGACTTGGCGGATCGGGCTTAGTTGATCGGGCTGGAACCCAGCGTCAACGACACCGTCTGGCCAGCGCCATAGCCCGATGACACCGTCACCTTCACCGTGTCACCGGGGGATTTGGTGGCCAGAATGGTGCTCAGCTCCTCCTGCGAACTCACGGTGGTGCCATCGACTGCGGTGATCGTCTCACCGGCGGCCAATCCCGCCTGGGCGGCCGGGCCGTCGGAGACCACCTGCGAAATCACCAGCGCACCCGTTTGGGCAGATGGCTGCACGGTGGCGGCGAGATATGCCCTCGGCCCCACCTGCACGGTGCCCGACGAGCTGCCCGATTCAATCTGCGAGACGATGCTCAGCGCGCGGGCAATCGGAATGGCATAGCTGGACACGGTGGTGGACTGCCCGGTGTGTGAGTCGGTCTGGGTCTGGCCAGCGGTGGTGATGCCGATCACCTCGTTCTCGGAATCAAACATCGGGCCGCCCGAATCGCCTGCCACGGCCTGGGCCGAGGTCTCGTAGACATCGGTGAGGGTCTCCGTGTCGGAGCTGTCTTCCTCACTCTGCACAGTGATGCTCGACGATGTGGACAGCAACTGGCCCCCTGCGGCCGACAGATAGCCCTGGCCAGCCGAATTGCCCACTGCCGTGACATCGTCACCCGCGTTCACCGCGTCATCGTCAATTGCCACGGTGTCCAGGCCGGAGGCGTTGTCCAGCTTCAGCAGCGCCACGTCGTTGGTGGCGTCGTGGCCGATGACAGAGGCCTCATAGTTCTGGTTGGTGGGGGCAATGGTCACCGTCACCTCGGTGCTGGCCTCCACCACGTGATAGTTGGTGAGCACATAGCCGTCGTCACTCAGCACCATGCCCGAACCAGCCGCCGTGCCCGTGGTGGTGGTCGTATTGATGAGCACCACGCCGCTGGATTGCTCGTCGCTCACCGAGCTCTGTGTCTGCACAGTGGTGCGCTGCGAGCCGGACGAAGGCGTGCGGCTCGATTGACTTGACGACGGCGTCTCGGTGGGCAGCACGCCCAGCCCGGAACTTGCCCAGCCCGGCATCAACACGGCAAGCGCAATGGCCACGGCAACCACCAGACTGGTGACCCAGCCGGCAACCCGGTTGTTGGGCTCGTGGTCGTTGTTGTTGGTTGGGGGATAGATGCGCCAATCGCCCCAAGGCTCGTCGTGATTGCTCATCGTCGTCCTTCTGCTCAGCTTGTTGCGTGCGGGTGCACCTGCTTGTAACAACAAGTTGAGCGCGCCGGCTTGTTCCGGCCCTGAGCGCTCGCTGTGAGCTTTCTGTGCAGTGAAGTTCCTTGTCAGGGCCCCATCACAATGGTGCCATCAGGTTTGTTGGCGCTGATCTTGTTGGCAATCTCAACCGCGCGGGCAATGGGTACCACGATGGCCTCGGCAACTTCGCTGGGGCCAGCCTCCTGGCCGCCGGTGGTCATGCCCACCACTTCGAATTCGTCGTCAAAGGTCGGCCCACCCGAATCACCATGGATGGCGCGAGTGCTGGTGCTGTAGACATCGAGCATTGTGTGGGTGCTGCCATCGGTATCTGACAGGGTGGCATTTGTTGACTTCGAGGTGAGGACGCCTTCTGCTTCCCAGATTTCATCGTCCTCGCCGCCCCCGCCCACGGTGACCACGTCGTCGCCCACGCCCAGGGGATCGTCATCCACGGTGACGGTGTCCAGACCGCTGGCATCGTCCAGCCGCAGAAGCGCCACATCATTGGTGGCGTCGTGGCCCAGCACGGAGGCTGTATAGGTCTTGCCGGTGGTTGCCACAATGACCTCAACAAAATAGGTTGCTCCGCGCACCACGTGATAATTCGTGAGCACCAGACCGTCTTCGCTGACGATCATTCCGGTGCCAGCAAATCCCGATGTCTCATCGATATAGGCGTGAATGGTCACTACACCTGTTTGGTGCACCGGGCTTGCCAGTGCACGTGGCGCGGAGGCAGTGGTGGGAACAGCCTCGCTCTGCTGGACTGTTCGCGGGGCCACACTGGGCAGATAGGGCGTGGCGCCGGAACTATTGACCGCCCTGGACACGCCATTGATGATGGTGGCCGTCAGGATGGCGAGGACGAGCACCACCAGGGCAAGGAAACCACCCACCGAAAGCAACACGATCTTGGTTGTTGACGGTTTCTTGCGCTGCGGGCCATTGGGGAATGGGCCATGCGGATAGCCCGGATACTGGGCGGCAGCGTAGGGGGTCTGGGCGTAACCGCTGGTGTTCTGGCTGTACGTGTTCTGTCCGTAGGCGGCCTGGGTGCCATAGGGATTATGCGCGTAGCCGTTGCCTGTATAGGGGTTCTGGGGCGGGGGATATTGGCCGACCCAGAACTGGCTGTTTTGTGGGGGGAGTTTCCTGCGTTGGCGCTGCCTGATTCGGGAACGGCTGATTAGGGGGCGTCTGTGCTGCGTCATGCATGTCAGCCGGTGGCTGGCCAGGGTTGTTCGCCGAGCTGGTGCCATTGGCAGCGTTGGGGTTGTCAGCCGGATTTGCCCACGGGCTGTTCGGATCGCTCATCGGGGGGATTCTCCTTGTAGGTGGTCAAGGGTGGGCTGCCAGCTTTTCCAGTATGCCTGACATTGCCGTGGGTCGAGCAATCGTGAGTGGCAGTTCACGGCCCCATCACGATGGAGCCGGTGGGCGAGTTCTGCCTGATCTGGTTGGCAATGGCCACGGCCGTGCTGATCGGCACCACATATGAGGTGGTGTAGTCCTCGTGAGTGGCGCTGCCGCCCGCCACGGTGAGGCCGATCACTTCGCCCTCGGAGTCATAATTCGGCCCGCCCGAATAGCCGTGCAGGGCCCGGCAGCTCGTCTGATAGGTGCCGGTGAGTGTCCTCAGGCTGCCCGCGCCGTCGCCGGTGGTGACTTCCTGATCGATGGCAAGCAGCTCCCCGGTTGCCGCCATGAGTGTGCCGGCGCCCTCGGCATTCCCGATGGCCGTCACCTCGTCGCCGGGCACCACGGCGTCGTTGTCGATGGCTGCCGTGTTCAGACCTGAGGCGCCCTGCATCCGGAGCAGGGCAATGTCATTGGCCGCGTCATGTCCCAACACTTCGGCGCTGAACACTTCACCGGTGAGGGGCAGCACCACCTGGAGCGGCGCGTCAGGGTCGTCCACCACGTGATGATTCGTGAGCACCAGGCCGCTGGAATCAATGACAATCCCCGTGCCGCTGTATTTCTCGGTGGCCGTCACATGACTGTCGATGAGCACCACGCCGTTCTTCTGGGCATCGCTGGCTGCCGTCTGCTCTGGCGAGGTGGCAGAGGGTGTCACCGAGGTCACCATGCTTGTGGGCGAGCTGTTGGCAGTTGCCGATGCTTGATCTGACGTGTGATCGTCGGGCACTGTGCGCACAAGAATCACCACGATCAGAATGAGCACAGTGACACCCGCAATGATCCAGCGCTGGGCCGTCGGGCTCCCCGATGGTGTGCGTTGCTGCTTGCTCGTCACCAGGCCAATCTATTGCGTTGGGACGGGTGAGTTCGCGTGGGTCTTTGCCGCCCGCCGGGCGCTGGTTGGCGCGTGACCGTAATGGGAGAGGCCCCTCCGGTGGGGGAGGGGCCTCTCGAAGCCGAAGAAATGCGGTGACAATTCCGGCTCGACGCGACACGGGGAACGGCCCCATCAGGTGTCACCCTCGCCGATGGAGACAGCGCATAGCCCGGGGGTTGTGCCGGCCAGTCGATTGGTCGTGTGTGTCATGCGTCGCGTTGATCAATTCCAGCGCCATGAACAACGCAACTACTTTCTAGTGGATTTCATTCGCTGTGACAACGCGGTTTATGGAATTACAAAGCTGTATTTAGGTGCTCCACATTGCTGTGCACAGACCCGCCGAGACAATGCACAGGCCTGCCGGGTTGTCCACAAGTTGTCCACAAGCCTTGTGGATTGTGATCGCTGTGGGCGCAGCCGCTCATGGCGGCAAACAAGTCGTTGCCAGCTGACGAGGTGGACTAAAGTCCTGAGACCTATGCGATTGCTCCCCCTGAAGCGGTTTCCGGGGACGACTGCACGCACATACGGCGGGGTGAGTCGGCCCCGCTTCGCGCAGAACGTCGCATCAGGATGCCCTCGCCCAGGAGCGCCGACGTGAGCACTTCAGCCTTAGAACATTTCTCACCGGCCTATCCCGGCAAGGCCCCCTGGGGCACCTCGAATCGTCTGCGCGCATGGCAGTCGGCTGCGCTGGAGCAATACCGCGAGCAGGAACCTCGCGACTTCCTGGCAGTGGCCACCCCCGGCGCCGGAAAGACTGCCTTCGCGCTGCGGGTGGCAGCTGAATTGCTCGCGGCACGAGTGATTCAGCGCGTCACCGTCGTCTGTCCCACTGAACACCTCAAGAGCCAGTGGGCTGATGCTGCCGCAAAGGTGGGAATCCAACTTGATCCCGGTTTGGGTGGCCGCTCCCGACGTGGCCGCAGCCGTCAGTTCGATGGCACGGTGGTCACCTATGCAGGTGTGGCGGCCCGGGTGTTCCACTATCGGGCACGCACCGAGAACTACAAGACGCTGGTGATTTTTGACGAAATCCACCATGCAGGTGATGCCCTGAGCTGGGGTGATGCCATCGCCGAGGCCTTTGAACCGGCAGTGCGGCGCCTGGCGCTCACGGGCACACCCTTCCGCAGCGACGAGAGTCCCATCCCCTTCGTGCATTACGAGCGCCATGACGACGGCTCGCTGCACTCGGCGCCCGATTACACCTACGGCTACGCACAGGCGCTGCACGATCAGGTGGTGCGACCAGTGTTGTTCATGGCCTACGGCGGCCAGATGCATTGGCGCACCAAGATGGGTGATGAGGTGGAAGCCGACCTCGCTGCTCCGCTCACCAAGGACCTTTCGGCGTCGGCATGGCGCACGGCGCTGGACCCCAAGGGTGAATGGATGTCGGCCGTGTTGGGAGCGGCCGATGCGCGCCTCACGCAGGTGCGCACCCACATGCCCGATGCCGGTGGGCTGGTGATCGCCAGCGACCAGCAGCTTGCCCGTGCCTACGCCAAGATCCTGCACCAGATCACCGGTGAATCCGTCACCGTGGTGCTGTCCGACGACGCCGGTTCGTCGGACAAGATCGATGAGTTCACTGCCTCACAGGACCGCTGGATGGTGGCCGTGCGGATGGTTTCCGAGGGCGTCGATGTGCCGCGTCTGGCAGTGGGTGTCTATGCCACCTCGGTGTCCACTCCGCTGTTCTTCGCCCAAGCCGTGGGACGTTTCGTGCGCACCCGACGCAAGGGCGAGACGGCCACTGTTTTTCTGCCCACGGTGCCGATCATCCTGGCCCACGCCACTCTGCTGGAACGCGAACGTGATCATGTGATTGGACGCCCCAAGAACAATGAGGACGATCTGTGGTCGCCCGAGCAGGCACTGCTGGCCCGGGCCAATGCTGCCGAGGGCGCATCCGATGACCTGCTGGGCAGCTTCGAGGCGCTGGACTCGCACGCGAACTTCGATCATGTGCTGTTCGATTCGCAGGCCTACGGTCTGCCGGCCGAGGCCACCAGCCAGGACGAGGCCGACTATCTGGGTCTGCCGGGGCTGCTGGAGCCCGATCAGGTGAGCAGCCTGCTGGCCGAACGTCAGCGCCGCCAGCTGCGCCGACATGATCGCGCCGACAAACGGGCAAAGGTGCCCGAATCGCAGCGTCTGTTCAAGGCTCTGGAGAGTTCGCGCAAGGAACTGAACTCGCTGGTCTCGCAGTATGCGCGGGCCTCGGGCATTCCCCATTCGCATGTGCATGCTGCGCTGCGCAGGGCGTGCGGGGGACCACCGTTGGCGCGTTGCACCACTGAGCAGGTGACGGAGCGCACGGGAATGTTGCGACGCTGGTTCATGCATCCTGAGACCCGTCCGCAGTAGCGGACGAACGCATCCTGAAACCCGTCCGCAGTAGCGGACGCACGCATCCTGAAACCCGTCCGCAGTAGCTCAGCAAATTCATCGGTGCTGCGTGGCAATTGGCTTGGCTCGGGCCGATACGATTCGGGTGTGAGCCCCCGTCGACGTCGTTTCCGTCATCCCGTGCGCAAGATTGTGCTTGCCGTGCTGGTGGTGGCGCTTGTTGTGGTGGGCGGCGCCTTCGGCTGGGTGCACATCAGCGCCAATGGCCGCGTGTACACGGCATCCGATGCGCCGAACCGCGATGTGGCGCTGGTGTTGGGCGCTGGCTTGGATGCCGACGGCACGCCGGGACAGTACCTGTCGGGGCGTCTTGACGAGGCTGTGTCTCTTTACGAGCAGGGCAAGGTGAAGGTCGTTCTGGTGAGTGGCGACAACCGCACCGAGGGCTATTCCGAGCCGGGTGCCATGCGCACCTATCTGATTGAAGCCGGACTGCCCGAGGGTGATGTGATTGCTGACTACGCCGGGCTCGACACCTACGATTCCTGCTATCGGGCCCGCAATATTTTCGGTGTCACCTCGCTGACGGTGGTGGGTCAGAGCTATCACATCGACCGGGCAGTGGCGACGTGCCGCAGTCTGGGCATCGACAACACCATTGGTGTGGGCAATGAACAGCCGCACACCGATGGCGTATGGCGCTCGGGCACAGTGCGCGAGATCGGCGCCAATGTGAAGCTGGTGTGGGACAGGGTGACCCAGCGCAAGCCGATTCTCGGCCAGCAGGAGACCTCGGTGACAGAGGCGCTTGCCCGCCACGCCGGGTGAGCCTGTTGTTCCAGCTGGCTGCGTTGTGAGGGCTCAGCGCTGTTGAGGACTCAGCGCCGTCCAAGCCCTCGGTAACGCCATCCCGCCTGTTTCCAGATGCTCGGGTTGAGCGCATTGCGTCCATCGAAGATGGCGTGATGGGCAACCAACGCGCCCAGGGCTTCCGGTTCGAGCGTCAGATATTCCGGCCATGGGGTGAGCAGGGCCACCACATCGGCGCCGGTGACCGCCTCGGCAGCTGAATCGCTCACCTCAAGATCGGGGCGTCCGCAGCGCAGATGCGGCCCGGCCACCGGGTCTGTGATGCGCACCTGTGCGCCGGCTGCGATGAGCCCATCAGTGATTGCCAGAGCTGGTGAATCGCGCAAATCATCGCTGCCCGGCTTGAAGCTGGCGCCCAAAATTGCCACCGCCATGTCAGACGACCCAAGTTCAAGAATTGCCTCAACTGCGCGGCTGCGGGTGTGCCCATTGATCTCGCTCACCTGCGCCAACAGTCGTGCGGCGGTGTCCACACCCAGCTCGGTGCTTCGAGCTGTGAACGCCCGCACATCCTTGGGCAGGCAGCCGCCACCGAAACCGATTCCGGCCGACAGATAGCCCTCGCCGATGCGTGGATCGGCGGCCATTGCGGTGGTCAGGGTGTCCACATCAGCGCCGGTGGCGTCGCAGACCTCTGCCATGGCATTGATGAAGCTGAGTTTGGTGGCCAGGAATGAGTTGGAGGCCACTTTCACCAGCTCAGCAGTGGCGTAA
>CAXYYR010000049.1:0-13818 GCA_964293265.1 uncultured Propionibacterium sp.
GAATCACGCAAACACACCGATTGCCCGAGAGCAACCGGTGTGTCAGATGGCAGACCAGACCCCAGTCAGTCATGGAACGCAGACGGTCAAGCCATGGCTTGACCTCGGCCTCCACCTGGGCGCTTCGACGCTGGATTCCCCATTGGGTGGTTTTCATCAGTGCCTCGCCGATGATGGATCCACTCATCTTCGATTCGCCCTTCTGACGATCAGGGAAGCTGATCGGCACCTCGCGCACCGTGCCGCCCTGGTCAAGCACGCGGCGGGTGAGGTCCACCTGGAAGGTGTAGCCCTTGGAAGCAATCGTGGACAGATCCATTGTGCGAAGCGCCGAAGCACGGAACGCATTGAACCCACCGGTGGTGTCACGCACCGGCACATTCATGGCAGCCTGAATCCAAATATTGGCCAGGCGTGAGAGCCATTCCCGCTTGAGGTCGTAGTCCACCACCTCGCCACCGGGCATCCAGCGTGAGCCCTTCACCATGTCGGCATCTTCCAGCGCCGACAGAATGGCCGGCAGGAATTGTGGCTGATGGGAGCCATCGGCGTCCATCTCGACCAGCACGTCGTAATCGCGGTCCAGGCCCCATTGGAAACCGGCCACATAGGCCGCCGCCAGACCTTCCTTGCCGGCACGATGCAGCACATGAACATGGTCGTCGTCCAGGGCCAGCCGATCCGCGATCTCCCCGGTGCCGTCAGGTGAATTGTCATCGGCAATGAGCGCATCTGCGCCCGGAACTGCCTTGCGCAGCCGTCCCACGATGGACTCGATGTTCTCAGCCTCGTTGTAGGTGGGAATGATGACAAGAACCTTGTCAAGCGACTCACTGTGGTCGGCCATGACGCTCCATTCGCCCAGAAATGTTGATCAATGCGGGTTGTGCGAAGGTCGACGAGCTTGCAAAAACTGCGTGGGCCGGCACTCGCGTCAGTGTAGCGAGGAGCTCCTACGAGCGCGATGTGACATCACTGTGCCAATGGCCATTGCAGCCACCGCCACAAGGCATGCAATGAGTTCAAAAATCGGTGCCACGCGCACTCCCGCAGAAATATTTGTGCGCAGCGGAACCGTGACCGAGGTGGTCCATGCCGTCGATTCGGAACTCTGCTCGATCACCTGTCCACGACCGTCAATGAGCCCCGAAAGAGAACTGGTCGTCGACACCACCACTTCACGACGCATCTCCATCGCGCGCACGCGAGTGATGGCGAACTGCTGGGCAGGCTGCATGGTGCCGGAATAGCTTGCATTGTTCGACTGCACCACCATCACCCGGGCGCCATTGGTCACGGTGTCACGGACGACGGAATCGAAGGCCAGCTCATAACAGATGACGTCGCCCACCTGAACCGAATCGCCCGTGTTCAGGGCACCATCGATCACGCCGGGCTCAGTGCCCGGCACCGTCTGGCGTCCGACCTGGCGGGCCATGGGAGCAACAGCAAAGACCAGATCCTTGAGGGGTGTGAACTCGCCGAAGGGGACGGCACGACGTTTGGCGTATCTGTCCGTTTCCCCGTTCTCCGTCCACCACAGGGCAGTCGTCTGCCGCTCATCGGCACCCGGCCCCTGGGTCACGGCACCCACCAGGATCGGACGCCCGGCGATGGCCTGGGCATGCTCGATGATCTGCCGGGTGCGGGCGTCGGTATTCGGATCCATGTCAGTGGAGTTCTCGGGCCACGCCAAGAAATCGGGCATGGGGTCGATCCCGGCGCGGGCCCGCGCCATGGTCATGATCGTCTCGGACAGATGGTTGTTGGTCACCGATCTGGCGTAACCCATGGTGTGCGATCCCTCGGAACCATCCACATTTCCCTGCACGAGGCCGATCGTCAGCTCACCTGCCTCGCTGTTGTCATTCGCCGGGGGCATGGGACGAGCCGCCAGCACTGCTCCTCCGAGGGCACCTGCGATAACCAGTGAGAGTGACACGGCGAGCACTCGACGCCAGTGGAGCTGGCCGCCCGACATCGCGATGACGCAGGCCGTGAGCAAACATCCCGTGAATGCAAGGAGCCAACCGGCCCCCACCGCCCCGACTACCGACAGATAGCCACCCAACGGCTGATCAGGCAGGGTGAATCGCAGCGGTGTCCAGGCAAATCCACCGAACGGTATGCGCATGGCTCCGGCCTCGGCAAGCGTCCACAGGCACGCAGCCCAGACTGGCCAGAGGGGCAGCCGCCGCACGACATATTGGCCTGCTGCCACGAGCATGGTCCACAGCGCGAGCGCCGGCACCATCAGTACAACGATCCACCAGGCAACTGCTGCCTGGAATGACACTGTCATGAGGTTGAGCACCAGCCCGGACACGAATCCACACCAGGCGGCATGACGTGCACGGGGGGCAGTCATCGCCAGCCAGCACAGCAATGCGATGCCGATCGGAGTTGCCGGCCACAACCCGTAGGGTTCAAAACCGAGCGCCAGGAGGGCGCCCGCAACGAGCGACAGTGCGCTGCGAACCCGCCACGAAAGTCTTCGTGTCGGAAGCCCGGGGTCAGCGGTGGAAGCCGGTGTTTCAGGCACCCGGGCCAGTCTTCTTCGACGTTGAATCATCGGGCAGATCAATGGGAGCCCGATCACGGAAGGGTGTGCGAAGCACCACTGTGGTGGAGGTCGATACGTTGACAGCTGTGCGGATGCGGCTCAACAGGTCGTCCAATTCGGCGGTGGAGGGCACCTCTGCGAAACAGAGATGTGAGGCATCGCCGGCCACCGAATAACAGCTGATGATCTCCGGCATCGATGCCAGGACATCAACCAAATTCTCATCAACCGGACCCAGGGGGCGGATCTGGATGAAGGCCGCCAGCGTTCTGCCGAGCGCCCGGCTGTCGATACGTGCGTTGTAGCCGGTGATGATTCCCCGCTGCTCCAGGCGACGGACGCGTTGTTGCGCTGCAGAGGTCGACAGACCCGTCTCACGGCCGATGTCGGTGAAGGACATGCGCCCCTCGTGCGCCAGCAGCGCAAGAATATGTTGGTCAGTCGACTCCATGGGCAACATATTGGCAAACATTTTGTCCCGGGGCCGACAAGTTCACATGGTGTTGCCGGTCACGCAGCGTCCAACCGGCTGTTAGTCCTGAGCCACCGATCGGTTTTCAGTGGGGCTGCTCCATCGGCTTTCAGACAGAGCTTGTTCCATCGGCTTTCAGCCGAGATCCTCGAGCGGTTCCGGCATCGGGACGAACCCGGAACGCCGGGTGAGCACATAGATGGCCGAACCGGCCAGCAGATTGGCCGTTCGCTGGGTGAAGCCCACCGGCAGACGTGGCCTGCCGCCACTGCCATCAAGGGGAATGCGCCGCTCAATGTCCAAGCCGCATTCATCGAACAACTGCTCCAAGGTCACCAGCGTGGTGTGGTGGAGATTCGGGGTGTCGTACCAGCTGTAGGGAAGGTCCTTGCTCTGTGGCATCCGGCCTGACAGCAGTCGCAGACGATGGCGCCAATAACCGAAATTCGGCATGGTGACGATCATGCGGCGCCCGATCCGGCGCATCTGCAACAGCACCTCGCGAGGCTTCATGACAGCCTGCAGGGTGCGCGAGAGAACAACCTCGTCGAAGGAATCATCACCGAATTCTGACAGCTCGGTGTCCAGATCAAGCTCGATGAGCGGCACTCCCCTGCCGATGACATCCAGAACGGCATCGGGATCACGCTCAACCCCAGTGCCCGAACAGCCCATGGCGCCGATCAGATAGGCAAGAAGATCTCCCGTACCGCAGCCCAGATCGAGCACCCGTTCGCCGGGCCGGATGAGGCGTGCCACTGATTGGAGATCCTGACGCAGCAGGCCTTCTCCAAGTCGATTGCCGCCCCTGCTGCTGGTTGCTGCTCCGGTGATGGATGTCATCGTGACCACTTCCGCTGGGTTCGGGTGCGGGTGATTGCCGGACGGGGAACTGCAGGCTGCTCGATGAAGGCCCTCACCGTGTCCAGATAGGGGGGAATATTCAGCAGGAAGGAATCATGGCCCCAGGGCGCGTGGATGTCGCGGAAGCTCACCGGAAGGCTGGCATCCTGCAATCGGCGCACGATCCGTCGGGAATGTTTGGTGCCGAAACGCCAATCGGAATCAAAACTCATCACCAGGAAGCGCAGGGGATCGGCCACCACGCGGTCCAGCGCATGCTCATCGGAGAAGGGATTGAAATAGTCCATGACACGCGTGAGATACAGATAGCTCAGTGCATCGAAGCGACCCACAAAAGTGCTTGCCTGATGGTCGAGGTAGCTCTCCACAGCGAAGTCGACACCGAACCCGGGCTGTTGGGCGTCGAATTGGGGGCGACGGCCGAATTTCTCCTCGAACCCTTCTTCACTTGTATAGGTGATGTGGGCCATCATCCGGGCCACGGAGAGACCGACATCAGGGTTTTCGCCGTTTTCGGCGAAGCGTCCTTCCAGGAAGTTCTCGTCGGTCATGATTGCTTCACGCCCCACTGCACTGAAGGCGATGTTCTGGGCGGTCAGACGGCTGGAAGCAGCGATGATCGCCGCCTGGTCCATGTCATCGGGATGGGTGAGAGCCCAATCCAGCGCCTGCATTCCCCCCAGTGAGCCACCCACCACAGCATGCAGATGTCCAATTCCCAGGGCAGACAGCAAAGCGCGGTGCACCACCACGAAATCGTGCATGTCGAGCAGCGGGAAATCCAGGGCCCAGGGCTTGCCCGTTGCCGGATTCGTGCTGCCCGGCCCTGTGGTGCCAGAACAACCACCAAGAATGTTCGACGAGATCACGAACCATTTGTTGGTGTCGAGCGCCTTACCGGGGCCAATGAGTACATCCCACCAGCCGGGGCGACGGTCGCCCTCATGCCAACCCGCTGCATGGGCATCGCCCGTGAGTGCATGGCAGACATAGATGGCGTTGTCGCGCCTGGTATTCAGCTGCCCATAGGTTTCATAGGCCACGGTGATGCCGGGCAATACACCACCACGCACCAGTCGCAGCGGCGCGGATGGCTCGGTGAACAAGTCCATGGACCTGGTCTCGACGAACTCATGTGCCCCGCTGTCGGGTTGGACGGAACTGGCAGCTTTGGCGGGACTGGCGGTCACGATGCTTGTTGCCCCTCATGCTCGTTTCTGGACTGTGCCCAAGTTTTCTGAACAAGACTTGATTTTTCTGATCAGGACTTGGGTTTGGCTGAACCCGGCGAACTGTCCTGGCAGCGCGCCTGATTTCTCCACATTACTAAGCAGTAGCTGCCTGCCGACCCATCAGCGACTGGTGGTCACATATGCCTGCGAGGCATCCACGGGGGTTGTGATGATGCCCGCCTGCTCCATGAAGGCAGCCATGTCGCTCCACCGTTGGGCGCTCTGGACGCCGAGCTGGTCTCCGTAGAGGGCATTCGTTGCCTCCAGGGTTGCCTTGGCAGCTGCTCGCTGGGTGTCATCGGTCAACGTGGTGACGTACTTGGCGGTGATGTCCACAGTGCCGTCCAGATCGGACTGGCAATAGGCAACCGCCTTGTCCAGGGCCCGCATCAATGCCTGGAGTTCAGCGGCCTTGTCGTTCACGGTAGCGCTGCTGGCTCCCAGTCCCAGCGCCACCAAGGGGGTTGCCGAATCAAGCTGGATCTCGCGGATGGCAAAGCCTGCCTGACGGAATTTCACGGCATCATTGTTCGAGAAACCGACCACCGCATCCACTTTGTTGCTCGTGAGCGCGGCCTGCTGGGTGTAGCCGATGGTCTGGATGTCCACATCCGACTGGGTGAGTCCTGCCTCGCGAAGCATTGCCAACATGGCATACCAGTTCTCCCCGAAGGGGCCGGGGAGGCCAACGCTGCGACCGCGCAGATCAGCAAAGGACTGGATTGATGAGTCCTGGGGCACGATGAGCTCAGCCGGATGACTCTGATACATGGTGGCGAAGTTGACCACGTCGACACCCTGGGAGCGGGACAACAACATCTCGTCTCCACCCGCATAGACGATGTCTTCCTCCCCCGCTTCCAACGCACCCATCAGGGATTCCGAGGCACCATGATGGCGAAGGGTCACATCGAGGCCCTCGTCAGCGAAATAGCCCTTCTCCACGCCCACATAGAACGGCGAGAACTGGATGTCGGGCGTGTAGGTGAGCCCCACTGTCAACGATTTACCAGTGTCCGAGGCTGCTGAATCCGTTGTGTCACTGCCGCAGCCGGCGAGTGCAGTGCCCAGACCAAACGCCAGAACAATGGTGAGGACGGTGGTGAAACGCCTATGCCAAGTCATGCAACAAGCTCCTTGTGAGTGGATGTGATGGCCACCGGTTCAGCGGTGACCCGATGCAATTCAGGACCTTCGTCGTCGTTGCCAATGCCCCGATCCGAGCGCACGAGGCCCTGGGGATCGGTAAGCCGTTCAAGGCCCAACAAGCCCAGATATATGGCGGTTGCCAGCGCACACAGCATGATGAGGGTGGCAAAAAGACCCGTTGTATCGGCGGACTGGGATTCCACCGACACGATCTGTCCTAGGCCGGTGCCACCCATGACGAATTCACCCACCACAGCACCGGTGACCGACAGGGTGAAGCCATTGCGAATACCGGTGAGCAGGGCAGCTCGCGACAGTGGCGCCTCGATGTAACGCACCATCCGCCAGCCTGAGGCGCCGTCGAGTTCAGCTGCTTCGACAATGTCAGTGTCGATGGAGCGCAGGCCGAGCACGGTTGCCAGCAGGAGTGGGAAGAAGACCAGCAGCGCGCACAACAGGACGATCGGGGTGAGACCGTAGCCCACCCAGATCACCAGCAATGGCGCCAGCGCAACCGCCGGGATGGCCTGGGAGGCCGCGAGGAAGGGAGACAATGCTGCCTCGGCGACGCGCACCCTGGCTATGAGATATCCGATGGGCAGGGCGACGCAGGTGGCCACAAGACAGCCGAGCACGGCTTCCCAGGTCGTTGTGAGTGTTGCCCCCAACAAGGGCCCGCGGCCAAGATCGAGCACCAGACGATGCCACACTTTGCCCGGCGCCGGCAGCAGACTGGCTGGCACTGACCCGGAAGACACCACCAGCTGCCACAGCGCCAGGAGCACCACCAGCAGCACCACTGGGGCGGCAAGACGCAATCCGAGCGGTGTGTGGCGTTGTATGGACCGTGATGAGGTCATCAGCTGCCGATCTTCCTTTCCGCGGTCAACATTGACCGGGGTGATCTGCAGCCGATGTGAGCCCGCGCGACCATGTTGCACAAGCAACACTGGCGGCGCCAGCCTGAATCGCTGTTTGCGTGCTCTCCCTTCCGGACTTTAACCGTCGGTATCGGAATTCCACCGATTCGGCCTGTGCCAAACAATCTGACACCGGTTCGCGGACTATGACCGCCGGTTCGGATTTACACCGACCCCGGGCACGTAAAACGCTGGCCCCAACTATACACAGCTGACAACCAGAAATGCTGCGCATGGACCTGCGCCGGGAGCTGCAAAACTTTTGCTTCATGCCCCGTCATTTCACGCTGTCACTCCATCGCCCCATCACTTCACAGCATCGTCGGGGGCATCGCTTGCTTCACCCACACCAACCGACACTGGTGGCTTGGGATGACGGGGGAAGAACAGTCCCACTGCGATCAAGGCAGCCATCACCGCAGCCGCACTCACTGCCAGACCGAGTTGCATTCCTGACAGGAAGCCCTGCTGGATCAGGTTCATGAGATCGGGATAGGAGCCGCTCTTCGCCAGCTCGAAAGCACGTCCCACCGAGTCAAGAATGTCGCTGTGGGTGGGCTCCGGCAGTGCACTCACACCGGCGTCCGCACTCATCACATCGCGATATTTCCAGGCCAACAGGCTTCCAGTGATGGCCACTCCCATGGCACTTCCGACCTGCATGAGGGCACTGTTCGTCGCCGAACCTGCCCCCTCAGACTCCGAGGGCAGGGAATCCATCACGGCCTGGGTGGCGGCCGGCATCAGCAATCCGGCGCCCAGCCCGAAGAACATGGCGCCGGGCACAATCTGCAGATAACTCATGCCAGCCCTCGTTGCTGCCAGCAGGGCAAAGCCCAGCGCCACCAGGACGAGCCCTGCCATGACTGCATGCTTGATGCCGAAACGACGCAGACTCATCGGCGCAATGATGGCGCCGATGAGCATCATCGCGGCCACCGGCATGATGCTCAGGCCCGATTGCCAGGGAGTGAATTCCAGGACGAATTGCAGGAACTGGGTGAGCACGAACAGGGCACCTGCTCCCCCGCCGGTGACCAGACCAGAGACGGCCACCGAGACGGCAAAGGGGCGGCTGCGGAAAAGGCTGAGACGCAGCAGCGGAGTGCTTGCGTGATGCTGCCACCACAGGAAAACCGCCACCAGCAGCACCCCGGCGACGAAGGCCCCGATGATCGGCGGGGAGAACACGCCCAGACCTGGGGCCGAAATCACGGCCCAGCAGAGCACGCAGAGCCCAGCGATCGACAGACCCATGCCGGGCCAGTCAACGCCCTCGTCGGGACGCTCGGCCTTGACGCGAGGCAGCAGGAACAGCGCACCGGCAAGACACAGCACGGCCACCGGCACATTGATGATGAAGATGGATCCCCAGCCGAAATGGGCAA
Source organism: uncultured Propionibacterium sp. (assembly GCA_964293265.1). Lineage (GTDB taxonomy): Bacteria > Actinomycetota > Actinomycetes > Propionibacteriales > Propionibacteriaceae > Propionibacterium. The sequence continues at coordinate 8,589 of CAXYYR010000049.1, forward strand.
GCAGGCCACCTGACAGCAGGGGCCCCACCGCAGCTCCTGCACTGTTGGCGCCGGACCAGATGGCAAAGGCGGTGGTGCGCTCGGTGGGCCGTCGGAAGAGCACGGAGATGAGTGCCAGCGTGGAGGGTGTCAGCAGGGCAGCGCCAACACCGGTGAGGCCGCGGGCCAGGATCAACATGGTGGTGTTGGGTGAGAGCCCAGCAGCCAGCGAGCAGAGCCCGAAGACCACGACGCCGGCGATGAAGGTGCGGGTGCGGCCCCATCGATCCACCAGCCCACCAGCCACCAGCAGGAATCCGGCATAGGTCACCTGATAGGCATCCACCGTCCACTGCAGCGCATCATTGGTTGCGCCGAGCTCGCGGCCCAGTGTCGGCAGCGCCACATTGAGGATGGTGTTGTCCATCGAGGCCATGAACAACGCAAGCGACAGCACGATGAGGGCAAGCCAACGACGACGGTCAGGCCTGATGGCGCCGTGGTGCGTGGGATTCAAACGATGTGCCTCTCCTCAGATGCCCGGCGGTGAGTGCTGGCTCGGGCGCGTTCCGCAGAAAAACCTAACCCATCCGGGCTTGTCGATGTCGGGGCAGAAGGGCAAGTTACGGCGTCGACACGAGAAATGTCATCCCGCGGTCGTAAATCAACCCACCCGCCGACGGAGGGGCTCAGGCCATGACCTGTTCCCATTCGCTGCGATGCTCCAACATTTCCGAGACTGACTGCTGGGCACCTTCAAGACTGTGGTGGGCGCCCCAACCGCACTGGACTTCATTGGAAGCCGGCACCGAGCTGAGGGCCAGGATGTCGCGGAAGGTTCGCTCCACCAGGTTGGCAGTGGCCGCCACATCCGGCTCCCCCACCATGATCAGATAGAAGCCCGTCTGGCAGCCCATCGGGCCGAAGTCGATGACCTCATTGCTGTGATTGCGCACGCATTCGGCAAACGAATGCTCAATGGAATGAACAGCCGGCATCTCGAGATGGGCCTGGTTTGGCTGGCAGAATCGCACGTCATATTTGGTGAGCACATCACCGGCCGGCAGATGCTTCACATCAGCCACGCGAATGAAGGGGGCCGCCACCAATCGATGGTCAAGGTTGAAACTCTCCACGTTCATGTGTTGTGCCATGTGTCTGTCCTCTGCATGCCTGATGTGTTGATGACTGGTGTGTTGATGGTTGGTGCGTTTCGATCACTTCATGATGGGTTTCCGGCCCAACAGCAGCCTAGGCAGCTCGTACCAGCTTGGCAGCCACGCCGGGCGGCATTCCCCACGGCACATGACATGTCCATTTTGTGCATGTCCGATTAGCGCACAGGCAGGCAGTCGGCTAAAGTTCTGCAACGGGTCTACGTGACCCGGCGGGCTGTAGCGCAGCTTGGTAGCGCACTTGACTGGGGGTCAAGGGGTCGCAGGTTCAAATCCTGTCAGCCCGACTTAAATGCCCGGCAAAACCTCGGTTTTGACCGGGCATCGTCATGTCTGCCGCTTTTTGAAAGGCTGGAGACATGCAGTTGGCGATGAACTCCCGCGCTTCTGCCTTCGGGCCATCATTGGTGCTTCTCGGACTCCTGTGCCAGGAGACCGGTGCATCCATTGCCGTGATGCTGTTCGGGGCAATCGGACCGATCGGCATCGTCGCACTGCGGCTGGGTTTCTCGGCAATCATCCTCATGCTCGTCGCCCACCCCCGAATCATCGAACACAGCCGAATCGACTGGCTCACGGCAATGGGCTTCGGCCTGGTGCTCAGCGGCATGAACATCTTCTTCTATCTCGCCCTGACACGACTTCCCCTGGGGATGACGGTGACGATCGAGTTGCTCGGTCCCCTGACCCTGAGCGTGGTCACCGCTCATCGCAAGATCAACTGGTTGTGGGCTGGTCTGGCTGCCGTCGGCGTGGCGCTGTTGGGTGGCACGAGTGCTGCATTCGACCTCTTGGGCGTGGCCTTTGCCCTTGTCGCGGGGTGTTTTTGGGTGGGCTACATCCTGCTTTCCAAGGCCACTGGGCAGCATTTCAATGGGCTGCAGGGCCTTTCAGTGGCGATGGCCACAGGCGCGGTGGTGGCATTCCCGATTGCCCTGGGCACGGTGGGCACGGCCTTGTTCGAACCCCATGTCCTGCTCGCCGGTCTGGGCATTGCCCTGCTCTCGTCGATGGCGCCCTATGCGCTCGAGATGACGGCACTGAGGCACACTCCCCCGGCCACCTTCTCGATCCTGCTCGCACTGGCACCTGCCGTTGCGGCAGCTGCCGGATTCGTCTTCCTGGGTCAGGGAATCAGCCAGCATGATGTGATCGGCATTGCGGCAGTGGTCGCAGCAAGCATCGGCGTTGTATTCACCTCGGGCCCTGGACGCTGATCGACCGAACCCCAGATGGCACGGGTCACATCGCTGGTGACGAGGGCTCAGCGGTCCTTGCGCTTGGCCCGCGCGCGCACCTGGATGTGCACCGGGGAACCCTCGAAACCGAACTCCTCACGCAAGCGGCGCTCCACGAAACGCACATACCCGGGATCGAGCTGACCGCTGGTGAACAGGATGAAGGTCGGTGGGCTGGTCTGTGCCTGTGTGCCGAAGAGGATGCGCGGCTGTTTTCCGCCACGCACCGGATGAGGATTGGCGGCAACGATCCGTCCCAGAAAGGCGTTGAGCTTGCCCGTGGAGATTCGGGTGGCCCAGCCATCAAGGCTCTTGTTCAGTGCCTTGGACAGCTTGTCCACGTTCCTGCCGGTGAGTGCAGAGATGTTCACCGAGGGCGCCCACTGCCAGGACTGGAGATCCCGCTCGATCTCGCCCTTGAGATAGCGCTGACGTTCCTCGTCGGTGAGATCCCATTTGTTGAAGGCGAGCACCATGGCCCGTCCGGCTTCCTCAACGCTGGACAGGATCTTCAGGTCCTGGTCGCTGATGGGCTCCGAGGCATCCAGAACCACCACGCACACCTCAGAACGCTCGATTGCCGCCTGGGTGCGCAGCCAGGCGTAGTACTCCGAGCCGCTGGCCTCCTTCACCCGCCTGCGAATGCCTGCAGTATCGATGAGACGGAAGGGTTCACCGGAGATCTCGACCAATTCGTCAACCGGATCCACGGTTGTTCCCGAGACATCACTGACCACCGAGCGTTGTGCTCTGGCAAGCCTGTTGAGCAGCGAGCTCTTGCCCACATTCGGCTTGCCGACGATGGCCACCCGATGGGGTCCGCCAACGGCTTCCGCCTCTACAGCAGTGGTCTTCGGCAGTGCCTTCACCACAACATCGAGCAGGTCGCCGGAACCACGCCCATGAAGTGCCGACACCGGAATCGGCTCACCCAATCCGAGCTGCCACAGCGCCGCCACCTCACCCTCGGTGCGCTCGTCGTCAACCTTGTTGGCTGCCAGCACGATCGGCTTCTTCGAACGGCGCAGCACCTTCACCACAGCCTCGTCCTCATCGGTCAGCCCCACCTTGGCATCCACAACGAACAGCACGGCATCGGCAAGTTGAATTGCCATCTCGGCCTGCTCGGCAATGTGTGCCGCCATGCCTTCCGGCTTGGCGATCCACCCACCGGTGTCAACCACCACGAATTCGCGGCCAGCCCAGTTCGCGTCATAGCTGACCCGATCGCGCGTCACACCCGGGGTGTCCTGCACCACTGCCTCGCGACGTCCAAGAATCCGGTTGACCAGTGTGGACTTGCCAACATTGGGACGTCCGACAACGGCAACGACCGGACGTGTGGACCGGGCTTGTGCGCCGTCGTCAATAGTCATGGGAACAAGGCTAGTCGCTAGCCGCAACGGTATTTGACCGCATCAACGCATATCAGCGGGCACCAGTGCGATCACCTGATCAATCACCTGGCCCAGATCCAGCAGGGTGGAGTCAATGAGAGTCACACCCTCAGCTGGTTTTTCGAAGTCGCTCATCGTGGCATCCTTCCGGTCACGATCAACGATGGACGAGGTGACCTGTGTCTGGCTCACGGCCCCGTGCAGCTGGGCCTGACGACGTGCAATCCGTGTTTCGGGGTCGGCCACCAACAGCACCCTCACCTGGGCCTGGGGCCATACCTGGGTGGTCACATCACGGCCCTCGGTCACAATGCGTCCACTACGGGCAATGAGCTGACGCATCTGGCCGGTGAGCAATTCACGGATCTCGGGCACAACCGCCACGGCGCTCACGGCAGCAGAAATCCTCGGGTCGCGGATGTCGCGCGTGACATCGTGGCCGTCGATGAGCACTGCCGGGTGACGCGGATCGAGATCCAGGTCCAGATCAGCAGTCTGCGCACGCGCGAAGAGTGCCGAGGGATTCGACTGATCCACGCCATCGGCCAAACAAGCCCAGCTGACTGCCCGGTACATTGCACCGGTGTCCAGATAGGACATTCCAAGACGGCATGCCACTCCCCTGGCGGTGCTCGACTTGCCGACCCCGCTCGGCCCGTCGATGGCAATCACCAGCGACTCCCGATCAGCACCCGGCGCTCCCGGAACAGCTGTCTGGCCCTCGAGCTTCGTCATGATCGCAATTCCCATCCTGATGTTGTCATGGCGGCCCGCAGTTCGGGCGCCCGCTCCGCATCCACTGCCACTGACAGATAGCCGACCTCGCGTGCCAAGCCGTGCTCGATCGACAGATCCTCAATATTGACACCCTGTGCCTCGATGTCGTCGAACAGGCGTGCCAGAGCACCCGGGGCATCCGGGATCTCGACCACCACAGCAGTGATATCGCCGGTCGCGCGCCCATGTTTGCCGGGTAGCGCGGCAACGCCCTGTTGGCCCCGCTCAATGAGCTCCGAGATCTGTTCGGGATCGTCCAAGCCCGCAATGAGCTGGTCGAGGTCGGTCCTGATGGCACGTAATTGCGTGCCGATTGCGGCGCTGTTGGCCGTGACGATCTGGCGCCACAGCACCGGATCAGAGCCTGCAATCCGGGTGACGTCACGCACTCCCTGCCCGGCAAGTTTCAGATCTGGGGCCGGCACCTCGCGCAGACGGGCAGCAGTGGGGCTGCTCATGATTTGGGGCATATGGCTCACCTCGGCCACTGCCCGGTCATGCTCGTCAGCTTTCAGATGCACCAGGTTCGCGCCACAGGTGAGAGCCAGCTGCTCGATCCTGTGTTGGGATTCAGGGGTGCCCGTTCCCTCGGAAATCACCCAGGTGCGGTCAACGAACAGGGTTGATGTGGCGGTCAGCGGGCCGCTGTATTGCGATCCGGCCA
>CAXYYR010000050.1:0-13364 GCA_964293265.1 uncultured Propionibacterium sp.
CTTCGAGGCCTGACCACCAGTGTTGGAGTAGACCTCGGTGTCGAGCACCAGAATGTTGATGTTGCGTCCGGTCGACAGTGCATGGTCAACGCCACCGGAACCGATGTCGTAGGCCCAACCGTCACCACCGACGATCCACACCGAACGGCGCAGCAGATTGTCGGCAACCGAGCGCAGATCCTCGATCTTCGCCTTGGTCTGTGCATCAGTGCTTGCCGACGCCGAGAGCTCGGCGAGCTTCGCCTTGAGTGTCTCCACCCGATCGGCCTGCTCGTGCAGATCGGTCTCATAGGCCTGCGGCGCATTGAGCAGCGCATCAACCAACTCAGGATCGTTGATCACATCGGCAAGTTCGGTGACCCGTTGACGTGCCAGCTCGGCATGCAGATCGGCGGCCAGGCGCATGCCCAGACCGAACTCCGCATTGTCCTCGAACAGCGAATTGCTCCATGCGGGCCCGCGGCCGTCCTTGTTCTTCGCCCACGGGGTGGTCGGCAGATTGCCGCCGTAGATGGACGAGCAACCGGTGGCATTGGCCACGGTGGCGCGATCGCCGAACAGCTGGGTGAGCAGCTTGAGATAGGGCGTCTCACCACAGCCCGGGCAGGCACCGCTGAATTCGAACAGCGGCTGCAGGAACTGGGCACCACGCACGGCGCCGTAGTTCACGCGGGTGCGCGGGGGCTCGGGGATCTTCTCGAAGAACTCCACATTCGCCCGCTGCTTGGTGCGGTCGAGCACGGAATCAAGGTTGATCGCCTTCACCGAGGGATCAGCTGCATTGGGATGCACGGGGCAGGCCTCAACACAGATGCCACAACCGGTGCAGTCCTCGGCATACACCTGCAGGGTGTACATCTCATTGGGCAGACCAGCCGAATTCAGCGGCACCGACTCGAAGGAATCGGGTGCATCACCGAGGGTCTCGGGCTTGTAGTACTTGGCGCGGATCACCGCATGCGGGCAAACGAAGGCGCAATTACCGCACTGGATGCAGTTGTCCTTGTCCCACACCGCAATGATCTCCGACACATTGCGCTTCTCGTACTGTGTGGTGCCCGAGGGGAACGAACCATCAGCCGGCAGCTTGCTCACCGGCAGCGACTCGCCCTGTTCGGTCATCATGGCTGCAGTGACGTCCTTGACGAAGTCAGGTGCGAACTGCGGAACCGGGGGCAGATAGTCAGCATTCGAGGTGGCCGATGCCGGCACCTCGATCTTGTGCAAATGTTCCAGCGAGGCATCGACGGCGGCGTGGTTCTTCTCCACGATCTCCATCGACTTCTTGGCGTAGGTCTTTGTGATCGAGTCCTTGATGGCCTCAATCGCATGATCGGCCGGAAGCACGCCACTGATCTTGAAATAGCAGGTCTGCAGCACGGTGTTGGTGCGGTTGCCGAGGCCCACCGAGCGAGCAACCTCGCCGGCGTCGATGGCATAGACCTGCAGATCTAGATCGATGATCTTCTTCTGCATGGGCTTGGGCAGCTCGTCCCAGACCCTGCTCGTGTCATAGGGCGAATTGATCAGCACGACGGTGCCCTTGCGGGCGAAGGCGAGCACGTCGATGCGCTCGAGATCGGCCCAGTGATGCACGCCGATGAAGCCGGCCTGGGTCACAAGATAGGGCGCCTTGATGGGGTCGGGCCCGAAGCGAAGATGCGAGGTGGTGCGGCCACCCGACTTCTTCGAGTCATAGACGAAATAGCCCTGCGCATACATGCCCGGCTCGTGGCCGAGGATCTTGATGGTGTTCTTGTTGGCGCCAACGGTGCCGCCGGCACCGATGCCATAGAACACGGCGCGCGAGGTCTCGGGATCTTCAAGATGGATCGAGGCGTCGTAGCCGATGGACAGATGCGTCACATCGTCGGTGATGCCGATGGTGAAGCGACGCTTCGGCTTGTCCTTGGCCAGCTCGTCGAACACACCGGAGCACATGCCCGGGGTGAACTCCTTGCTCGACAGGCCGTAGCGGCCACCGACGATGGTGGGCAGGCTTGCCCGCTCACCATGGGTGTAGGCCTCGGAGACAGCCGACATGATGTCGAGGTAGAGCGGCTCGCCATTGGAGCCGGGCTCCTTTGTGCGGTCCATCACGGCGATCTTCTTCACCGTCTCGGGCAGCGCATCCAGAATCATCTGAGTGGGGAAGGGACGGTAGAGCCGGATCACCAGCATGCCGACCTTTTCACCCTGCTCATTGAGCTTGGTGACGGTCTGCTGCACGGTCTCGGCACCGGAGCCCATGATCACGATCACACGCTCGGCGTCGGGGGCGCCGTAGTAATCGGCCAGATGGTACTGACGGCCGGTCATACGGGCGAATTCATCCATGGCGTCCTGCACTGCGCCGGGCACCGAGTCGTAGTACTTGTTGCCGGCTTCGCGGCCCTGGAAGTACACATCGGCGTTCTGCGCGGTGCCACGGATGAAGGGGTTCTCGGGCGACAGGGCACGGTCACGGTGCTCGCGCACCAGATCATCGGGCACCATCGAACGCAACTGATCATCGGTGAGCTGGATGCAGGTGTTGAGCTCGTGGCTGGTGCGGAAACCGTCGAAGAAATGAATGAACGGAACGCGCGTGCGCAGCGTGGCAACCTGCGCGATGAGCGCATTGTCGTGGCACTGCTGCACGCCACTGGAACACAGCATTGCCCAGCCGGTCTGACGACAGGCCATCACGTCCTGGTGGTCACCGAAGATCGACAGGCCCTGGGTTGCCAGGGAGCGGGCTGCCACATGCATCACTGTGCTGGTGAGCTCGCCGGCGATCTTGTACATGTTCGGGATCATCAGCAACAGGCCTTGTGAGGCCGTGAAGGTGGTGGCCAGTGCGCCGCCCTGCAGAGAGCCGTGCATGGCGCCGGCGGCACCTGCCTCGGACTGCATCTCCATCACATGGGGCACCTGGCCCCAGATGTTCTCGCGGTCACGTGCGGCCCACTCATCGGCCATTTCGGCCATCGGGGAGCTCGGGGTGATCGGGTAGATGGAGCACAGCTCGTTGATGCGGAAGGCCACATCGGAGGCTGCGGTGTTGCCGTCGCAGATCATCTGGTTGGCGATGTCCTGCTCACGGCGCTGTTGGTCCAGTTCGTCGGCAGCATCCTTGGCTCCGGCAGCCACGTCGACTGGCGACGGGGTTGCGCTGGCGGCTTCGCCGCTGAGGCCGGGATTGCTGGGCATGCCATTCGAGCCGGGTACCGGCCCACGGGTGGTTGTAGTCATTTTGCTCACTTCTCCGGAATCATCTCGATGGCATGCGCCGGGCACTGCTCGAAGCAGGTGCCACAGCCGGTGCACTTGTCATAGTCGAAGCGGTAGCGATGTCCCTTGCCGAGCTTCACGATTGCATCTTCGGGGCAGGCGCCGTAGCAGCCGTCGCACTCGAAGCAATTGCCACAGGAGAGGCAACGGTTTGCCTCGAAGATGGCCTCGTCCTCCGACAGACCCTTGACAACCTCGTCGAAGTCGCTGACGCGGGCGGTCGGGTCGAGCTCGGTCTGCACCTCACGCGGGTGGTCACCGAAGTACCACAGGTGCAGATCGTCGAAATGCACGATGGGGTGCTTCACGCGGGCCTGCGGGGCCTGATGGGCCAGCCAGGTGTCGATCTGCTTGGCGGCGCGCTTGCCGTGGCCAACACCAATGGTGACGGTGCGCTCCGAAGGAACGGCGTCGCCACCGGCGAAGATGCCGGGCACATCGGTCATCAGGGTGGTGGGATCAACCTTCACCACATCACCGTTGAACTGCATGCCGGGAATGTCGTGCAGGAAGCCGGTGTCGGCAACCTGACCGACGGCCATGATCACCGTGTCGGTGGCCAAGGTCTCGTACTTGCCGGTGCCGTGGGGCTTGCCGTCGGCATCGAGTTCCATGATCTCGACCTTGACGTCGCCGGCCTGCATCTCATTGATGGTGCGCAGCCAGTGGACCTCAACGCCCTCACGCTCGGCTTCTTCGAGCTCTTCCTTGTGGGCGGGCATCTGGTCTTCGGTGCGGCGATAGATGATCACTGCGTCCTCGGCGCCCAGACGGCGGGCGGTGCGGGCAGCGTCCATGGCGGTGTTTCCGCCACCGTAGACGGCCACGCGGCGGCCGATCATGGGCTTGTCGCCACTAGCAACATCGCGCAGGAAGTCAACGGCGTCGACCATGTGGCCGGCGTCCATGCTGGGGATCTCGACGCGACGCGAGAGGTGCGCGCCAACGGCCACGAAGACCGCATCGAAGTTGCCGGACTTCTGCTCGGCAACCAGATCCTTCACGGTGTGGTTCAGTTCGAGCTTCACACCGAAGTTGAGCAGCCGGGTGATCTCGGCGTCCACCACGTCGCGGGGCAGACGGTATTCGGGGATGCCGTAACGCATCATGCCGCCGGGCTCAGCGCCGGCGTCGTGGATTTCCACCTCGTGGCCGAGGCGGGCCAGGTGGTAGGCGGCTGACAGACCGGCGGGGCCGGCGCCGATCACCAGCACCCGGTGTCCGGTGGACTTGCGGGGCTGATCAAATGTCCAGCCCTTTTCGACGGCCATGTCACCCAGGTAGCGCTCCACCGAGTGGATGGAGACTGCCGAGTCGAGCTCCGCGCGGTTACACGCGGTCTCGCACGGGTGGTAACACACGCGGCCATGAATCGCGGGGAACGGATTGTCGCGCACGAGTTGGCGCCAGGCGTTCTCCGGGTTCGTTTCCTTGACCAGCCGCAGCCACTCCTGGCAGTTCTCGCCTGCAGGGCAGGCGTTGTTGCAGGGGGGCAGCAGGTCAACATAGATGGGCATCCGCGTGCGCACCGGGCCAACGCGACCTTCACCGGTCGTGAGGTCGGGCAACAGTGTGATGTCGCGACGTTCAGGTGACATGGAAAGACCTTTTTCCTCTACCTCGTCTGTGCGTTGCCTCCGGGCGGAGGCAGTTGTGCGAATCGGGGCCGGAGCTGCTGTGCTTCGGGGCCGAATCAGCCGGCGTGGCATTGGTCCCACCAATCCCACACATGGGCGATGTTACTCATCTGGAGCCCGCATACCTAGACGGAGTATCAAATACGGACTGATTTGGTCTCAAAGTCTCCTAAAGACGCTTGACAGGCGCAATCTGCTGTCTTTTTGTCCTGACATGAAAAGAGTCTTATTGGCAATTTGTGCATACAAATAGCCCTGCAACTCGGAATGAGCTGCAGGGCTATCAGGTGACGAAATTGAGCAGGTGGTCAGTTGGCTTCGAGCTTGGTGAGCGCGGTTTCCAGTCGCTCAACCTTGCCGGTCATCTCACCACTGTGGCCGGGACGGATGTCTGCCTTGAGCACCAAGCCGACGCGCGGGGCCACCTTGGCCACCGCTGCGCAGGCGTCATGGACCACGCGCATGCACGAATCCCAGTCGCCCTCGATGGTGGTGAACATTGAGCTGGTCTCATTGGGCAGCCCGGAATCGCGCACTACGCGCACGGCAGCCGCCACCGCATCGTGCACCGAACCATCGGCATTGTCGTTTCCATTGGGACTGATTGCGAACGCTACGAGCATGGTCCCAGCCTAGGACGGTGGACGGGCAGTCAGCCGGGTGGTCGAGGAGTAGTTGGGCTGGAGTCACCTGGTCACAAAGGTGTCTTCGGAGACATTGCTCATGAACTCGGTGAGCATGTCCCTCATCGGACCCTCGACATCCTCAACACGAGGAATCTTTGTTCCGGCTGCCGGCCCAATGAGCACCGAGTAGTAAGGGTCATTACCCCACGATGCACCAAGATATGGTGCCCAAAAATTGACCACTCCAGGCCCTGCAGCGCACACAGAACCCTGAGCACCAGGAACCGCCAGGGGTATTGGAGACTCGCATGTCGTGCCGACTCCATCAGCGGAGGTACGGCGATCAGCGGTAACGATCCACACTTGAATGGACAGCACCAATCCGGGATCACCATCGCTGGCATTGTCGCAGCGCGCAGCGCCGGGGGCCCCTGTCTCAGTCATTGTTGACCGCTCCCGAGAATCAAATTGCTTCCCGACAATCCGTTCGATATTCACGGTGCTGATGATCGAACACGCACCCAGTGAATACGACGGCTTCACAGTGGACGGAGCATCTGTCGACGTTCCGGAGCAGGCACTCAGCACAACCACGAGACTCAGGGCTACGCCACCGTACCCAGCCCAATTCCTGCGCCTGGCAAGCATCAGAGCCTCACTTTTCCTTGAACGTTGACGGGCTCAGCGCGGGGAGAAGTGCTTGCAAGGCATCACGCAGAGGCGGCCCAGCCTCATCAATAGACGCGGTCGGCGCAGAGCTTCCAACATTCTCAACGCTGAGCTTTATCAAATACGACGGGTCAGGTCCGGCAACCGCATACAAGTACGGATAAAAATTGAACACTTCATCAGGTTCGCCACATAAATAACCATCAACACCAGCCACTCCTAACGGAAGGCGAGTTTGACATCGTCGATCGCTGGTCCAATCGGACACATCCTTTGGTGTTGCCTGAAGAACGTCTACGCTCAGAATCTTCGTGAATTTCTGAAATCCACTATACTGACAACTTGCAGTGATCTCGCCGCCAGACATGGTCCAAGAACGCTCATGACGATCAAATATTGGCCCCACATTCTTCTCAATCACCGGATCACTAAGCAATGAGCAGGCTCCCAGATGAAGACCACTCCCAGTATTTTCGGACGATGACTCGTCTGACCCGGATTCCAACCCGCTACAGGCTATAAGCATGCCAGTAACCATAATCGTTGCTAGGATGCATTTGGGATTGTTGGAGGACATTAGATTCCAGGGACTTCCACATCATTATATGCTTGCTTAATCGGTGCGGTCATCCAATCTGGCACCCCAAGATTCTCATCCGTTCTCCCCCGCCATAGATTAAACTTATCGCGCGCCCGTGGATCTACATCTGAGTTCTGGTCATAGAATCGCGGGTCAATTCGACGTTCCCCATTGACAGTGATGACAGCTTCCTCCGGTACACCATGACCGCCAATGGGAACTACACCCGCATTGAGCAACGAGTCGTACATCTGCCGATCCAGTCGCATCTTCCAATCCACCTCACTAGCTTGGGCACGATCTGAGGCAGTTTGAGGAGAATCAGCAATCCTATTTGATGCATCTTTAATTGCGATATCAGTAACCGCAGAAACCCCTGGGATACCTCCGACCGGGATAATACCTGCTGCAATCTCAAAGCCTCTGGCATATCGTGCGTTTTGTTCTGCTACTTTAGTCTCACCGTCTTCAAGACCTTTATATGCGTTGTTTATAGAAAAGGCTAACGCCTTCCCGACGCCTGTTCCCAATGCAACCATATCCTGTTGGAATTCCCAAGTGTTTAGATCACTTAAATTATTCGGATAACCATATCGTTGTGAATATTTGGCAATAATTTTATCCTGTTCCTGCTTTTGATGGACCAGGAGCCCAGCTATCAAATAATCTGTACCAGTTTGGTCCGGAGCAGCACCCAAATCCCTTATGAGTCCTGCAAGATCATCGTAATTGGCTTTAAACTGCAGAGCGCTTTGATGCCCTGAGGCGGAGTCCCACACAACCCACCCATTCTCGCTTCCTGCAACTGGCCCCTGTTTGGAGATCGACACCACGCTGCCGGCATATGACGCCAGCATCCGTCCCATGGAATCAGCCATGGCAGGTGGGAAATCCCAGTCTTCGTCCCTGGAGGCGCCCGCAAGAAGATAAACGGTCTGTGCTGCCCAGGTGGCTGCCCGAGAATCCGGTGTGGAGGGCGTGATCAAACCAGTAGCAGGGTCGTAGGTCACCGAGCTCATGTCTGGGGGATTCCGCGAGTGAGTGGTTGCGCCCTCAATAGCAATGCCTATCCCGTCCCCACCGTCCGAGGGCCATGTGCGTTGCGTGAGCAGATAGTTCAGTTTCTCGTTGACCTGGCGCCCCCACGCGTCAGATGTGTCGTCGTCATCGAAGAACTGCTCCGCTGCAACGGGGGTGTTCTGCATCGCACCCAAAAGATTGGCCAGGGGATCCAAACCCGCGGCTCGCCCAGTCGGGTTGTCATGTGGGGTCATCGAGAAGGTGGAATCATTCGGGTTGTTCGGGTCTCCGATGTCTTCGTAGAAACCTGAGACCCCCGTGCTATCCCAACCGGGCCGCTCCCACCAGTTGGGGTGTGCAAGTTCGTGGTCATAGATCTGATCAGTGAGCGACGAAAGAAATTCAGGATCGTAGGAAGCAACTTCACCGCCCTTATCAATCATCATGCTCAACGCTGATGCGTTCTCAGGGTTGTTCGGGTCGATCATGGCGTTGAACCAGATACCCGAAAGGTCTGCCGGTGGTGCAAGCTCACCGGTGCCCTTCGTGTAGGTGGCCAAAGCGGTACCTGCAGCAGTGAGGAAGTCGAGATAGCGTCTCACCCGGTCCGGATCGCACTCGATGCGCGTTCCCCCGTAGGAGCCGCTGCCATACACGCTGTAGCTGTCGTCATACAGCCCCTTGAGCGCATCCGCGAACTGGTCCGGGGTCACAGTGGTGAACAGCTGATGCGAATAAACCGGGTCGGCCGCCAGCAGCCCCATCAGATCAACTGTCGCGTCGCTGATGTTCTGGTCCCTGACATCTGCCCCCACCACATCGGCGGCACGGCGGCGGGCCTCGTCGGACAGCAAATCAGTGTGACCCTCCACGATACGAATGGCCTCGGCCATCTGTTCCTTGGAGGAATTGGGGTCGGTCAGAATCCTGTTGGCCGTCTCCGCGTTGATCATCTTTGTGCTGGCTTCATTCGCCAGCCCGTCAGACAACAGCAGCGCACCATTCGGTCCACCCGGGCCACCTGCCTTTTCGAAGGCATCAGCCACATTTTCCAGCCAATCAGCGCTCTGGGCACGCACCTCAATCAACTTCCACAACGCAGTGCGCACCGACTCGGCGTCCAGGAAAACCCACGAGCAGTTGTCGAGATATTCACCCCACAGGGTGCGCAGCTCAAACTCCAGCACGCCATCACCGCCACGCGTCCGCGCTAATTGGCCGCTCAAGGTGCGCTGAATCCGCACATATCCGCGGAGATGCTCGGGCCGTGCTGATGACTTCGACTGTCCCGAAACTTCCACGCCCCTGGGAATCTCGCGTATGGTCACACTGGATTCAATGTGGGGCGGCACTGGCTCTTGCATGTCCGGCTTGGGCCCGGGATCGGGATTCGGCGCGTGCCCCGCCTCAGCAGCCTGAGGGGTCTTCCCATCGTTGGGCGTGACTTCTTCCCTGTTCGTATAAGCATCAACCGCAGCCCGCCGCTCCCTCTCAAGCTGGGCCAACTTCTTCGCATTGGCCACCCCATCGGCCAGGTCTTCAAGACTCCGCTTCAGCGAGAACCGATCATCGTGCTCAGTCATGTGCCTGGTCTCGAACGACTTGAGGAAGTTACCGGCAGCATCCATGCGCATGTTGTTGGCGGCGCTCTCAAGCACCGGGGTCTGCGCATCCAGCGCAGCGCTCACCTCGCGGAGCTTCGCCTCGAAACGGTCGGAGACGTCGTCGTCGAAAATGAATTCCATGGTGATCCTCCGGGGGGTGGAGGCGCCAGCGCATCGTAGCTGGGCCCATTGCTGCCTGCATTCAATCAGCAGGAAACGCGCAGAACCAAACCAGAAAGTTGCACAGAAAATACACAGATTCAATGTTGGCTATTGCAATTGCACGATGACTAGGCATTACGCAATAAACCAGCGCAATAATTCACAGAAATATGCACAGCGTCGGCCTCAGGCGCAAGCTTCTGCACCAGCCAGTGCATCACCTGGTGTCAGTCGGGGCATCCACCCGATGTTCACCCAGATCGAGCTGACTGTCAGCCGCAGCCATCAGCTCGGGATCGTGGGTGATCACCACCACGGCAGCCGTGTCCACTGCCGACCAGACATCGGCCATCAGGGCCTCAGCGGTCTCAACATCCAGATGCTCCGTGGGCTCATCGAGAATCACGAGCTGATCGTGACGTCCACCCACCAGAATGCGGGCCATCGCCACTCGCCGGGCCTCACCACCCGACAGGGTGGCACCCTCCTCGCCCACCTCACGCGCCAGATCCATACCCGGCAAACCTGCTCTCACCAGGGCCTGCACCACCTGCTCATCGGTTGCAGTCTTGTCACCAATGCGCACATTCTCGGCAACCGAGGTGGCAAAGATGTGAGCATCCTGGGCCAGATAACCGATTGCACCGGGGGCACGCACCGTGCCGGAGACCGGCTCGATGAGCCCCATGATGGTGGCAGCCAGGGTGGTCTTGCCCACACCCGAAGGCCCCACGATCGCCACGCGCTGGCCGGGCTCCACCGTCAACGAGATGTCGCTCACCACAGCACCATGGCCCGGCCAGCCCACCGACAGATCCTCCAACCGGAGCGAGCCCCGGTCGCCATCGGCGACGCTGATGTCCCGATCGCCTTTGCCGACGGGAGGCTCCCGCAACAGAGCAATCACACGGCCCAGCGCAGCCCGGGCGCGGGTCATCGTCTGGGCAGCAGTGGTGAGATCGGACAACGACTCGTGCAGCGCCAGCGGAGTGAGCACCAAAATGGCCAACTCTCGGCCAAGAATCTGCCCCGAAACCACCGCCGGGCCGCCCACCAGCAGCGCACCCGACACCGCCATGCCCGTGCTGAGCATCTGGCCGGCGCTCGCAATGCCACGCGTCCAGGCATCCCGGGCCTCGGTGTCGCGCAGCGCCAGATCGGTGGCGCTCATATGTGCCAGCTGGGCCTCGTCGGCCCCAAAGGCCACCAGATCGGGCGCGCAACGAGCAAGCTGACGCACCTCGTCGGCAAGCGCACCACGCAGGGGCACGGCTGCCTCGTCGGCACGGCGGCTCAACCGCTGCCCGAGCCATGGCAGACCAATTCCTGCAATGAGGCTTGTGAGCAGCAGAATCACCGCTGCAGCCGGGGAGTAGAACGCAATAACAACGCTAGTGAGCCCGATCACGAACACTGATGAGACGAAGGGCACGACCACGCGCACCACCACATCCATCACGGCATCAACATCGGCCATGGCCCGCACCAGCAGGTCGCCATGATGACGTCCCAACAGCGTGGTGCGCGACAACTTGCCATAGACGAGCTCGCGCAATGAACCCTCAAGTCGCAGGGCCAGATCGTGACCCACCAGGCGCTCGAGATAACGGAAGACGGCGCGTCCGATGCCGAAGAATCGCACCACCACGCTGGCAGCCAGCAGATAGAGCACCGGCGGGTGCTCCGCGGCGCGGCTCAGCAGCCAGCCGGCAACGGCCATCAGACCAACCGAAGAACCCGTGGCGCACACGGCGAGCGCAATACTCGTGAACAGCCTGCGCCTGCCATGACTGATGCCGTCAATGAGCCCCCGCACCAGCGCACCAGCCTGGATGGGCGCACTCTCGGCGCTGAACTGCTCCGGCGTCAATACACGCTCGGGGGCCTTGTCCTGATGCTTCTCGAGCACCGAATTCGGATAGCTCTCGCCGCCAATGAGGAAGTCTCCCCCATCGCCCTTGGCCGGGGCCGCGGGCTCTTCGACGCCGGCATCTGTGCCGGGGTCCGATGCTGTGGTGGACGTGGATGACGTTGCCGCCTCACCGGAAACACGAGCCCCATCAGCAGCAAGCACCTTCGCAGCTGCCTTGCGCCCCTTGGCGCCAGCCACGTCGTCATCAGTACCCTCGGCGTCAGCTCCGGAATCGGACTGTTCGTCAACGCTGGGTGCATGCAGCTCGATCACGTCATCGGCCATCTCGATCACGGCCGCGCGGTGGCTCACCACAAGGGCTGACGCCCCGGACGCCCGCACCGCCTGAATGGCGGTGGCCTCGGTGGACTGGTCCAGTCCGGCGGTCGGCTCATCAAGCACGAGCAGTCTGGCGCCGCCCAATTCGATGCGCAGCAGTGCCCGCGCCAACGCAACACGGCGGCGCTCGCCCGACGACAGACCTTCACCCTCGTCGGCCACCACATGGTTGAGCGCCAGTTGTTTGCCACCGGCCCTGTCGAGCGCATCGCGCAGTTGCGCATCGCTGGCCCCGGGATGCCCCATGGCCAGATTGTCACCAATGGTGCCGTTGATCATGCCCGGGTCCTGCGACACATAGGCAATATGAGTGCGCCAATCGGCGATGTCGATATCGCTGAGATCCTCATCGCCCACGCGAATGGCGCCGGAGCTGGCGGGCTGGAAACCCATCAGCACCGACAGGGCCGTGGATTTTCCACCACCTGAGGTGCCTTTGAGCACCACCACCCGGCCGGGGTCGATGCGGCAGGAGAAGTCGGCCAGGGCAGCCCGCTGCGCCCCGGGATAGGTGACGGACAGCTGCTCGAAGACCACCGGCACCTTGCCCGGATCGGGCGATACGGCAGTGCCACTGGGCGCTCCAGCTTCAGCGGCCTCGATGAGCTCGAAGGCCTTGGTGGCAGCGGCTGTTCCGTCGGCGGAGTCGTGGAAGTGAACACCCACCTGCTTGATCGGCAGATACACCTCGGGGGTGAGGATGAGGATGAACAGCGAGGTGCGCAGATCGAAATCGCCTGCCACCACCCGCATGCCCATGCTCACGGCAACCAGCGCCACCGAGATGGTGGACAGCAGCTCCAGCACGAACGACGAGAGGAACGCCAGCCGCAGGGTCTTCATGGTTTCGGTGCGGTGCGCCGCTTCGGTGCGACGCAGACCAATCAGTTGCGCCCGGGCACGTCCGAACACCTGCAGGGTGGGCAGCCCGGCCACCAGATCGGCAAAGTGATTGGCAAGCCGTGATTCCACCAGAAAACGGCGGTCAACCTGCTTCTGGGTGGCCAGACCAATGAGGATCATGAAAATCGGAATGAGCGGAATGGTGATGACGATGATCAGGGTGCTTTGCAAGTCCTGGGTGAGAATTGCTACCCCCACCACCAAGGGCACACCAACGGCCATCATGAGTTGTGGAAGATATTTAGCGAAATAGCCATCGAGGGAATCAAGACCCTGGGTCACCAGGGTGATGAGGGTGCCGCTCGGGGTGGACGCATCGGTGGGCCGCGCCAGACGGGCCTTCATCACATCGGTGCGCAGTTGGGACTTCACTGCCGCCGACGCCCGGTGGGCCAACCATTCGCTGAGCCAGCTGAGACCAGCTCGGCCCACGAATACGAGCATCAGCAGCCCTGCAGCCGCGGCAATGCCGTCAGTGTTGTGTGTGTCGAAGACATGGGCCACTGCGTCGGAAAGCAGTCTGGCCTGCGCCAACACCAGAAAAGCTGTGGCCACGCCAACGAGGGAGAAGGGCCACCCCAAAACCCTCGGGGGACGGCGGCCCCTTTGCGGGGCGGGGGGTAGGGGGGCCGGGACCCC
>CAXYYR010000051.1:0-13313 GCA_964293265.1 uncultured Propionibacterium sp.
GGGTGGCCAGGTAGGCCAGCATGGCGAAGGCCCCCACTGCTTGACGTCCCAGTTGCTCGAAGCCACCACCGAAGAACAGGCCGTTGATTCCGTCGGTGAGCTCGGCGCGGCAGAACAGGCCGACCGCCAGGGTGCCGATGAGGCCACCCACCAGGTGCACACCCACCACATCGAGTGAGTCGTCGTAATGCAGGCGATATTTCAGACCGACGGCATAGGCACAGCCGACGCCCGCCAGCACGCCGATGGCCACAGCTCCCAGGGGGTTCACCACGGCACAGCCGGGGGTGATTGCCACCAGACCCGCCACGATGCCCGATGCGGCGCCAAGACTCGTGGCGTGCCCATCACGGATGCGTTCGGTGAGAGCCCAGGCAGCCATCGAGGCGCAGGTGGCCGCAAGGGTGTTCACCCAAGCCAGCGCGGCAGTTCCATTGGCTCCCAGGGCCGAACCGGCATTGAAACCGAACCAGCCGAACCACAGCCCGGCTGCTCCGAGCATCACCAGCGTCAGATTGTGGGGACGCATGGGGCGGGTGCCGAATCCCTTGCGCACGCCGAGCACCAACACCAGGGCAAGAGCAGCAGCTCCGGCATTGATGTGAATCGCAGTGCCACCGGCAAAGTCGAAGACCTTCAGGGAATTGGCTATCCATCCGCCCCGGTCGGCTGCATAGCCGTCAAAGGCAAACACCCAGTGGGCTGCCGGGAAATAGCACAGCACGCTCCAGGCGATGGCGAAGATGCACCAGGCGCCGAATTTCATGCGATCGGCCACTGCACCCGAAATCAGCGCCACCGCCAGGATGGCAAAGGCAGCCTGGAAACCCACGAAGGCGAGGGCCGGGATGGTGCCGAACTGCACCTCGGCCAAATCCCTCAGCCCGGCGAATTGGAAGGGATTGCCGATGATGCCGTGCCATGAGTTGCCGAATGCCTCGGAGAACCCGAAGAGCACCCACAGCACGCCGACTATGCCCATTGAGATGACAGACATCATCATCATGTTGAGCACGCCCTTTGCGCGCACCATGCCGCCATAGAAGAAAGCCAGCATCGGGGTCATGAACAACACCAATGCGGCACTGATGAGAACCCAGGCGGTATCGCCCGGACTGATTTCCAAAGTGATCATGCAAACAGCATTCGCCCCGGCGATGACGTGCGCGTGATGTCCGTGTTACGGGCCGGTAACCGATTGGGGCGCCAGGTAACGGGCAGGTTTCAGGGGGTCAGCAGTGGCCGGCGTCGAAACCCACAGCGCCGTAATAGACGCGCCCGGCCACCGCATCGGCAGCTGCCTTGGCGTTGTCAAGCTGGTCTTTCGCGCCGGTGATCACCATTCCCACGCCGATCCGGTCGCCGTTGGCGTTGGGCACGATTGCCATCTGGCGGATCACCGGATTGCCGGCATCGTCGGTGCCGTCATCGGTGCGCAGATAGGCGTCGACAAGCTTGCCGAAACCATAGGAATGGTCGTCGTCGTAGAAACGCATGCGTGACACCGCGAACGAAGCCTCGGACGAGCACCACAGCTGACTGGCCACCTGGGCCTGGGCGGTCACCGACCAATCGGTCTGGGTGAAGGCAGGCACCCCCTGATGGGTGGTGGTCGTGGCGACAGTGGTGGTGGCATCGCCATGTGCGCGCAGCACATCGGTGGTCTTGGCAGCGGCGTCCTCAGTGCTGCCGAGGAAGCTGTACAGGGCTTCGTCGCCCGAAAGACTCGATTCGCTGATGGACTTGTCGAGCAGATAGATGATGTTGTTGGGCACCAGATCGAGCCCCAGAACGGCCACGCCCATCGGCACATCGATGGTGCCCAGCGCCGGACCAGACGCCAGACTCCCTGCCGTCCAGGCAGGGGTGAGTTGGGTGCCGGTGGGGGACACCCCGGTGATTGCCAGTCCGATCTGCACGCCGTAGCGGGCTTCGATGGCGCTCACCTGGGCCTCCAGATCGGCCACATCGCCGGTTGCCGGGGCCGTGGTGGCGGGAGCAGCCGAGGGCGTCGCTGTGGCGGTGGGCGTCTCGCTTGCCGACGAGCTGGCCACCACGGCTGGCTGTGCCGGACGACCAGAACTGCGGAAGGCCCCCACAGTGATCACGCCGATGAGGACCACGGCCATGAGCAGGGTGACCAGCCATACGGGGGAGCGCCAGATCTTGCCCGAGGCAGCCCGTGTGCGTCCCGCGATGGGCGACGAGCTCACCAGACCGCGAAGATCGGCGATGAGTCGCTTGCGGCGCTGTTCGCGGGCGCGACGACGTGTGTCGCTGCCTGGGCGTTCAGCCATAGCTCATCCTTCGGGTCGCAACCCCGAATGGCGGGGTGGTGGTCGGGCACGCCGACGCTATCGCAACATTCTAGGGGCCAGATAAGTGGTCTTGGACGCGCAGCCCGCTATTTCCCGCGCGGGCGCACGGGACTCACACCGGAGCTCTGTTGATCGGCGTAATCGAAGGCATCGAAAGCTGCCAGCTCACTCCACACGCAGTCGACGTCGAAGATGGCGAAGCTGGCGGCAGGAAAGGCACACTGCATGAGATCGGCCTCCCGGTGTGAAGCAGCCCAGGTGAAATTGGCTGCCAGCGAGGGGATGCCAGGAGCGTGCGCCAGCACCAGCAGGGCATTGATCCCGTCCGGCGTCTCACTGATCCGCTGGGTGATCGTGGATGGCGAGGCGTCGTAGAGCGCCTTCATGTATTCGGCGCGCACCGGAGCGCCATCAGCTCCGGTGAGTCCCAGACCAGCGAATGTCTCACGCGCCCGCTGTGCCGCGGACACCATGGCGAGTTCCACACCCAGTGGCGCCAGGTGCAGGCCAACCTGCTGGGCTTGTTCGCGGCCGTGGTCGGTGAGGCTGCGGTCGAAGTCACTGATGCCGGGGCGTGATTCTGCCTGGGCGTGACGCATGAGAATCAACGTGCGGGTCATGCTGCCGAGACTAGTGGTGCGATCCAGATCGTCCGATGGCAGTGCTGCGTCAGCCGTTGTTGACGGCCACCATCAGGTCGCGCTTGATCGACGAATCCACCCGGTGGGCGAAGTCGAGCCAGGGGCCCTCATTGCGCACCGTGAGGCCGGCCCCGGCGCAGATGGCTGCAAGCTCGTCGCGGTCGAGGCCATAGGTGTTCCATGCGACGCCGAGCGCGCCACCGCTGCGCAGCTGGCCTGCCCAGATCGGGATGGCCTGACGCAGCAGCGCTGCCGGTGAACGATCACGACCACCATGGCCACGGTCGCCGGTGTTGGCAGTCTTCCGCTGCCCCTTGCCGCGTGGTGTGGGCGAGTCGCTGGCGCCATGCACCACGCCATAGGGCGCATCGGTGATGATGGCGTCGGATTTGCGTTTGCCGAAAAGTTTCGCCGAATCGCGGGTGTCGCCGGTGAACACGGTCATGGAAAGCTCATCGGCACCCACCACGGCATCGTGCCCATGGGTGGCCACACCCGGCTGGGCGGTGGCGTCGAAGCGGCGCCCGACAAGCTTGCCCTCGCGGCGCACCGGAGCCACGTCCGCTGAATGCTTGAGGCGCTTGCGGCGCAGATATGTCTTCATGAAGCCGGCGAATTGTTCGAAGGCCTTCTCATCAATTTCCACGCCGAAGGCATTGTGACCACATGTCCATGCGGTCAGCAGCGTGGTGCCACGTCCGGCAAGCGGGTCAAGGATGTTGAGCTGGGTGTTGCCCGGCTGTGGCTGGGCCGATGGTGAATGTGTGATCTGCGAGATGGTCACATGGGTGAGCAGCCGGGTGAACAGCTCATTGGTCTTGCCACGATATTTCGGAATGGTCACCAGATCGCTGTCCATCACATCGGTGTGGCGAAGCTCGATCGGGCCCAGCAGGTTTCCGGGCGCCAGCTCGAACAGCGCCAGCGCATTCGACTGGGCGCTGAGCTGGGTGGCTGGAAGTGAGTCGTGCGAGCAGGCCAGATAGTCCACACCGGCCAGGCTGGTCGGGCGCACATCGGTGGCCCCCGGTGCGGTGACAGCCAGTTCGGCGGTGGCTAGCTGGGCGGCCTGCTCGGCATAGACATGGTTCGCCGATGGCGCGAGCAACATCACATAGTCAGACACGAGGCACAGTCTCCCATCTGGGCGCAGAAAAGCTTTCGCCCGGTTGCTGCACCATCGCAGACAACCGGGCGAAACACAGACAACCAGGCGAACCCGGTGGGGAACAGCTGGCCGATCAGACAACCGGCCAGCAGTTCGGCTCTAGCTCAGATCAACCTTGAGGCCCTCATATGAGGTGCCCTTGGCACGTTCGATGGAGGCAAGAATCTCGGCCTCGGCGTCGGCGCGTCCGGTCCATGAAGCGTTCTCGACGCTCTTGCCGGGTTCCAGATCCTTGTAGACGGTGAAGAAATGCTCGATCTCGAGCATCACCATCTGGGGCAGGTCGTCGATGTCGTCCATGTAATTGCGACGGATATCGGCGGTGGGGATGCACAGCACCTTGTCATCGGGGCCTGCCTCGTCACGCATGCGGAACATTGCGATGGCGCGGCATTGCACCAGACACCCCGGGAACGTTGGATCGGACAGGATCACCATGGAGTCCAGGGGATCGCCGTCCTCACCGAGGGTGCCCTCAATGAAGCCGTAGTCGTAGGGATACTGAGTGGACGTGAACAGGGTCCGATCCAAACGGATGCGGCCCGTGTTGTGGTCCATCTCGTACTTGTTCTTGGTGCCCCGCGGAATTTCGACGGTCATGTCGAAGGTCAGGTCGTACTGCGGAAGCCCCGTAGCAATGCGAAAATCATCGGTCACAGTGTGAGTCCTTATGATGTGGGAACTTGCCCGTGACATTACCTGCTGGGAGGCAGCTGCATGAAGTTCCCCACCCGCCAAGGCCGTCGACCATGGGTGATCGGCGTGACAATCGGGCTGGCGATTCTGCTTGTGGTGGGCGCATTGGTGCTTGGAATTCGAGTTGCCGGGCAGAATTCCGCAAGCGATTCCTCACCGAGTGCATCGGGCCCGGTTGCCCACGATGGCGCTGCGGTGGGTGATCCCGGCGCAGATCTTGACCATGCACTGCTCTCGGCCGACAAGGTCCGAGCAGCGCTCGATGCGGTGGGAGTGCGCGACGGCTATTCGGTGGTTGTGCGCGATCTGGGAACGGGCGAGACGCTGAGCGACACCCGCGGCAGTGATGCCGTGATCCCTGCTTCGTCGATGAAGCTGATGACCACGGCGGCTGTGATTGACAAGCTCGGGGCCGACCATCAGTTCACCACCACGGTGGTTTCGCAGGCCGATGGCTCAGTGACCCTGGTGGGTGGAGGCGACCCGCTGCTGTCGAGCACACCCAGCTCCTACGGCGACTCGACGGTGACCCCGGCCACCACGCAGGAGCTTGCCCAGCGCACGGCTGAGGCCCTCAAGGCCAAGGGCATCACCAGCGTGAGCCTGGGTTATGACGATTCGCTGTTCTCCGGCGCCACCCGTCACCCCGATTGGGTCAGCGGCGATATGGCCTATGTCAATGACATCTCTGCGCTGCTGCTGGACGAGGGCGGTGGCTCACCCCTCCGGTGGCCCTCGGCCGCCCCCCCGATTCCCTCGCGGCTGGCTGCAGCCGGGGTCCCCGCCCCCGGCACCCCCAGCGCGCGCACCGCCGGGGCAGACGCGGAAGAATTGGCGTCGGTGAAATCAATGCCCCTGTCGCAGATCGTTTCTGAATGTCTTCGTCATTCCGACAACACAATTGCCGAGATGCTTTTTCGTCAGCTGGCAAGCGCATATGGCCTTGAGGCAAGTTTTGATGGTGGCGCTGATGCGCTGAAACAGGCAATGGAACAGCTCGGTGTGTGGGCGGATGCTGATTCCCTGCACGACGGCTCAGGCCTCAGCGTCAACGACCGGCTCACCGCGTCGTCCCTTTCGCAGCTCGTGGTGACAGCTGCAGGGCGTGACGATCTGCGCTCGGCACTCATCGGCTTGCCCGTTGCTGGTGTCACCGGCAGTCTTGACGACCGCTTCCTCGACGCGGAGTCGGGGCTGGGTGCGGGCCTGGTGAGAGCCAAGACGGGCACCCTGGATACGGCCAGCGCCTTGGTTGGATACACCCCCACCGCTGATGGTGGAATGGCGGTATTTGCCCTTGTGGGAAACGGTGTTGGGGCAGAAGTGCGGCCATATCTCGATCAGCTTGCCTCAAGCCTCAGTGGCTGTGCCTGCGCGCAATAATCATGGGCGCAGGTTGTTATTGAAAGTTAATTGAGCGGGAAATACCCCACCCATTTCCTGGGACTGTCAGTGCCGGTTGATAAGTTGCCCACATGAGCGCGGCAAGGGGGCCCGAAGTCGACCATGGACCCGCCATGTCGATTTCCGCGGGCCTGCCCTGGATCGATTGGGACACCGCCGCCAGAGTTGCTGTTTCGGCCGTTCCGGTGGGGCCCAGGGCCACCCTTGAGGAGCGCCGCGATGTGGTGACCGAATTGCGGGCCTGCGCCGAGCGTGCCCCGCGGTTGGTTGCCGAGGTCTCGGGCCTCCCGGTGGCATCAGCAGGCCGGGTGCAGGTGATCGACCGGGCAGGATTTGCCCGCGCCAACGCCGAGATGGTGCGGGAAGTCTGGAGCCGTGCGGGAGTTGAGCCCCATCCCGAGGGCCCGGGCGCCATTGCCGGCATTGTGCGTGGCGGCGCCGTGGGCAAGATGATCGGGATGTTGTCGGGCCATGTGCTTGGCCAGTTCAGCCCCCTCGGTGTTGTGCCCAGCCTGTTCCTGGTGGCTCCATCGATCTTGGCCACCGAGCGCCGTCTGGGAGTGGATTCCAGTGATTTCCGGCTGTGGGTGGCCCTCCATGAACAGACCCACCGCGCCCAATTCGGGGCTGCCGGATGGTTGGCTGAGTGGCTGGTTGCCCAGGTGCATGAGCTTGCCGCCGACGATGAAGCGGACGTCTCGGCAGTGCGCAGTGCGCTCGATCACCTTGCGATGCTCAAGCATCCCGCAATCTCGGGTGCTGCTGGCAATGATGCGTCTGGCGAGGCTGCGGCTCCTGATGGATCCGGCCCGAACACCGAGCAGGTGCTGGATCGGGTCAGTGGCGTCATGTCGCTGCTTGAGGGTCATGCCGATGTGATGATGGATCGTGCTGGAACAGCCGTGGTGCCCAGCCTGCCGGTGATTCGTGCGCGTTTCGATGCCAAACGCGGCAAGGGTGGGCCCCAGATGGTGATTCTGCGCGCCATGGGAATTGACGCCAAGCTCGCCCAATACCGTGAGGGTGCCGCATTCTGCCGGGCCGTGATCGACTCCCAGCCCCAGCCGCAGGCCGGTGTCGCGCTGCACAATCGCTGCTTCGAGGGGCCCGGAACCATGCCATCATTGGTCGAGATCCGCCAGCCACAACAATGGCTGGCCCGAGTCAAGCCTGCCGGCCCGAGTCACCCTGCTGGCAAGCGCCAATCCTGAATGAGTGAGTGAATCGAACGATGTCCAAACATGCCCTGAGTGCCAGCTGCCTGAAACTGGTGGCTGCCGTCGAAGCTGGTCTGACGCAGTCTGCCGAGAAGGGTCAGCTGGTACGCGTGGCATGTTCGGGTGGCCCCGATTCACTGGCGCTGGCGGCGGCCGTGGCTGTGTGTAGTGGCCGTGACTCGCGGATCAGGGCCGAGGCCTTGGTGGTTGACCACCAGCTGCAGGACGATTCGGCCCAGGTCGCCGAACGCGCGGTCAGGCAAGTCGAAGCGCTGGGGCTGCCGGCCCGCAGCGTGAAAGTGACCGTGCCCACCAGCCCCGACGGCCCGGAAGCAGCTGCCCGCGGGGTGCGTTACGGCGCCCTGCGTGCCGCAGATTCTGATGGTCAGCGCCCCGATCTGGTGCTGCTCGGCCACACCACCGACGATCAGGCGGAGACCGTGCTCCTGGGCCTGTTGAGGGGTTCGGGAACCCGATCATTGGCCGGGATGCCGGAGTCCTTCGGCGGCCGTCCCCGCATGTGGCGCCCGTTCCTCGGCCTGCGCCGCGCTGACACCGAGCAGGCCTGTGCCGATTGGGGTCTGGAGCCCTGGCACGATCCCCACAACTCCCAGGAGCGGTTCACCCGCTCACGAATCCGCCACAATGTGATGCCGGTGCTTGCTGGTGAGCTTGGCCCCGCGGTGGTGGAATCGCTGGCGCGCACAGCAGAGCTGGCCCGCGAGGACGCCGATCTGTTGGACCGGTTGGCCCGTGAAGCACTGGTTGATGTGGCCATCGAGTTGCCCGATGCTGTCGCCCTTGAATGCGTTGGTCTCGCTGCCCAGCCGGATGCCCTGCAGGGACGCATCGTGCGTCAATGGTTGGTTGGCTCAGGCGTGCAAGCGCCCGATTTCGAGCGCACCCGCGCCATTCTGGAGCTGGTGCGCCAATGGCATGGCCAGAAGGCGATTGATCTGGCCGGGGGGCGACACATCGAACGCCGCGCCGGGCAGTTGCGCATCAGCCAATAGTCGTCTCGCGCCCGATGCCCCGGTGGATGCGCGGCGTTGCACAGTGCTTGCAATAGGCTGGCCGGGTGGAAGCCACAGACATCAGCAAAGACTTGGAACATGTCCTCATTCCGGCCGACCGGGTAGCCGCCCGAATCGAGGAGATGGCCGCACAGATTGATGCAGATCACCGGGGCGAGGATCTGCTCCTGGTGGGCGTGCTCAACGGCGCAATGATGGTGATGTCGGATCTGTCACGGGCGATGAAATCGCTGGTCACAGTCGATTGGATGGCCATCTCGTCGTACGGTGCCGGCACCCAGAGCTCCGGTGTGGTGCGCATTCTCAAAGACCTCACCACCGACATCCATGGTCGCCATGTGCTCATCGTGGAAGACATCATTGATACCGGTCTGACGCTGAGCTATCTGGTGCAGAATCTTGCCAGCCGTGGCCCGGCAAGTCTTGAGATCGCCGCCATGTTCCGCAAACCTGAGGCCGTCGATGCCCCGGTCGATGTGAAATATGTCGGCTTCGACCTGCCGAATGAGTTCGTTGTGGGCTTCGGATTGGATTACAACGGTCTCTACCGGAATCTGCGCGATGTGGCCACGCTGGCCCCGCACGTCTACAAATGATCCACGCCTACTAGTAACCCTGAGTTAGGGAGCGTCGAGATGTCAAAGCCGTCATCAGTAGCGTCACCGGCAGCCGGGTCACAGGCAGCCGGGTCACCAGCCTCGGGGACGTCCACGCCGTCCGATGGCACCGGTGGCGGCATCGACAATTCTGCCTATGAAATGCCGGGTCTCGACCTGCCCCCGGGTTTTGACGGCAAGCGCATCGAGGCAGCGATGCGCGAGGTGCTGATCGGCATCGGTGAAGACCCCGACCGCGAAGGCCTCGTGGAGACCCCTGCCCGGGTTGCGCGCGCCTATGGCGAGATCTTCTCCGGCCTGGGACGCAATCCCGCCACCGTGCTTGCGCGCACCTTTGACATCAGTCACGACGAGATGGTGCTTGTGCGCGACATCGAGGTGCATTCGATGTGCGAACACCATCTGCTGCCCTTCCACGGCCTGGCTCATGTCTGTTACATCCCCGCCAAGGACGGCCGGGTCACCGGGCTTTCCAAGTTGGCGCGGCTGGTGGACCTCTTTGCCCACCGTCCGCAGGTGCAGGAACGCCTCACCACTCAGATTGCCGATGCCCTCACCGACACGCTCAAGGCCCGCGGGGTGCTTGTGGTGATGGAATGCGAACACCAGTGCATGACCATGCGTGGCGTGCGCAAACCCGGCAGTTCCACCGTCACCAGTGCAGTGCGCGGAGTGCTGCGCGATCCCGCGACACGCTCCGAGGCGATGAGCCTCATCGTACGGAACCGCTGAGCATCACCATGCCCACGCCCGCTGACAAACTTCCCGCTTCCGACAACTTCGCGGTGCATCTCGACGCCGCCTCGTCCCAGCCGGTGTTCGAGCAGATCGTCACCCGGATTCGTGACGCCGCCGTGACCGGTGAGCTGCCGGTCGGCACCAAATTGGCCACCGTGCGAGCGCTTGCCGCCGAGTTGGGAGTGGCCACGAATACTGTTGCCAAGGCCTATCGCACCCTGGCTGCCGAGGGCACCGTCACCACTGGTGGACGCGAGGGCACAGTGATTGCCAGACATGATGCGCAACCCGCCGGAGCGCTGAATGCCGCCCTTGGGGCCTTGCTTGCCGAGGCGAAGAACAACGGTCTTGATCGTGAGCAGCTGCTGGGCCTTGTTGCCCGCAGCTGGTGAGTGAGCATGCTGGCCGCCGGGCGCATCAGCATTCTCACTAGGCTGGACGCATGAGCCACACCTCAGTGATGGGCATCGTCAATGTGACGCCTGATTCGTTCAGCGATGGTGGCTTCTATCTTGCTCCGCAGGCCGGCGTGGCTCACGGTCTGGAGCTGGTGAGCCAGGGTGCCGAACTGCTCGATGTGGGTGGTGAGTCCACCCGTCCCGGCGCAGTGCGGGTGAGTGAGGCCGAAGAAATGGCCCGGGCGTTGCCGGTGATCGAGGGACTTGCCGGCTCACCCCGGATGCGCGGCTCCGGGTCAGGGCACGGTGTGGGGCTGAGTATCGACACGATGCGTGCCAGTGTCGCCCGGGCAGCTGTGGAAAGGGGGGCCACCATCGTCAACGATGTCTCGGGCGGTCTGGCCGACCCGGACATGCTGGCTACCGTTGCGAAGCTGGACGTTGATTACATCTGTCAGCACTGGCGGGGTTTCGGCACGCAGATGAATCAGCGGGCCGATTACCGCGATGTGGTGACAGAGGTGCGCAGTGAATTGGCGGCCAGGCTTCGAGCCGCCACCGATGCAGGTATTGACCCCGGCCACCTGATTGCCGATCCCGGCCTTGGATTCGCCAAGACTGGGGGGCATGACTGGCGGCTGTTGCGGGCTCTCGACCAGTTCACCTCGCTGGGTCACCGGGTGCTGATCGGCGCGAGCCGCAAGCGCTTCCTCGGCAGTCTGCTCGATGCGCGCCCAGCCCGCGAACGCGACGATGCCACAGCAGCGGTGTCGGCATGGTGTGCCCAGCATGGCATCTGGGCCGTGCGCACCCATGAGGTGCGCAGCCAGGTGGACGTCATTGCGGTTACCGAACATTTGCTTGACGGGTTGCCACGCAGGAAATGATCGCGGCGGCGGCAGCAGCAGCAATGGGCAACCGCATCGCATGTCCCACCCGCCGTCAATTCCCATTGAGCCATCGGATAACTTGGCAGCAGCACCGCGTAACGCCCCCTGCGCGCCACAGGAATCGACACAGCAGCCCTGAGGAGCAGCGATGTCAGAACATCCCGAGCCCGGTTTCGTGGTGATTTCCCTGAGCGGAATCACGGCCATGGGACACCACGGCGTTCTGGATTCAGAGCGTGATCTTGGCCAGCCCTTCGTGGTCGATGTGGAACTGTTGGCCGCCGAGCCCGCCAACGATCAACTGGGCAATGCCGTGAACTATGCCGAATTGGCGCAGTTGGTCACCGAGCTCATTGGCTCCGAGCCTTCCGATCTCATTGAGACACTTGCCGTGCGGATTGCCGACGCCGTGGTGGAAATGCCCGGGGTGCGTGATGTGGAAGTGACCGTGCACAAGCCCCGCGCACCGATTCCGGTGCCCTTCGGCGATGTGAAAGTGACTGTGAAAAGGACCATGCCATGAGCAGTTTCATCGACTCGGACACCCTGGGCAATCTCAAGCCGCTCAATCGGGTGGTCTTCTCGCTGGGCTCGAACCAGGGGGAGAGCCTCGACATTCTGCAGGATGCGGTGGATCAGCTTGCCGCCACACCGCAGCTCATGACGGTGGCTGTTGCGCCGGTTTATCTCACCCGGCCGGTGGGCAATACGAATCAACCGGATTTCTACAACACCGTGTTGCTTGCAGAGTCCACCCTTGAGCCCCTCGACCTGCTTGACCGGGCCAATCTGATTGAGCAGGCCCACAACAGGGTGCGCGATCCTGCCAATCCACATGGCCCCCGCACCCTGGACATTGATCTGATCGTGGTGGGCAGCCGCACATCGGACACCGAACGGCTGCAATTGCCGCATCCCCGCGCCCACGAGCGTGCCTTCGTGCTGGTGCCCTGGCTGGCAGTGGACCCGAGGGCCGTGCTCCCGCAGGGCAGAGTGATTGATTTGTTGGCCGGGATGGATCTCGGTGGGGTGCAGAAACTTGATGTTCAGCTTTTGAAACCCTAAGGCTGAGGTGTGAAAATCGGTGTGAATTTGAGTGCCGGGCTCGGCCTGGACAATGGGGGTGTTTTCCGGGTTGCTCAAGTTTCGTGGTCACAACGGGCGCTCCACGCCCAACAAGCTGTTTGGCCCAACAACTCCCAAATACCCGAAAACTTGTATGCCCCCAACAATCGCAGGGCGTTGGTGTGACGTTGAGCAGCAGTGATGCGACCAGTGGTTCCTGCGAACTGAACTGTTGTTCCGCCGGGAGTTTCCCCATTGGGGCAAAGTGGTTGTATTGCCCTGTCGAGGCACAATTCAGGCGCACACGGGGCTGATCCGTCCGCCCTGCACAGACTTCGGGGATTGTGTGGTGTGCATCATCCAACAGGGCGGTGTTGGGACCTGGGGAGCGGGTGTTTACAGTAGTGGGAGCAGGATTGAGAGGTGTGCCGCGAGCCCCTCTGGCTGCGAGTGAACACATATCGGGCCTCTTTTTTTGTGGGATCTCCACATGTTCACCTGACGCAATATCACACGAACTAACACCGGAAAGCGGCGACCTCGCCTTGAGGGGCCGCAAAAGGTCTGTAAGCTATTAATTAGTGATTCAAGCTGCGGGCAGTTTAAAGTGATACTGCTCACCCCGGTGACCTATGAAAGGTTTAGAACATGGCACGTAACGTAAAGGTCGTTCTCATCGATGACATCGATGGCGGCGACGCAACTCAGACCATCAATTTCTCGCTCGATGGCCTGAGCTATGAGATTGGTCTGTCGGATGCACACGCCAAGCAGCTCCGCGATGCTTTCGCCGAGTGGGTCGGCCACGGTCGCCGCATCACCGGTCGCCGCACTACCACCCGCAGGGCAGGCTCGTCTGATGCCGCCAAGATTCGCGCCTGGGCCAAGGTCAATGGCCGTCAGGTGCCGCAGGGTGGGCGCATTCCCAACGAGATTCGCCAGGCGTACGAAGCAGCGAACAAGTAACTTGCTGCACCGCTTGGACAACCGGGTGGGTGTCGGCTGATGCCGACGCAGACCAGCCAACAGCATTGAACAGTGGGGCCGACGCGGATCGCGTTGGTCCCACTGTCTGTTGCCGGACCGGTTTGTTGCCGGGGCAGGTCGCGCCACTTGATCCGGGGGTG
>CAXYYR010000052.1:0-13096 GCA_964293265.1 uncultured Propionibacterium sp.
ATGGCCCGCGCGCGGGCCTGTTCGCTCCCGTCGATGACACCAGCGGATTCCAGCGAATTGATGAGCCAGTTCTTGGCCATCCGCGCATTGGTCATGGTTTCGAGCGTGGTGAAGGTTTTGGACGCCACCACGAACAGCGTGCGCTCGGCGTCCAGGTCGTGGGTCTGCTCATACATGTCGGCGGGGTCGATGTTGGAAATGAAACGGCATTTGATGCGCTCATGCTTGTAGGGCTTGAGAGCCTCGTAGGCCATCACCGGGCCAAGGTCTGAGCCACCGATACCGATGTTCACAACCGTGGTGATCGACTTGTTGCTCACCCCGGTGTGCTCGCCGCTGCGGACCGCCTGGGCGAAGGCGATCTCACGCGCCAGTACCTCCTGCACCTGGTCAACGACGTTGACGTTGTCGACTTCCAGCTCGGTACCTTCGGGCAGCCGAAGCGCCACATGCAGCACGCTGCGGTTCTCGGTTGTGTTGATGCGCTCGCCACGGAACATGGCATCGCGTCGGTCGGTGAGGCCAACCTGCTCAGCAAGCGCCACCAGCGCCTGACGCACCTGTGGCGTCAGATAGTTGCGTGAGAGGTCAACAGCCAGATCACCGGCCTGCAGGGTGAACTGCTGTCCCCTATTGGGTTCGCGGGCAAACCACTCGCGGAAGTTCACCGTCATGGTGCGGTGCAGATTGTCGAGCTCAGCCCACGCCGGAGTGCTGGTGGGATCAACCGGTGACGTCATGATGCCAGTTTAGGGGCGGGACAATCCGGGCGGAATGTCCCCAATGATTCGCGTCTCGCTGCGCGCAGGAATGCGCACAACCCGCCCGGGCCGAGCCGGACGGGTTGTGTGGAAGATCAGTGATGAATCAGGCAACGCGGGTGGCGCCAGCGAAAGGCATCGAGCTCATGGCCGAGACGACCACGCCGGTGCCGTAATCGGCAGCGTGCACCACTTGGCCATTGCCAATGTAGATGCCCACATGCTCAACACCGTAGAAGAAGACCAGATCGCCGACGGCAAGGTTGGAGATGTCAACTGATGCACCAGCGGACTTTTGACCATAGGTGACGCGGGGCAGTGAAATGCCGGCCGACGCATAGGCGGCCATGGTGAGGCCGGAGCAGTCAAAGGCATCGGGGCCAACCGAACCCCAACCGTAGGGCTTGCCAACCTGGGCCATTGCGTAGTTCACAGCGGCCTGGGCGGCGGCGCTGTTCGCGGTGCCTGCGGTGGCTGTGGACTTGGTGGTTTTGGCAGCGGTTGAGTTGGCAGCTGCAGCAGCGGCAGCCTGTTCGGCAACGGCCTGATCGGCTGCGGCCTTGTTGGCAGCGGCCTGGGTTGCGGCATCGCGGCCGAGGGCTGCGAGCGAATCGCTGCCGGCGGCTGCATTCTCGGAGCTGAGATCAACGGTGAGATCGGTGCGGCTTGCGTCGCGGGCCACGCTGGAGGTCTGGCGGGCGTCGGCGGAGCCATCTTCGGGGGCTGCGGCTACCGTCTGCGGCAGCAGGCTGACGCCCAGGCCTAGTGCGGAGATGCCGGCGACTGCTGCGGCAGGCAGCGATACGCGACGACGAGTCCTGGGTGACTTGGCGGCATGCACGGAATCGACATCGATCACCGGCAGGCTCATGGTGGTCTTTGCGGAGATGCAGCGTGCCAGCGGCACGATGGCGTCTTCTTCAACGCTGGGCAGGGCCACCCGGCGGGGACGCACGAACTGTGCAGTGGTGGACTCGATGGGAGCAGCAACGCTTCCGACGATTGATGCCCGACGCGGAGCAGTGGACTTATCGACCATGGCGTCGATGGCATCGGCGCTGAGAGCTCGACGAGCAGTCACGGGCATCCTCACTGAGTTCGGTTTCGATGGATGGTGATCCATCCGAAGTCTTGAATCGGCGGTCCTCGCGGGCTGCCTCGGCAACTATAAGCGAAACCTGAGAGATCTTACAAATCACTCGTCCATCTCTCAGTTTCAGGCGGGGAGCAGGCTCACAGGAAGTGGCCGTTCATCAGGGAAAACGCCAGCAACTCCAGGCTCTTCTGAGATTTTCTCAGATTTGGCGTACCTCGGTCATTGGCGTCAGGTGGGCTCAATGTCGCACGGCGAGCGCAGCGGTGAACTCCCCCACCCGGCGCCGCAGCGTCGCGTAATCCTTGCTCAGGAAGACTCGGGAGAGGAGTCCGTGGCCCAGACTCACGCCCTGCGCGCCGGCCTTGAGCCAGGCACGCACTGCTGCAGCATCGTCCACCGCGGCAACCAGACATGCCCCGGGCACCATGGCCGTCAGCGCCGACGGGTAGTCATTGCCCAGCACCTCGGCCGGGTTCACGCGCACGGCAGCGGGGCCCTGTGCCCACGCTGTGTGCACCTCTGATGGCGTGAGGCCATCGACAAGCACGGGGATGCCGGCCGCAGACAAGATGTCCACCACGCCCGGCTCCGGAAAGGTACAGATGGCGAAGGCGGCGTGAGCGTCGATCACGGACTGGGCATCAGTCGGGGTGATCACAGCGTGTGCGCCGAGCGTGGCGCGGAAGCGATACATCTCGCGCACGGTGTCGGGCGCAGAGCTGGGCAGTGAGAGCACCTTCAGCCCCTCCTGCAGCAACACCTCGATCACCGGAATGAGCTCGTCGGCATCCTTGTCGGGCAACTCAACCAATGCGCCGACCTCGGTCAGCGCGCGGGGCAATGCCAGCCTGGCCGCGGATTCACTCACCCGTCCATCTTGCACCAGAGCCCCACGCCCATCCACAGGCAACGGTGTTGATGCACGGGCCTGCGACAATGGCCCCATCATGACCAACACGCTCACCGAGCTCCTGCCCACCGGCGACTACGCCCACGACCCCGACGCCCTGTTCGAGGCCTTCGAGTCGTGGACCAAGGCCCAGGGCATTGCCATGTATGCACATCAGTCCGATGCGCTGCTGGGGCTGCTCACCGGCGCAAACGAGATCATCACCACACCCACCGGCTCAGGCAAGTCCCTGATCGCCACAGCAGCCCATTTCGTGGCGATGTCGAGGCGCGGGCGCAGCTATTACACAGCCCCCATCAAGGCCCTGGTGAGTGAGAAATTCTTTGCCCTCATCGACATCTTCGGCGCCGACCAGGTGGGCATGGTCACCGGTGATGCCTCGGTGAACCCAGAGGCGCCGATCATCTGCTGCACTGCCGAGATCCTGGCCAACATCGCTCTGCGCGAGGGCGCCGGGGCCGACATCGATCTTGTGATCATGGATGAATTCCATTTCATTGCCGACCCCGATCGCGGCTGGGCCTGGCAGGTGGGCATGTCGGAACTGCCGCAATGCCAGTTCGTGATCATGAGCGCCACCCTGGGCGACGTCAGCGAGCTGGAGAAGCGACTCTCCGTCTGGACGGACCGCGACACCGAGGTGATCGGTGGGGCTGAACGCCCTGTGCCGCTCACCTATCACTGGTCACTCACTCCACTGCACGAGACCATCGCCGAGCTTGTGAGCACAGGCCAATCGCCGGTGTACATCGTGCATCCCTCGCAAGGCGCAGCAACCGAGCAGGCACAGGCGCTGATGAGCGCCAAGCTGGTGTCCACCGACCGTCGTCATGAGATCGTGGCAGCCATCGGAAACTTCCGATTCGCGCCGGGTTTCGGCAACACCCTGTCGAAGATGCTGCGCCATGGCATCGGAGTGCACCACGCCGGCATGCTGCCCAAATATCGCCGCCTGGTGGAGCAGCTGGCGCAGCAGGGGCTGCTCACCGTGATCTGTGGCACGGACACCCTGGGTGTGGGCATCAATGTGCCTATCCATACAGTGCTGTTCACCGGCCTGAGCAAATTCGACGGCCGCCGTCAGAGGCTTCTGCGCAGCCGCGAATTCCACCAGATTGCCGGACGGGCCGGGCGCGCCGGCTTCGACACCATCGGCTATGTGGTGGCCCAGGCGCCGGAATATCAGGTGGAGAACGAGCGGATCGCCAAGAAATTTGCTGGCGACGAGCGCAAGAAGAAGAGTGTGCGTCACAAGAAGCCGCCGGAGGGTTTCGTCAACTACACCGAGGCCACATTCAACAAACTCATTGCATCCACCCCCGAGACGCTCCATGCACGCATGCGGGTGACGCCAGCCATGCTGTTGAATCTCTTGTCACGCGACGCCGATACGGCCCTTGCGCTGGTGCACATCGTCGACGCGGCAGTGTCGGACCCATCGGTGCGCGTGAAGCTCCTGCACCGTGCCGTGCAGCTTGCACGTTCCATGGTTGATTCGGGCGTGATTGTGCGTCGTGAAGCGCCGACCGCGGGTGGCCGCCTCTACGACTTGAGCGCCGAATTGCAGGACGATTTCGCGCTCAACCAGCCGCTGAGCGCTTTTGCGATGGCGGCTCTTGAGCTTCTCGACCCTGAGGCCGACGACTATGCGCTGGCGGTGGTCACGGTGATCGAGGCCACTCTTGAGGATCCGCGGCCGATTCTGCGGGCCCAGGAATCCCGTGCCCGGGGTGAGGCGATCGGCGAGATGAAGGCCGATGGTCTGGACTATGAGGAGCGGATGGCTGCTCTGGATGATGTGAGTTATCCCCAGCCGATGGCCGAGGAGCTGGAGGCTGCGTTCATCAGCTTCAGCGCCAGCCGTCCATGGCTCGATGCCTGGGGGCTGCATCCCAAAACGGTGGTGCGCGACATGTTCGAGCAGGCCATGACCTTCGGCGAATACTGCGCCCATTACAAGGTGCAACGCTCGGAGGGCACCGTGCTGCGCTATCTGTCCGACGCCTATCGGGCGCTGCGTCAGACGGTGCCGCTGGCTGCACGCACCCCCGAGTTCGACGAGCTGTTGGTCTGGCTCGGCGAGGTCGTGCGAATGACCGATTCGTCGTTGCTGGACGAGTGGACGCGGCTAGGCCAGGACGTCAGCGAGGACGGCGCCGATGCCCAGCCGACCGGCGCCGAGACCACCCGCACGCTCAGTTCCCATCGCACTGCATTTCGGGTGTTGGTGCGCAATGCCCTGTTCCGCCGTGTGCAGCTGGCGGCCGACGACAATGTGGAGGGCCTGGCAGCGCTCAATGCCACCGACCCGGATTCGTCGTTCACCTACAACGACTGGGACAAGGCGTTGGGTGATTACTGGGATGACCACGATGAGATCGGCGTTGGTCCCGAGGCCCGTGGGCCGCAGTATTTTGAGGTTGATGATTCCACGCGCGTCTGGACGCTGCGTCAGATCATTGCCGACCCCGAGGGCGACCACGATTGGGCGATTCGGGCAACCGTTGATCTTGATGCCTGTGACGAGGCCGGCGATGTGGTGATGCATGTGGTCTCGTTCGCCCGCCAGGACAACTGAGCCAGCAGGACGGCTGAGCAGGCAGGCACCGCCATGGGTGGGGTCCCATGACCCCGGCGGGCCCAGACGGCCCATCTGACCCCGACAGCCCGGCACCCTTCGGCGCTCGCTAGAGTCGGAATTCCCAGGACCGTGAGGAGCCATCATGAGATTGTTCAGCGATCAACTGACGCAGGGCGAACAGGTTCCGCTGTTCTACGCGGTATCTGGCGCCGGTGGCCGCAATGTGGTGCCGCATCTTGAATGGAGCGACGCTCCCGAGGAAACGGCCAGTTTTGCGCTGACCGTCTGGGACCCCGATGCGCCAATGGATGGCGGCTTCTGGCATTGGCTGGCGGTTGATATCCCGGCCGATGTGCGCTCCACCGTGCCGGCTGCTCCGCTGCCTGCCGGTTCCATGGAATTGGTCAATGACTACGGCTATCGCGGTTACGGCGGCCCGAACCCACCCCACGGCGAAACCCACCGCTACATCTTCACGGTGTGGGCGCTGGACATTGCCCTGCTTCCGGTGGACGACGAGCTGAAGCCGGCCGAGGTGGAGAAGCTGCTGACCGCCCATGCCCTGGACCGGGCCACCCTGACGCCGGTGTTCACCTCAACCAACTAGTCCGGGTATGACTGCTGGCCCTACTGGCCCATGGCGGGCAGTAGCGTGGCCGCTGTGATTCCTGGAAGCCTCAAACACCGCCGTCCGCTCGCCACTGCGCTCTGCGCGTTGATGGTGGTCTCGGGCACGGCGCTCACGGCGCTCACTGCTCCGAGCGCGCAGGCCGATGACGGCTGGGACAGCGCCGAGCCCCCGGCGTCCACCAAAGCAGACACCCAGGATTGCGCCCAGGTGTTGTTCGTCGGAGCACGTGGTTCGGGCGAATCAGCGCCCTACGGCAACACGATCGGGCCGTTGGAAACCGAGCTTGCGAGCCGCACCCAACAGGCCCGTCCTGATCTGCAGCTGGCGCAGGTCTATCTGGACTACCCGGCAGTGACTCTGGACGACATGAGCGCCACCGACGTGGAAAACATGGTGTTACCCAATTCGTCGGGTGACACCGCTGCCTACACCGACTCGGTTGATGCCGGGGTTGCCGAGCTGGAGCGTCTGGCAACCGCCGAGAAACAGCGTTGCCCGTCGGAGAAACTGTTGGTGGCCGGGTTCAGCCAGGGCGCAGAGGTGGTGACCAGGGCGCTGGCATCGGGGCAGCTCGACGACAATCTGATGATGGCGATCCTGCTGGGCAATCCCCTGCACTTCGATGGGCAGAACATTTCCGAGCTCGATGGCACTGCCGCCAATCGTTCCTACGGCCTGTCGGCAGCGCTCGCCTATCTGCACGCCCAGGCCTCCACGGTGAGCGACGAGAACGCCGACGACCAGATGAAGCAGGTGCTCGTTGCCCTGTTCTCGCTGTTCGAGGGCACCGTCGACAACCGCCAGCTCGACGACGCCATGGATGCCGCCGGGGCAAACATCTCGGGCACCGACGCGCCCCTCACCTCGTCGGTGTGCATGAGCGACGATCCTGTCTGCGATGCTGCCGGAGCCCTCACCCGCATTCTCACCGGCACGACGTCGCTGGCCGAGGAGCAGGCGAATGGTTCCCAGACCCATAGCACCTACACACCCGATGCGCTGGGCAACACCTTGAGTGCGGTGGACGCCAAGTTGGCTGCCCTGCCGCAGGTGCAGGTGCAGGAGCCCTCACCGGCTCGCACCGGGCTGACACTTGCTGCTGGGGCCATGATCGGCGGTGGCGTGGTGGCGCTGGCAGCGATGCTGTTGTTCCTGCGCAGGGCCCGTCAACGCGCTCGGCGGCGGGCGAAGGCCCTTGCCGATGAAGAGTTGACTTCCGAAAAAATGGACGGCAGTTCTCAGACAGGCTGAGGGCAACAGCGGGGATCACATCCCTCCCGAGTCACACATGGTCCGGGTGGCCGCCCCGCGCGGCCACGTGCTAATCTTCTTGAGCTGTTTGATTCAGCATGCGCGAGTGGCGGAATGGCAGACGCGCTGGCTTCAGGTGCCAGTGCCCGTTTAGGGCGTGGAGGTTCAACTCCTCTCTCGCGCACAAGTTTTGGCCCCTCTCGATTCCGGTCGGGAGGGGCTTTTTCACGCCCACATCTGGAAGGCCTAGCTCTGGCCATGGGACAAGCTCTTGCCCTGCGTATAGCGGCGCTATACAGTTGAGTGGTGATTGTGAGCTTCCGCCACAAGGGCCTCCGTCGTTTCTTTGATGACAACGACGCGAGCGGAATCCGTCCCGATCACCGGGCAAGACTGGCATTCATTCTGCCGCTGCTCGACCAAGCCACGGGCCCCGAAGACCTCACCAGCATCTACACCCTGAGGACCCACCAATTAACAGGGAAGCTTGCCGGATGCTGGTCAGTGAAAGTGAATGGAAAATTGGCGCGTCGTATTCGTCTTTCGAGGCGTTGACGTGGCCTTGGTCGACTACATGGATTACCACTAGACGAAAGGGACATGAGCATGATGAAGAACCCAGCTCACCCAGGTCTATTGCTTCGCGATGAGATCACCGACGGCCGCGGCATGACCGTGCAGGAAGCCGCCACACATCTGGGCATCACCCGGGCCGCACTGAGCCGGGTGCTCAACGGCCACGCCGCAATCAGCTCCAACCTCGCGCTCCGGCTGGAGCTGGCAGGTGTTGGAAATGCCCGGGTATGGGTCGGCATGCAGGGCGCCTATGACCTCGCACAGGAGCGCCTGCATGCCGATGAGATGAAAGTGGAGGCATTCGCCTAAGCAGCGGCGAGTGCACGCTCCTTCTTGCTCGGCTTCAGTATGAATGTGAGCGCGAGCAGTTAGCCAAGAATGTCAGAGCCGCCCGATACGTTCATGTGTATGGCAAGTGATTCTCAGGTCCGCCAAGAGCAGCGGAAGCTCGACCAACTTAGGCAGAAGCTCCAGCGGGAGTCGGCGAAGATCGGCTCTGCTCACGAGAAGGCCGCGAAAGCAAAGTCTGCCGCAGACAAGACAAAAAGCAACTCGACGCGCCAATCGCGTTTGGCCGAAGCAAGCCGTCAGGACAAGAAGGCCAACGATGCCGAGAAAGAGCGCGCCAAGATCGAGAGCAGAGTCGCCACTGGGGAGAAGAAACTCTCCGAAGCCCGTCGCAGATACGACATCAACTCAGAGAAAGAACGCAAGTTGGCGCTAGATCGGATGAACGCTTCCATTACTCGCAGTGAGGCGCGGTTCCATCTCTCAACTGTGCATTCTGACAGGCCTCTGAGAGCAATCCCCAGTACAGCCGCTAATATTGACGACCATAGGGACGTGTTCATCTCGCACGCTAGCGAGGACAAAAACGACATCGCACGTCCTCTCACAGAAGCACTGCAGACGCGGAACCTCTCGGTATGGTTCGACGAACTCAATATCACTTGGGGTACGCCGATCCGGCGAGCTGTTGAAAAAGGCATCACGAATGCGACCTACGGGCTGGTTATCATTTCTCCTAATTTCATTGCTAAACAGTGGACCCAAGCCGAACTAGACGCACTATATGGACGGCAGATGGGGCAGCCGGATAGCCAGGTTATCCTCCCAGTGTGGCACCGGGTCACCGCCGACGACATGCAGCAGCATCTTCCGATGATCGCCGGGATAAAAGCCCTGAACACGGGAGTTTTCAGTATCGAAGAAATCGCGAATGAGGTAGCCTCCCTTGTCGCTGCGGGAAGGGATAAGTCATGACACTCATTAGCCCGTTTCAACCGGGCACAATCGAAGATGTCGCCAAGGTGATCGGAGAACTCTATTCCGGCAGTGAGCTGACACACATTCTAGTGGAGGTCGGGATCCGCAAACGCGATCCCGGTGAGTGATACACGAAATGGCGACGTCTAGCACAAGCCGTCAGCGATAATCAGTGCGCAACCGGTAACGGAAACGCCCTTGTCAAACTCATCACTGTGTCATTTTCGCCACAGCACACGCTGAATCGGGCAACACAGGCCGATACGGCCTGCGACAAATTAAACCAGATTCTGTCGTTGGAAGGATTGAGAGTGAACGATGAAGGGAAGGTGGCGACAACACAACCTGCCAAAACAGTCCAAGAGGCCTTAAGCAGGGGCGAACGGCTGAAAAGCCTGCTAACCAAACGTAATTACCACTCGGAAGTGGTCAAACACTGTCGCGACCATTTGTCGAAGTCCGAATACTATGAAGTCGTATTCGAAGCAGTCAAGGGACTAGGAAGTCGACTATCAAAAATGGCCGAAGTGGACGAGGATGGCTACAAAGTTGTAGATGCGGCGCTATCGGGCGCAGCTCCAAGAATTCTACTGAACTCATTTTCATCCGTCACTGAGCACAACGAACAGACTGGTATTGCCAATCTTTCCAAAGGATTGTTCAGCACATTCCGCAATCCGGCAGCACACGAGACACGCCTTAACTGGTCAATCACCGAACAAGATGCGTTGGACATGCTCGGTACCCTATCTTTGATCCATCGAAGACTTGACACTGCCACACTCGCCCCATGACGGAAGGATGATCACTGTTCTCACGCTTCTCACCTTGAAGAAATTCAAGACCTAAGATCACTAGTTAGCAGCGAAACAGAACGTCACTGAACAAAGTAACAACTACTCCATATCAACCTTCCGCCTCTGAGGTCACGACCCGAATAACAGCACTAGACAGATCAGCATTCGCCGGTTATAACCCACTGATGAATTATACACCCAGCCAGCACAACATCCACCATTGCTAGCTGAGGCACCCCCAATTCCTAATATGTATTAGTGCCACCGGCCCAGGCACAGAAAAAGGGCCTCTTCTGATTTGATCAGAAGAGACCCTTTCACATGCTCATGCAGCGGCGAATGCACGCTCCTTCTTGCTGGGCTTCAGCGTGAAGGTGAGTGCGAACGACACCACATAGAGCGCGATGAGAATCCAGATCACGCCGTTAACGCCGAGGCTGCCCAGGAACAGGGTGACCACGAGCGGTCCGGCGAAGTTCGACAGGCCTGCGCCGAGGTTGAGGATGGCGACTGCCGAACCCTTCTGATCGGGAGCAAGCGTCGGCACGATGGCTGACAACGGCACATAGGCTCCCAGCGTGATGCCGAACAGCATGGCCGGAATGATCGCGGCAATCATGTTGTCGCCGAACCACACCGAGCCGTAATACATCGCAAAGACGGTGAGCGCACAGCCAAGACCACCGATCCAGGCAACGGTCTTGATGCGCCCGAGCTTGTCGCCCACATAGCCCATGATGAGGGAGGCAAACACATTTGCCAGGTTCAGCGCACCCCAGACAACTTGCCAGTTCGACGTGGAGAAACCCACCGACTTGATCATGTAATACGAGAAGAACGCCGGGAACGCGAAATAGGCAACCTGGTTGATGATGCGCACGAACCCACCAACGGCAACCTTGGGGCGGTGCACCACGATTGTGGCGCTCCGGGCAAGGCCGGAAATCGTCTCGGCAGCGCTGGGACGCACCGCATCGGCACCCTCGTCGGAAGGCTTGAGCAGGGCAAGCGCCATGAAGCCACCACCGAGCACGAAGGCCACCGACAGCCACAGGGTCGCCATTTCACCGATGATCGGAATGAGGATCGAAGGCACATAGCCTGCGATCACGCCTTGGCCTGCGGCCACGGCGAACCAGAACCAGCCGGTTGCCCGCCCCAGTCGTTCTTCGGGGGTCTCCATGGTCACCCAGACCAGGAAACCGTAGGCAAACAGCGGATAGCCGGTGCCTCGCAACGCATAGGAGATGAGCATCACGGGATAGTTCGTGGGCCCGACGCCGGCGCCCAGGAAGATGATTTCGAAGATGACCCACAGCACGAAGCCGGTGAGCATGACCCTTCGTGGCCGCCACGAGTCGGCCAGCGCACCGGAGAACCACGAGGCAATGGCCACGACGGCGCCGTAGACGGTGAGCATGACGCTCACCTGGCCGCTGGTGAGCCCCCTGTCCTGCAGGAAGGGCGAGATGAAGCCGAGCTCCATCGAATTGCCGGCCATGAAGACCAGCACGGCAACGAAGCCCCATTTGAGGGGACCTTGGATGCCCTGGCGTTCCAGCAGACCCAGCTTCGGGGCCCCACCGGTCTGTTCGGAATTACTGGCCCGGGCAGGCGCACCGGGAGCACTGGATGTATTGGATGGCTCAGGCGTATTGGGACCCGTTTGGTTGGCGGGTCCCCCATCTGCGTTGGGGAGCGCGTGATGATTGCGAGCATCGTTGTTCACAGGAGAAGCACTTCTTTTCCACACGAATTCTGTTGTTTTCATGTCACAGTACGCCCGATC
Source organism: uncultured Propionibacterium sp. (assembly GCA_964293265.1). GTDB lineage: Bacteria > Actinomycetota > Actinomycetes > Propionibacteriales > Propionibacteriaceae > Propionibacterium. The sequence goes on from CAXYYR010000052.1 coordinate 11,659, forward strand.
AGCTCCCATGACACACATGTCAGATGGTGTGCCCGACCACTGAACCCATGGGTATGGGTTGGCAGGACCCCGCCGTCGGGGTGCTGAAACACCCTCCGTAGCATTGAGTTACAGCAAAAAATGGCCCCACCGAGTTGCCGCCCGATGAGGCCAAGACCCTGAAAGGACCAGGATCATGACCAACTATATTGATCACACGAAGCTGCCACGCGAATTGCTCTATGCCACCCGCACTGAGGCGATTGACATGGGCATCATTCAGCCCATTGAGCGTGACGGGGATGCGCCGATCACCAAATATGACATCGGCGCCATCGCCAACGAGCTCATCGCAGCCAATGCTGTGGGCGGCACCGAAGGGGCCACTGTGGGCCAGCGCAGCCCCTATTACATCGACGCCGACGAGCAACGGTTCTGGCAGGTGGTGAACGATCACCGCGAGGACTTCACCGCCAATCGACGCATCGAGTCGGACGAGACGCTGGAGGAGACGGCGCTGGGCCAGGATTTCTCGGCCACAGCTCCGGGCGCGCCGCAGTGGATGGAAACCGCCACCGTGAAGCGCAATGGCGAGGACGTTGCCACCATTCCCGTCTCGACGCCAGAGTTTGTGCGGCCCGCCGATGATGCCGTTGACAAGGCACTTGGTGACGACAAACACATCGTCTGGGACGACGATGGTGGCGCCAACAAGGAGGTTGAGGGAGCACCCGCCAGGGTGATGAAGCCCGAGGACCGCCCAGTCGAGGACCGCCAGCAGGCCCCCTCGCGTGACGATCGCTGGGATGCCGCAGAGATGGCCGATCTTGAGGTCACCGACGTGGACAGCGATGGGGAGGACGCTGGGCCGGATGGGCCCTTCCCCACTGATGGGCGCACCCAGAATGGCGTGGTGATCCACAATGTTCCCCACGAAGTGGTGCAGAACGATCTGGTGGACAAGATCTCCGAGTTGAATCGCCAGACCGACATCCCGAACGACGGGAAATAACAGCGGTCAGAGGGAGCCCGGCCAACAGGCCTGGGTTCCCTCGTTTTGTTTTCTCACTACCTAGTGTTACCTTGTACCGGTACCTAGCGTTACTGCATACCAGTGAGAAAGAGTAGTGAGGTGATCACATGGAACCGTCCACGGAGATGCTGAAAGGCGGCCTGGAGGGCTGCGTGCTGCAGATCATCGACCGACAGGAGACCTACGGCTACGAGATCACCCACCAACTGAATGCCATGGGCTTCAGCGATGTGGTGGAGGGCACCGCCTACACGATTCTGCTGCGGCTCGAGAAGAACAAGCACGTCACCGTGAACCGCAAGGCCTCGGACAAGGGTCCGCCGCGGAAGTTCTATGCACTCAACGACGCCGGACGGGCCGAGCTGGCCGCGTTCTGGGCCCGATGGGAGTCCCTGACCACCACCCTGAAGCACCTGAAGGAGGCAT
>CAXYYR010000053.1:0-12937 GCA_964293265.1 uncultured Propionibacterium sp.
CTGGTCGGTTCGTTCGTGGCCGCCACCAATCCCGCGGATGTTCATCCGCGCCGGTGAGCGGAGTCCGACACACCCGACCTCGGGTACCGTGCAACATGGCATTGACAAGGGAAAATAGCGGCGAAGACGGAGCGTTTTCGGTGTGTGTTTTCTCTTGTCCCAACCAGGCAGGGCCGGTAGTTCGGCCCGGCAGGGACGAGAAGAGGAACAACCGTGGCGGGACAGAAGATCCGCATCAGGCTCCGTGCCTATGACCACGAGGTCATCGACTCGTCGGCGCGCAAGATCGTCGACACCGTTACCCGTACCGGTGCAAAGGTTGCCGGTCCGGTGCCGCTTCCGACCGAGAAGAACGTGTGGTGCGTCATTCGTTCGCCCCACAAGTACAAGGACAGCCGCGAGCAGTTCGAAATGCGTACTCACAAGCGGCTCATCGACATCCTCGACCCGACGCCCAAGACAGTCGATTCGCTCATGCGTCTCGACCTGCCTGCAGGTGTCGACATCGAAATCAAGCTTCCGTGAGGCCGCAGAACATGACTAGCGAACGCAAAGTGAAGGGACTGCTGGGCACCAAGCTCGGCATGACCCAGTTGTGGGACGAGAACAATCGCCTTGTCCCCGTGACAGTGATCCAGGCAGGCCCCTGCGTTGTGACGCAGGTGCGCACGCCCGACACCGATGGTTACTCGGCGGTTCAGCTCGGCTACGGAGCAATCCGCGCCAAGTCCGTCACCAAGCCCGCTGCAGGCCAGTTCGCCGCAGCCAAGGTGACACCCCGCAAGTACCTCGCAGAGATCCGCACCTCCGACGCCAGTGAGTACACCCTGGGCCAGGAGCTCGGACCTGACACCTTCACCACCGACGACATCGTCGATGTGACCGGTGTGACCAAGGGCAAGGGCACTGCAGGCGTTGTGAAGCGTTGGGGTTTCCGCGGTCTTTCCGCAAGCCACGGCGTGCACCGCAAGCATCGTTCGCCCGGTGGCATCGGAGCATGCTCCACCCCGGGTCACGTGTTCAAGGGACTGCACATGGCAGGGCGCATGGGCAATGCACGCAAGACCGTGCAGAGCCTGGCCATTGCCGGCGTCGACAACGACAAGGGCCTGGTGCTCGTGCGTGGCGCGGTGCCCGGCAACAAGGGCGCACTCGTTGTGCTGCGGTCCGCTGCCAAGAAGGGTGAAGTCAAGTGAACGAGACCACCTCGATCGACATTGTCAACGCCGAGGGCAAGAAGGCCGGCAGCGCCAAGCTTCCGGGCGAGCTCTTCGACGTGCAGGCGAATGTCCCCCTGATGCATCAGGTCGTGACGGCTCAGCTCGCCGCGGCTCGCCAGGGCACCCATTCCACCAAGACCCGCGCTGAAGTCGCCGGCGGCGGCAAGAAGCCATGGCGTCAGAAGGGCACCGGTCGCGCTCGTCAGGGCTCGATCCGCGCTCCCCAGTGGGCCGGCGGCGGTATCTCACACGGCCCCGTGCCGCGCGAGTACAGCCAGCGCACACCCAAGAAGATGGTTGCCCGTGCTCTGCTCGGCGCACTGTCGGATCGTGCCCGCGAGGGTCGCATCCATGTGGTGAGCCAGTTCGTGTCCGGTGACAAGCCGAGCACCAAGACTGCATCCGGTGTCATTGCCGGTCTGGGCGATTACGTCCGCGTCCTGGTGGTTCTGGAACGCAACGATGAGCTCAGCTGGCTCTCGATGCGCAATCTGCTGGGTGTCCACGTGGTCAGCTGGGATCAGCTGAACACCTACGATGTCCTGCTGGCCGACGCAGTCGTGTTCAGCGAAGCGGCGCTCAATGCGTACGTTGCAGGCCCCGCCAAGGGCAAGTCCGTCAAGGCCGTCGCCACGTCGAGCGAGGCCGCGGCTGTTGAGGAGAAGGCCAAGTGAGCGACTTCAAGATTCATGATCCCCACGATGTGCTTCTGGCACCCGTGGTGAGTGAGAAGAGCTACGGCCTCATCGATGAGAACAAGTACACCTTCATCGTTGATCCCAAGGCCAACAAGACCGAGATCCGTCAGGCTGTGGAGGCCGTGTTCGGTGTCAAGGTCGTCGGCGTCAATACCGCCAATCGGAAGGGCAAGAAGCGCCGCACGCGCTATGGCATGGGCAAGCGCCCCGATACCAAGCGTGCGATCGTGACTGTCGCCGAGAACGACCACATCGACATTTTCGGGAATGCTCCGGCCGAGTGACCGAGAGCTGACGCGTAGACAAGGAACGAAGACACCTCATGGCTATTCGTAAGTACAAGCCGACAACACCGGCCCGACGCGGGTCGAGTGTGTCGGACTTCAGCGAGATCACCCGGTCGACCCCGGAGAAGTCGCTTCTGGCCCCGAAGTCGAAGACGGGCGGACGCAACAACTCAGGACGCATCACCACCAGGCACATCGGTGGTGGTCACAAGCAGGCCTACCGCATCATCGATTTCAAGCGTTATGACAAGGACGGCGTGCCGGCCAAGGTCGCTCACATCGAGTACGACCCGAACCGCACCGCCCGCATCGCGCTGCTGCACTATGCAGACGGCGAGAAGCGTTACATCATTGCGCCGCAGGGTCTCGAGCAGGGTGCCGTTGTGCACGCCGGCACGGAATCCGACATCAAGCCCGGCAACAATCTTCCGTTGCGCAACATCCCGGTCGGCACCCAGGTGCACGCCGTGGAATTGCGTCCCGGTGGTGGCGCCAAGCTCGGTCGCAGCGCCGGTGCAGGAATTCAGCTGGTTGCCCGTGAGGGCAAGTACGCGACACTGCGCATGCCTTCGGGCGAAATGCGCATGGTCGACGTGCGCTGCCGGGCCACCATCGGCTCGGTGGGCAACGCCGAATACTCCAACATCAGCTGGGGCAAGGCGGGCCGGAGCCGTTGGAAGGGCATCCGCCCGACCGTCCGTGGTGTCGTGATGAACCCCGTTGACCACCCCCACGGTGGTGGCGAGGGCAAGACCTCCGGTGGTCGTCATCCGGTGAGCCCCTGGGGCAAGCCGGAGAGTCGCACCCGTGACAAGAACAAGGCCAGCAACAAGCTGATCGTCCGTCGCCGCAAGTCCGGCAAGAAGCGCTGAGTGGAAGCCAGGAGATAATGCCTCGCAGCTTGAAAAAGGGTCCGTTCGTTGACGGGCACCTGCAGAAGAAAATCGACGTGCAGAACGAGAACGGCACGAAGAACGTCATCAAGACGTGGTCGCGCCGTTCGATGGTGACCCCCGACATGCTCGGGCACACCATCGCCGTGCACGATGGTCGCAAGCACGTCCCGGTATTCGTTACCGAGGGCATGATCGGCCACAAGCTCGGAGAGTTTGCGCCCACGCGCACCTTCCGGGGTCACGTGAAGGACGACAAGAAGGCCCGCCGGCGCTGAGCGCGGCAGAGAAGGAATGAATTCGATGAGCAACATCACACAGCGACCCAGTCGTCGCGTTGCCCTGCTCGGGGATCGTCCTGGCTCGTACGCCATCGCGCGTCACGTTCGGATGAGTGCCCAGAAGGTGCGTCGCGTTGCTGACACGGTGCGCGGTATGGATGCCGGTCAGGCAATTGCGACCCTGCGGTTCGCCCCGCAGGCAGCGGCCGAGCCCGTGCGCAAGGTGATCGAGAGCGCCGTAGCAAATGCGGAGAGCTCCGAGGGCCTGCACAACGAGCAACTGGTCATCAGCCAGATCTACGTGGACGAGGGCGTGACCATGCGTCGCATCCGTCCCCGCGCCAAGGGTTCGGCAAGCCGCATCCTCAAGCGCGCCAGCCACATCACAGCAGTGGTGGAGCCGGCCGAGAGTGCCGGTCATCCGGTGGCCCGCAGCTATGCAGCTCCTGCCAAGGCAGTGGCTGCTGATGCCCAGGTCGCCGAGACCAAAGCAGCTGACGAGAAGCCGGCCAAGAAGGCAGCCGTCCCCAAGGCAGCAGCCAAGAAGCCGGCAGCATCCAAGGCAGCAGCAGACAAGCCTGTCAAGAAGCCGGCCACCAAGGCTGCAGCAGGCAAGAAGTCGAGCACCACCAAGACCACGTCCAAGGCAACCGCCAAGGACACCGCATCTGACGACACGAAGGAGGCCTGAGCGTGGGACAGAAGATCAACCCGATCGGCTTCCGGCTGGGTGTAACCACTGATCACAAGTCGCGCTGGTATGCCGAGAAGCAGTACTCGGAACTGGTTGGCGAGGACGACAAGATCCGCGCCTGGCTGGTGAAGAATCTCGAACGCGCCGGCATCAGCTCCATCGAGCTCGAGCGTCGTAGCGACCGCATCACCATTTTCCTGTATGCCGCACGTCCGGGCATCGTCATCGGACGCAATGGCGCCGAGGCGGAGCGCGTGCGCGGTGAACTGGAGAAGCTCAGCGGCAAGCAGATCCAGCTGAACATCCTCGAGGTCAAGAACCCCGAGACCGATGCTCAGCTGGTTGCCCAGGGCATTGCGGAGCAGCTGGGAGCGCGCGTCGCTTTCCGCCGCGCCATGCGCAAGGCACAGCAGAGCGCCATGCGCTCAGGTGCCAAGGGCATCCGCATCCGTTGCTCCGGTCGTCTTGGCGGCGGCGAGATGAGCCGTTCCGAGTCCTACCGCGAAGGCCGTGTGCCGTTGCACACCCTGCGCGCTGATATCGATTACGGCTTCTACGAGGCCCGCACCACCTTCGGTCGCATCGGCGTGAAGGTGTGGATCTACAAGGGCGACGTCACCGGCACTCGTGCCGAGCGCGCTGCCCAGAAGGCTGCCCGTCAGGCGGCCCCGAGCCGTCAGCGCTCAAACCGTCGCCCCGGGCGCGGTGAGCGTGGTGGCCGCCGTCGTGCCGACGCGGCACGCGAGCAGGCACCCCGCAGCGATGCTGCGGCCAGTGCACCTGCCGCAGCGCCCGCGCAGGCCGCTACCGAGAACGCAGGAGCCTGAGACAGATGCTGATTCCTCGACGAGTTAAGTACCGCAAGCAGCACCACCCGAATCGCCGCGGTATGGCGAAGGGCGGCACCGAGCTGGCCTTCGGCGAGTACGGTGTGCAGGCGCTCGAGCCGGCATACATGACGAATCGTCAGATCGAGGCCGCACGTATTGCCATGACCCGCTACATCAAGCGCGGTGGCAAGGTGTGGATCGACGTCTACCCCGATCGTCCCCTGACCAAGCACCCCGCCGAGTCCCGCATGGGTTCCGGCAAGGGCTCCCCGGAGTTCTGGGTGGTCAATGTGAAGCCCGGCCGTGTGCTTTTCGAGCTCGCCGGTGTCACCGACGAAGTTGCCCGTGAGGCCCTGCGCCTGGCAATCCACAAGCTGCCCTTCAAGGCACGCATCATCACACGTGAAGCGGGTGAGTTCTGATATGGCAAAGACAGAGTCCATCAAGGCTGCTGATCTTCGTGGACAGTCGCGCAGCGACCTCAACGATCAAGTGGTCAAGCTGAAGGAAGAGCTGTTCGCCCTTCGTTTCCAGGGTGCCACCGGTCAGCTCGAGAACACCGCCCGGCTGCGTGAAGTGCGCAAGGACATTGCGCGCATCTACACCGTGCTCCAGGAGCGCAATCTGGGCATTGTGGAAGATCCCGATCGTGACGGAAAGGCCGAGGCATGAGCCCCACTGAAAACACCACCGAGCGCGCCGGCCGCAAGGTCCGCGAGGGCATCGTGGTCTCGTCGAAGATGGACAAGACCCTGGTTGTCGCCGTGGAGGATCGCGTCAAGCACGGCCTGTACAGCAAGGTCATCACCAAGACCGTGCGCCTCAAGGCCCATGACGAGAAGAACGAGGCCGGCGAGGGCGACCGCGTGCGGATCGTGGAGACACGTCCGCTGTCGGCCACCAAGCGCTGGCGCCTCACCGAGGTCGTCGAGAAGGCTCGCTAAGCACAGACTTGATGGCGTCATCCGCGTAGTTGGCGCCACGACACCCTCTGGCAAAATCCAGGGGTCAACAACGAGTCCGGCAAGGCCTTGGAGGAAACTCCGGGGAACCGGTTGGGCAGAGGAGAAGAAATGATCCAGCAGGAGTCGCGACTGAAGGTCGCCGACAACACTGGTGCCAAGGAACTCTTGTGCATTCGTGTTCTCGGTGGCTCGAAGCGTCGCTACGCCGGGCTCGGTGACACCATTGTGTGCACCGTGAAGGACGCCATCCCCGGGGGCGCTGTGAAAAAGGGCGAGGTCGTCAAGGCGGTCATCGTGCGCACAGTGAAGTCGCACCGTCGTGTTGCCGGTTCGTACATCAAGTTCGACGAAAACGCTGCCGTGATCCTCGGTGGCACCACCAGTGAGCCCCGCGGCACCCGTATCTTCGGACCGGTTGCCCGCGAGCTGCGCGACAAGCGCTTCATGCGCATCGTGTCACTGGCTCCGGAGGTGATCTGAGATGGCGAAGATGAAGCTCAAGAAGGGCGATCGCGTTCAGGTGATCGCCGGTAAGGACAAGGGCGTTGTCGGCGAGATCCTCGCCGTGGACACCGAGCGTGGTCGCGTGACCGTGCAGGGTGCCAACATCGTCAAGCGTCATCAGCGTGATTCCGCAGGTGCCGACGGCCGTGAGGTCAAGGGCGGCATCATTGCCTCCGAGGCCCCGATTCACGTGTCCAATGTGCAGCTGTTGGTCAAGGACGGTGGCAAGGATGTGCTCACCCGTATTGGCTCCCAGCGCCAGAAGGTGAGCAAGCGTCGCGCCGATGGGTCCGAATATGAAGGCACCCGTGGCGTGCGGATCGCTCGCAAGACCGGGAAGGAGATCTGATGGCCCGCAAGGATACTGACGCCGGCCTGGCGATCGCAGAGGTCGCGCAGGCATCGGCACCCGAGATGCCCCGCCTCAAGAAGAAGTACCGCGAAGAAATCGTCAAGGCGCTTCACGATGAGTTCAACTATGACAACCCGATGCTCATCCCCGGTCTCACCAAGATCGTGGTGAACATGGGTGTGGGCGACGCTGCCAATGACCGCAAGGTGCTCGATGGGGCCGTCAAGGACCTCACCGCCATCACCGGCCAGAAGCCGCAGACCACCAAGGCCCGCAAGTCCATCGCACAGTTCCATCTGCGCGAGGGACAGGCCATTGGTTGCCATGTCACCCTTCGTGGTGACCGCATGTGGGAGTTCGCCGACCGGCTTCTGTCGCTGGCGCTTCCCCGTATTCGTGATTTCCGTGGCCTCAACTCCAATCAGTTCGATGGCAACGGCAATTACACCTTTGGTCTCACCGAGCAGGTCATGTTCCTTGAGATCGATCAGGACAAGATTGATCGCGTTCGTGGCATGGACATCACCTTCGTGACCACAGCACAGACGAATGAGGAAGGCCGCGCGCTGCTGAAGCACCTGGGCTTCCCGTTCAAGGCGAAGGACGATGTGAAGGCCCCCAAGACGCGGACCTTCCGGGGCAAGAGGAAGTAGGGAATCTGATGGCAAAGACTGCTCTGAAGGTGAAGCAATCACGCAAGCCGAAGTTTGGCGTGCGTGCCTACACCCGCTGCCAGCGCTGCGGGCGTCCGCGCTCGGTGTATCGCAAGTTCGGCCTGTGCCGTATTTGCCTGCGCGAGTTGGCACATGCCGGCGATCTGCCCGGTGTTGTCACCTCGTCCTGGTGAGCTCGCACAGCGAATTCATCACCCGCACCACGAGTGAGCTCCGGCCCACTCGCCACTGCATCGTGCGGCCCGGTTTCCGGGCGGCGCGGCGCGGCACTCAATATCCAACGCAGCAGGTCCTCAAGTTCGGAAACCGTTGCGAGAAAGAGGCTACAAGGCCATGACCATGACCGACCCGATCGCAGACATGTTGACTCGTCTGCGTAACGCCAATCAGGCGTTCCACGACGAAACCAGCATGCCGAGCTCCAAGATCAAGGCAGGAATTGCCGAGATCCTGAAGCAGGAGGGCTACATCGCCGATTATGCGGTGAAGGAGCCGGAGACCGACGAAGTGGGCAAGAAACTCGTCGTCACCCTCAAGTACGGCGACGATCGCAGGCGTTCCATCGCCGGCGTACGCCGCATCTCCAAGCCCGGTCTGCGGGTTTATGCAAAGTCCAACCAGCTGCCGAAGGTTCTTGGCGGCATGGGCGTTGCGATCATCTCGACCTCACAGGGCCTGATGACCGACAAGCAGGCGCACGAGAAGTCCGTAGGCGGCGAAGTGCTCGCCTACGTATGGTGACCGGACCGAGACAGAACAGGAGAATGTGAGATGTCACGAATTGGCAGGCTCCCCATCACCGTCCCGTCCGGTGTCGAGATCACTCTCGATGGCCAGCATGTGGGCGTGAAGGGTCCGAAGGGCAGCGTGGACTGGAATGTCCCCGAGCCCATCACGATCAAGAAGAACGACAGAGGTGAGTTCGTCCTCGCCCGCCCCCATGTCCGAGGTCAGAATCGCGCGCTGCACGGTCTGTCGCGCACCCTGGTGAACAACATGATCATCGGTGTGCATGACGGCTACCAGCGCGATCTTGAAATCGTTGGCGTCGGCTACCGCGTTGTGCCCAAGGGTCCCAAGCAGCTCGAGTTTGCGCTCGGCTTCTCGCACCCGGTGATTGTGGACGCTCCCGAGGACGTCACCTTTGAGGTGAAGACCCCGACCAGCTTCACGATCCACGGCATCGACAAGCAGGTTGTCGGTGAGGTTGCGGCGAACATCCGCAAGATTCGTCCGCCGGAGCCCTACAAGGGCAAGGGTGTGCGTTACGCGGGCGAACACGTCCGCCGCAAGGTTGGAAAGGCAGGCGCCTGATCATGGCGATCAACATCAACCACCGCAGGAACCTTGCAACCCGCAAGGCTTCGCAGATGCGTCGCCAGAAGCGCGTGCGCAAGAACATCTTCGGTTACCCGGAGCGTCCCCGTCTGGTCGTCACCCGCAGCTCGCGCCACATGCTGGCGCAGGTTGTCGACGATGTCGCGGGCCGCACCCTGGCATCGGCTTCCACCATGGAGACCGAGCTGCGGGGCATGTCGGGCGATAAGAAGGCCAAGGCCGAGAAGGTCGGCGAGCTCATTGGCCAGCGTGCCAAGGAGGCCGGCGTGAGCCAGGTCGTGTTCGACCGGGCCGGCAACCAATACCACGGACGAGTCGCTGCGGTCGCCGATGGCGCCCGCAAGGCTGGTCTCGGACTCTGACGATGGAAAGGAAGAACCTGCGATGAATACTCAAGCTCAAGGCCGCGGACGTGGCCAGGGCAATGATCGTCGCGGTCGTGACGATCGTCGGGGCCGTGACAATGACCGCAACCGTGACCAGTACCTGGAGCGCGTGGTAACGATCAACCGCGTGTCCAAGGTGGTCCAGGGTGGCCGTCGCTTCAGTTTCACCGCACTTGTTGTGGTGGGCGATGGCGAAGGCACCGTGGGTGTCGGCTACGGCAAGGCCAAGGAGGTGCCCGCGGCAATCGCCAAGGGTGTCGAGGAGGCCAAGAAGCATTTCTTCAAGGTGCCCATGGTGCAGCGCACCATTCCGCACCCCGTGCAGGGCGAGAAGGCGGGCGGCGTCATCATGCTGCGTCCGGCTTCCCCCGGCCCCGGCGTGGTCGCAGGCGGCGCATGCCGTGCAGTGCTCGAGTGCGCAGGCATCCACGATGTGCTGGCCAAGTCACTGGGTTCGCCCAATGCCATCAACGTGGTGCATGCCACCGTTGAGGCCCTGCACATGCTCGAGGAGCCCGAGCAGGTGGCAAAGCGTCGCGGCAAGTCCGTGGCCGATGTCACTCCTGCCGCATTGCTTCGCGCACGTCAGGAAGTCGAGGTGAAGGCCTGATGGCACAGCTGAAGATTTCCCAGATCAAGTCGACCGTGGCTGAGAAGCCCGCCGTGCGCAAGACTGTGCGTGCTCTGGGCCTGAAGCGTATTGGTGATTCCGTGATCAAGCCCGACCGCCCGGAGTTCCGTGGCATGGCCCGAGCTGCACGTCACGTGGTCACCTTGGAAGAGGTGAAGTGAGATGGCCATCAAGGTCCATCATCTGCGTCCCGCTCCCGGGGCAAAGCAGACCAAGCACCGTGTAGGTCGCGGTGAAGCTGGCAAGGGCGGCAAGACCGCAGGCCGTGGCACGAAGGGCACCGGTGCACGCAAGAACGTGCCCGAGAACTTCGAAGGTGGTCAGATGCCGCTGCACATGCGTCTGCCCAAGCTGCGCGGTTTCCAGAACCCCTACAAGGTGAACTACCAGGTGGTGAACATCTCGCGCATTGCCGAGCTGTTCCCCGCCGGCGGTGCCGTGGGCGTCGATGATCTGGTGGGTGTGGGCGCAGTGCGCTCCGGCCAGCTGGTCAAGGTGCTCGGCGATGGCGACATCACCGTGAAGCTCGACGTGACCGCTGACAAGTTCAGCGCCTCGGCCAAGGAAAAGATCGAGAAGGCAGGCGGTTCGATCACCAGCCGGTGATGAGCCTGCAGCCAATGCAATGGTGGGCGTCTCCCGAAAGGGAGGCGCCCACCATTGCATTCACAGTGACCTGGGATCGCTGCCAAAACTTGGGTCAGCGATCCCGGATCGTGTTGAACCTCTGGGGCGGAGCCTCAGATCGCGTTGAACATGCTCTCGAAATCACCCGGCAGTTCGAAATCGTCGGAGGCATGTGAGGGCTTGTCAGCTGCATCGGAGGCCAGACCCTCCGATGCCGGGGCCCCGGCGCGCATGGCCAGCAGCGAGACGAACGAGGCGCTGGCATGTGCCGTGCGCTCGTCCAGCCTGCCCGGGGTGCCCCAGTCATCAGTGGCAGCGAAGATCGATGTCGGTGCCACCAGGGCATGCAGATAGTGGAAGAGCGGCAGCAGCGAGTGGTCAATGGCCAGGGAATGGCGTGCCGTGCCTCCGGTGGCGCCCAACAGCACCGGCTTGCCGCGCACGATGGCATCGTCGGCCACCTCGAAGAACAGTGCCATGAGGGCCGACATCTGGGCGTTGTAGATGGGGCTCACCACAATGAGGGCGTCTGCCGCCTCGAGCTGCTCCATCGCATGGGCCACCTTGGTGCCGTTCACCCGCGATATCTCGGCGCTGATGAGCTCGGGTGCCAGATCGTGCAGCTCGATCACATCGATCGGCTCGAGCTCGATGCCTGCAGCCGTGGCGCGCTGTGTGGTCGCTGCTGCCAGCCGATCGACCAGCATGCGGGTTGACGAGGGCTGGCTCATGCCGGCGCTGATGGCGAGTACCTTCATGGGACTTCTTTCTTTGCTGGGTCAGTGAACGCTGGCCCATGTCGAGCCTACGGCAGCACCCCTGTTGCCAAAAAGAGTGTTGCCAAAACAGAGAGTTGCCAAAAGAGTGCTGCCAACGGGGAGGTTCATCCACACGCTGACACCCCGCGCCAGTCCTGCTTGCGTGGCGGCGGGGTGCCAGTGGTTGGGAACACCCGGGGTTCGGGCGGGGGAGCCACAACCTGTGGGGAGACTTACTGCTGGAACACCTCGGGGGAGGGCTCGGGGGCATCGGAGGTGCCGGTGACATCGTCGATGTCGCCGCGCACATGCTCCACGGGGCCCACTCCGGCAGCCTTGCGGGCAGCCAGCAGCGAGGCATGCGTCGGTGCATCGGGAATGTCGTCGGGGCGACCCTCGGCGAAGCCCTTGCGCATCTCGGGCAGGATCTCGCCCAGCAGATCGAGCTGTTCCAATACGGTCTTCACCGGCAGGCCGGCGTGATCGATGAGGAACATCTGGCGCTGGTAATGACCAACATCGTTCTTGAAGCTCAGCGTGCGCTCGAGCACCTGCTGCGGTGAGCCCACCGTCAACGGGGTGAGATCGGTGAACTCCTCCATGGTGGGCCCATGGCCGTACACCGGTGCATTGTCGAAATAGGGACGGTATTCGTTGATTGCGTCCTGGGAGTTCTTGCGCATGAAGAACTGGCCGCCCAGACCCACGATGGCCTGGTTGTAGCGCCCATGGCCGTAATGCTCGTAGCGGCGAGGGTAGAGATCGACCATCCGCTTGGTGTGGGCCATCGTCCAGAAGATGTTGTTGTGGAAGAAACCGTCACCGTAGTAGGCAGCCTGTTCGGCGATCTCGGGGGAGCGGATCGAGCCGTGCCAGACGAAGGGCGGCACATCGTCCAGCGGACGGGGCACCGCGGTGAAGCCCTGCAGCGGGGTGCGGAACTTGCCCTGCCAGTCGACGACCTCCTCGCGCCACAGACGGTGCAGCAGGTTGTAGTTCTCCAGGGCCAGATTGATGCCCTGACGAATGTCCTTGCCGAACCATGGGTACACCGGGCCGGTGTTGCCGCGACCGAGCATGAGGTCAACGCGACCATCGGCAAGGTGCTGCAACATCGCATAGTCCTCGGCGATCTTCACCGGATCATCGGTGGTGATCAGCGTGGTGGCGGTTGACAGTGTGATCTTGCTGGTCTGCGCAGCCAGCCAGGCCAGCGTCGTGGTGGGTGAAGACGACACGAAGGGGGGATTGTGATGCTCACCGATGGCGAAGGCATCCAGACCGATGTCCTCAGCTTTCTTGACGATCAGGCCGTAGTTCTTGAGGCGCTCGTGCTCGGTGGGCATGATGCCATTGGTCGGATCAGGCGTCATGTCGGAGACGCTGAAGATGCCGATCTGAACAGGAACGCGGTTATCGGTGGTGTCCATGAGGCCCCCAAAGTAGTTGATACTGAAACTAATAACATCACTCCACTGGGTTCTATTCCGGGGCACAGGGGGTGGGCCGCAGGAGGCGGGGTGAGTCCGCCAGTCGGCAGCGCTGGTTGGGCGCGGAACAGTTGCTTCCAACAGTGTGGTTACGGCAACACTGTGGTTGATGAAGACAGTGTGGTTGCTGTCAACAGTGTGGCGAGCAGATGCAAACAGGGGCCGGAATGTCTTCCGGCCCCTGTTGCTCCTGAGTTGTCAGTTCACGCGGTCACCGGCACAGGCGTCCTTCTGCCAGCCGATGTTCTGCGGGAAAACACCGTTCTGGTTGCGCAGGGTGGCATAGGCGCCGGAACCCACATTGGCCAG
>CAXYYR010000054.1:0-12852 GCA_964293265.1 uncultured Propionibacterium sp.
AGATCGGCCTAGAAATCCTGGAAGCTCTTGTAGTTCAGGCTGGCCAGCAGCACCTCGCCCATCGCCCGCATCACGAAGAACAGGGCCAGACCGATGATCAGGTAGATCAGCATGATGCTCGGACCGGCGGTGTGGATTGTCTTGCCGGAACCCATGAACAGGCCGGTGCCGATGGCACCACCAATGGCAATCAGCTGGATGTGCCGATTGCTCAGACTGCGATGCAAATGCTGATCGTCATGTTCGTAGTCGATTGCGACTTCGCTTGCTTCGCTCATGGGACCACGCCTCCCGGATCACTTCGGAGTCGGCTGGTGCCAACACTCGATGGGGGGACATTACCCATACAAAGGCATTAGGCGTTGGATTTACGCACAAATACTCTCAATGAGTTGTCAGGCCTCAGCCGAGTGCAATTCCTGGGTGACGATGTCGTCATCATGCGCGCGGCCACGCACCACGAACCAAGCAATGAGCAGCGCCACGAACCAGCCGATGGTGAGGATGAGTGCTTCGAGTGTGTCGCGCTCCTGGGTGAGCACCACCAGGATGAAGGCGAAGAAGGCCAGCACAACCCACGCAGTGATGCGTCCACCTGGCATGCGATAGGTGGAGACATCATGCTTGGCGGGGCGCTTCACGCGGAACACGAGGTAGCTCACCAGGATGATGCTCCACACGAAGATGAACAGCACGGCAGACACCGTGGTCACCAGGGTGAAGGCCTCCAACACCGACTCGCTCACGGTGAGCGCCAGGCTCGAACCGACGAGCACAACGGTGACGAAGAGACCCGCCGAGGGAACCCCACGATGACTGAGGCGGCCCAATACATTCGGCGCCATGCCCTTGTGCGACAGCCCGTAGAGCATGCGCGAGGTGGAATACAGACCGGAGTTAGCGCCCGAGGCAGCGGCGGTGAGCACCACGAAATTCATCACCGTGGCGGCCGCACCGAAGCCGACCATGGAGAACAGGTTCACGAACGGCGAGACCGAGGGATCAACCTGGTCCCAGGGCGTGACAACCATGATCACGCCGAGCGCCAACACATAGAAGAAGATCACTCGAAGCGGCACGGCATTGATGGCCTTGGGCAGGGTGACAAGCGGATTCTTGGTTTCAGCAGCAGTCGTGCCGACGAGCTCAATGCCCACATAGGCGAAGGTGGCGATCTGGAATCCGGCCAGGAAGCCGCTCCAGCCCTTGGGGAACCAGCCACCGTGCGACCACAGATTCGACAGCGACACCTGAATGCCGTCGGGCGTGGTGAAGGCGATCACGACGAGCACGACACCCAGCACGATGAGCAGCAGAATGGCGATCACCTTGATGAGGGCGAACCAGAACTCCAGCTCACCGAAGAGCTTCACGGTGAGCAGATTCAGGATGAGCAGCGCCACCAGCGTGCCCACTGTGCAGACGATCGACCACATCTCATCATGCAGCCAGAAGTCCCAGTAGCTGATCACCGCGATCATGTCGGCCATGCCGGTGACCACCCAGCACAGCCAATAGGTCCAACCGGTGATGAAGCCGGCCCAGGGGCCGAGCAGGTCGGCGGCGAAGTCCTGGAAGCTCTTGTAGTTGAGGTTGGACAGCAACACCTCACCCATGGCACGCATCACAAAGAACAGCGCGATGCCGATCGTGAGGTAGACGAGCATGATGCTCGGGCCGGCGGTGTGGATCGTCTTGCCGGAACCCATGAACAGGCCGGTGCCGATGGCGCCACCGATCGCGATCAGCTGGATGTGCCTGTTGCTCAGACTGCGATGCAGATGTTGATCGTCATGCTCGTAGTCCGGCACGGCGGCAGTTGCTTCGGTCATGGGGACCACGCCCTCCCGGTGGGTTCCGGGGACGACTGTTGCCTGCCCCCGAACGGGCACATTACTCGCGCAATGAGCGCTGCCCGGATGACGGCAAAAACGTTATTGCGGCCATATTTACGCTGATTTCGTGATAAAGCCATGCATCCGCTGCATTGCGCACCCACGCACAAATCCACGTGTGGAGCCGTCTACGAGAGTCGAACTCGTGACCTACGCTTTACGAGAGCGTCGCTCTACCGACTGAGCTAAGACGGCCTGCCGCTTGCACGGCGCGTTCACTATACCTAGCCCCAGTGACATGCCGCGAATCAGGCGTCAGCTTCCTGCGCCTCCTGACGCAAACGTTGGCGCATGCGCGGCTTACGTGGCTTGTGCGGTGTGGTGGTGTGGGCGTCCTGTGCAGCGGCAGCGCCGATTTTGGCGCAGGCGCAGCTCCCTTCGGTGTTGCGGCTGCCGCCAGCACCAGGGCTCACATCGGCCAGCGGACAACTGATGCGCTCCCCCGAATCGATGCGCACCGTCACCGACTCTGCCGGCACCTGGAAGCCGTCAACCATGCCTTCACCACCGGGGATGGACACGCGGGTGCCGATCTTGGGGGCGCGGGCATGGAAGTCGTCATAGTCGGCAGCCTCATAACGCAGGCAGCACATTGCGTGGCCACAGATTCCGCAGCGCTGAGCGGCGCTGACAATGAAGTCCTGCTGGCGGGCCAGCCTCAGTGACACTGGATCGACAGTGAGCATGGACGCGCAACACAGTGGCCGTCCACAAGGGCCGATGCCGCCGGTGAGTCGCGCCGCGTCACGGGCTCCCACCTGGCGCAGATCCACCCGGGAATGCACCGCACGCACCAGATCACCGAGCAGGGCACGGAAATCGACCCGCTTGGAGGCCTGGTAATAGAAGACCGTGAGCTTGTCGAACTCGGACGACTGGTCAACAAAATCCACGGCCAACAGCTTCATCGCCAGGCCGTGTTGTGCGATCAGCAGTTCAGCCACTGCCGCCGCATCGGCCCGTCGCTGACGATTGGCCCGGTCACGGGCCAGATCCTTGTCGTCGGCAGGTCCGGCACACACCGGCACCCCATCGGGCAGTTCGGCGTCACCATGCCATGCCACGGTGGCGATCTCCCGACCATCGTCGGTGGGATAGAGCACCCGATCACCGACGGCACAGTCGGCAGAGGCCGGGCCGGGTGCCAGGAAATGCAGCTGCCCGTGCGGCTGGAACTCCACCGCCATCACCCGTGCCATGGCACAGACTTTAGCGTTGTCACCGCCCGTGGCGGCAGCTGTCTGGGGCAGCAAGAGCCCGCACCACCGAGGGTGATCGGCAGTGCGGGCTCCAATGCGCGTCGAGCGGCCCGGCTCAGTCGTCGACCTCAAGCTTGCGACGGGCACGCGAGCGGCGAATCCCGCCGTCCAGCGACCAGCCGCCACCACCCAGGAAGAGGAACATCAGACCAAGGCCGGCAAGCAACAGCTCGATATCGCCGGAGAACCCGGCCTGACCTTCGATGAAGGGGTTGAACGCACCCCAGCGGAAGAAGGCCAGCGTGAGACCCGCCAACACGGCGGTGAGGCAGCCTGCCACTCGCGTGCCGAAACCGAAGATGTACATCACAGCGAGCACCAGCAGCAGCCCTGCCAGACCCCAGGTGACGATGCCGGCGCTCGGAATGCTGATGGACTCCAGAGCATCGATCACCGGCGGACGCTCGGTGAGCATCTGATAGCCGTAGGCGCCAACCACCACGGCGGTGATGATGCGCATGAGGAACAGGCCGAAGGCTCCGGCGAAACGATCATTGGAGCGGATGCCCGGCTTCTCCACCACAACGGGGGCCGGTGCGGGCTCGGTGGAATGCACCGTGCCCAGACGACGATCGCGCTCTGCCTTCTCGCGGGCCTTGGCGGCTGCCTGCTCCTGCTTCACCCGGTCGGCCTCTTCACGGGCCTTGCGCTCGCGTTCGGCAACCTCGGAATCAACCACTGCCTGCTGGGTGGCGGTGTCTTCCAGACCGTCACGCGCCGAATTGCTCTTGCTCAGATCGGCGCCGAACACCGTGGAGCCCGCCGCAACGGGCATCGACGGCGGCGGCGAGACGCTTGCCGGAGCGCTGGATGCCTCATTGGCGCCGGTTGTAGCGCCGGCACCAGCATCAGATGTGGTGCGCAGGAAGGAAGGTGTTGCTGATGCGCCGGGCACACCGGCGCTCTGCACACCGGCAGCTGATGGTCCGGCACCGGATGACTGCTCGGCCTGGGCGGCCACCTCGGCTGCCGTGAGGAAGCCGGGCATGGGCCCCGGACGATCCGCCGGGGCGGGGTCGTTCTCGGCCGTGCTGTCGCCCTGGGCTTCTGGCGCGCCAGTGCTCGGTGCCTCGGGTGCACCGTCACGCTTGATGGGATCGCCGGGCTGGTCCTGGGGCACAGCGCCGAAACCGGGATGGAACCCGGGGGTGTGCTGGGCGTCGTCGGCTGCTGCCTCGCCTGTCTGCTTGGGCTCGCTCACGCTGTCGTAGAGATTGCCGTTCTCGTCCCTCGTAGTCACAGGTGGATCCTCTCCGTACTCGTGCAGCCCAACATGGTCAGACTGCCTCAGGGTTCATCTTTCCCGCTCAGCCCCGCAGAGTTCCGGTGGACACGCGCACCAACCGCGATCCTGACCTGACTTTCGATCAAAACCCGCTGGTCAGAGCGCTTTCGGCGCCGTCCGGTCGAGTCCAGCCAGCTGGAACATCAGTGCCTCGGTGGCCAACAGCGGATTCACATTCGACTCCAGGGCACCACGGCATTCCAGGATCGCGTCGATGCACTGCAGGGTGCGTTCGGGGGTGGTGGCACGCGCCGCGCGGCCCACGTCGGGGCCCATGTCGGCATTGATCAGCCCCACTGTGTGGACGGACCCGTTGGCCGGGTTTTCCGCCCCTCCGGTGGCCGGGGACCGGCCCGAGGGATCCACGGCGCCGGTCTGCACGGCCAACACATCGCGATACCAAGTGGTCAGTTCGGTGAGGCTTCGATCGAGCGCATCACGGCGCAACCGCTTTGCCCGGGCCTTCTGCTGGTCCTCCAATTCCTTGAGCGCTGCCGCCGCATGGCGTGGACGGGCGCCCTTGGTGCCGAAACCCAGAGCCTGGTTGAGCCGGTTCCTGTCGGCCTCGTCCAGGGCCCCGGTCACCCGGTCGGCCTCGGCCTGGGCGGCCTTCACCAGCTCATCGGCAGCCGAAAGACATGCCCCCACGCTTGTCAGACGGGCCGGCACCTGCAACACCGCCTGGCGGGCATTGCGCACTTCTTCGTCACGGGCCAGGGCTCGGGCCCGTCCGATATGGCCCTGCACCGCCTTGGCAGCATATTCGGCCATTGCAGGCGCAATCCTGTCGCGGTTCACCAACAGCTGCACCACATCGGCATCGGGTGGGGTGCGCAGCGCCACCTGACGGCAACGTGAGCGGATGGTGACGATCACATCATCAGGGGTGGGTGCGCAGAGAATCCATACGGTCTTGGCCGGGGGCTCCTCAAGACTCTTGAGCAGCGCATCGGCACCGCGGTCGGTGATGCGATCGGCATCTTCCACCACGATCACCTGGTAGCGCCCCATGGTGGGGCTCATGGACGCCTTGCGCACCAGATCGCGCACCTCATCCACACCGATCGACAACATCTCGGTGCGCACCAGCGTGACATCAGGGTGGGCCCCCGACAATGAGGTGCGGCATTCATTGCAGCTGCCACAGCCACCGCGTGGGCACTGCAACGCCGCAGCGAAAGAACGCCCCGCATTCGACCGCCCCGAGCCGGGAGGTCCGGTGACGAGCCAGGCATGGGTCATGGCATGACGGGTGCCCATGTTCTGTGCTGTGCCGCCGTCCTGCGTCTTGCCGATGGACGCCGAGTCGGCAGCGCTGACAACCGCCCTGCGCAGCACCCTCACCGCATCGGACTGGCCAACCAGCTCAGCCCACACGCCGGCCAATGGATGTTCGGGATCGAAGGGCAGCACACCCGGTGCCACGGCGTCGGTGGTCATCGCTGGGCCGCCCCTTCATCGGCTCCACCGTGGGACTCCCCCTCGTCGGGGGCCAGGTCACCCAGCCCCTCAACTTCCTCCCCCTCAACACCCAGCGCCTGCAGCCGCATCCGCACCTGCGCAGCCAGATGGTCGCGCTCATCGCGGGCCGGCATCACCAGATAACGCTCCGGCTCGGTGGCAGCAAGATCGAGGAATCCCTGACGCACACGCGCATGGAATTCGGCACCGGCCGCTTCCAGTCGGTCCTGCGTCTGCATCACGCCAACTGCCCGGGCCGGATCGAGATCGAGCAGAACAGTGAGATCGGGACGCAGGCCTTCAATGGCCCAATCAGCCACCCGAGAGACCTCGCGCATGGCCAGCACGCGACCTGCTCCCTGATAGGCAAGCATGGAATCCAGATAGCGATCACAGACAACAACCTGCCCGGCCTCAAGCGCCGGCACCACCACCTCATGCAGGTGTTGCGCCTTGTCGGCGGCATAGAGCAGGGCCTCGGCACGAGGCGCCACGTCGCCACTGGCAGGGTCGAGCAACACCTCGCGGATGCGATCACCCACGGCAGTGCCACCCGGCTCACGGGTGACCAGATGGGGCACCCCGGCGCTGGCAAGAGCATGGGCAAGCAGCGTCACCTGGGTGGACTTCCCCACCCCGTCGCCGCCCTCGAAGACAACGAACCAGCCGGGGTGACGGCGGGCGGTCATGTGGTGCTCGCGGTCGCCGGCTTCTTGGCTGGTGCCTTTTTCGCCGTTGCCGACTTGGTGGCGGATGACTTGGTGGCAGCCGCTTTTTTGGCGGGTGTCTTCTTGGCTGCAGCCTTCTTCCTGGCAGGGGCCTTCTTTGCCGTGGTCTTGCGGGCGCCACGCTTCTTGGGCGCCGGGCCCTTGGCCCGCTTCTCGGCCAGCAACTCAGCCGCCCGATCCAGCGTCATGGCCTCCACCGAATCAGCCTTGCGCAGCGTGGCGTTGTATTCGCCATCGGTGACATAGGGGCCGAAACGCCCGTCCTTCACCTGCACCGGCTTGCCCGAATTCGGATCCTCACCGAGCTCACGAAGCGGAGCCGCAGCAGCCCGTCCACGACGCTTGGGCTGGGCATAGAGCGCCAGCGCCTCGTCCATCGTGGTGGTGAAGATCGACTCCTCGCTGGGCAGGGAGCGGGTGTCGGAACCCTTCTTGAGATAGGGGCCGTAGCGGCCGTTCTGGGCGGTCACCTGCTCACCGTCTGCCTCACCGATCACCCGCGGAAGCGACAGCAGCTTGAGGGCATCGTCCAATGTCACGGTGGCCGGATCCATGGAGGCGAACAGGCTTGCCGTGCGCGGCTTCGGCTTCTTGGCTGCGCCCTTCTTCGGCTTGGGGGCCTCGTCCTCGTCATCGGGCAGCACCTCGGTGACATAGGGGCCGAAGCGGCCGCCCTTCACCACGATGGCCAGATGATTATGGGGATCAAGTCCGAGTTCGCGCTCATCTCCCCCGCTGTGGGCAATCAGCTCACGGGCGGCATCAACGGTCAGCTCATCGGGGGCCATGTCCTCGGGCACATTGGCGCGGTGCTCGGCCTCGTCCTCCACATAGGTGCCATAGCGCCCGACGCGCACATTGATGCCCGAATCAAGATCGCCCAGATGATAGGTGGACAGCGCCCGGGCATCGATCTCGCCCAGCGAATTCACCAACTCATGCAGGCCCTCATGGGAATCCGACTTGTCCTGGCCGAAATAGAACGACTGCAACACGGCAAGCCGGTCGGCGTCGCCCTTGGCGATCTCATCGAGATGGTCTTCCAGAGCGGCGGTGAAATCGTAGTCAACGAGCTCGGAGAAGTGCTCCTCCAGCAGCTTGGTCACGGCGAATGCCAACCAGGTGGGCACCAGTGCAGCGCCACGCTTGAACACATAATCGCGGCTGGTGATGGTGCGAATGATCGAGGCATAGGTCGAAGGACGACCGATGTCGAGCTCTTCGAGCTTGGCCACCAGGCTCGGCTCGGTGAAACGCGCCGGCGGCTTCGTCTCATGGCCCTGGGCCTGCACATCACTGGCATCAAGGCGCTGCTCAGCGGCCAGCTGCGGCAGTCGCGCCTGCTTCTCCTCGGGCTTGTCACTCGACTCCACATAGGCCTTGAGGAAGCCCTGGAAAGTGATCGTGCGTCCCGAAGCAGTGAACTGGGCTGTGCGCACCGGCTGGGCGGTGATGCCGGCAAGCTCCACGCGCTGAGCAGGACTCGCCTCGATGTGCACGCTCATCTGCTGCCCAGTCGCGTCGGCCATCTGGGAGGCCACCGTGCGCTGCCAGACCAGCTCGAACAGCTTGAACTTGTCGCCCCGCAGACCCGTCTGGGCCGGGGTGCGGAAATGCTCACCGGCAGGACGGATCGCCTCGTGGGCCTCCTGGGCGTTCTTCACCTTGGAGTTGTAGACGCGGGGACTGTTGGGCACATAGTCGGCGCCGTAGAGCTGCTTGGCGGCGTCGCGGGCAGCCGAAATTGCCTGGCTCGACAGCGTCACCGAATCGGTACGCATGTAGGTGATGAAGCCGTCTTCGTAGAGTTCCTGGGCCACCCGCATGGTGCGGTCGGTGGTGAACCCGAGCTTGCGGCCGGCTTCCTGCTGCAATGTGGTGGTGCGGAAGGGTGCCGCGGGACGCCGGGTGTAGGGCTTGGCCTCCACCGAGGTGACGCTGAACGAGGCCGCCTTGAGGGCATTGGCAAGCGCAGTGGCCGCTTTCTCGTCGAGCACGACCACATCAGACTTGGCCTTGCCCAGCGAATTGAAATTCGAACCCTGGGCGATGCGCTGACCGTCCAGACTCACCAGTTTGGCGCCGAACTGACGCGGCGAGGCGGACGCACCGGCATCAAGGGTGGCCTCGATGTCCCAATAGGACGCCACCCGGAACGCCATGCGCTCGCGTTCACGATCAACGATCAGGCGTGTCGCCACCGATTGCACGCGGCCTGCCGACAGTCGCGGCATGACCTTCTTCCACAACACGGGGCTGACTTCATAGCCATAGAGCCGGTCGAGAATACGACGGGTTTCCTGCGCCTGCACCAGGTCTTCATCGAGATCGCGCGGATGCTGCACGGCCTCTTGGATGGCCTGCGGGGTGATCTCGTGGAAGACCATCCGCTTCACCGGCACCTTGGGCTTGAGCTCCTGCAGCAGATGCCAGGCAATGGCCTCACCCTCACGGTCACCGTCAGTGGCCAGATAGAGCTCGTCGGCGTCCTTCAATTCTGACTTCAGCAGCCGGATGGTGGCCTTCTTGTCGGCGCTCACCACATAGATCGGCGCAAAATCATCGTCAACGTTGACGCCGGTGCGAGCCCACGACTGACCCTTGAACTTGGCCGGCACCTCGGAGGCGCTGGTGGGCAGATCTCGCACGTGGCCACGACTCGACTCCACGACATAGCCCGGCCCGAGATAGCCGGCGATCTTGGTCGCCTTGGTGGGCGACTCGACGATGACGAGTCTGCGCGGAGTGTGTGCCACGGTGGTCCTTCAGGATTGGTTCTGCGGAATTACTGGCGGTGCAGACGCGGGTCGTGGACGCGGAGACTGCAAACCGGTCGGACGCCAAGATGCTAGCGCCTGTTGCCCCAGCATCAGCCATCGGCGCCCGACATCCCAACAGTGCACCATGATGCAAAACCGGCTGTCAGCTGGCCCAATTCATGCCACGAAGCCCTGTTCGACGGCTTCGCGCAGACGCGGTAGCAGCCGCACTTCAAGCTCATCTGCGGGCTCATCGAGCAGCTCCGCCACGGCATTGATGAGCACACCAAGGGGCAGCTCACCATCGCAGGCGCCCAGAACACCACCCAGCGCAGCATCGACCGTCATTGCCCGGCACAGGCCGGTTTGCTGACGCAGCACCACATGCTCGGGCTGGGCGGCGCCGGGGCGTCCCGTGGTCTCCTGGATCACGGCGGGGTTGAGGGTGAATCGGCGCGCAAGCAGGGCATCGTCATCGAGTTCGGCCACATCACCCGCAGCCCAGCTGTTGGCCAGTGCCTGCCCGACGGGCTGCTGGATGGAATAGGGCCAGCTCTCCAGTCGCTGCCTGGGCACTGGATTCTGTGCAGGCCCCGGATTCTGTGCAAACCCTGCGTGTTGTGACGTCTGGGCGCTGCCCTTGCGCAGCATGATCCATCCCATGCCCACTCCGGTGATTCCCTGGGCGTCGAAATAGGCAAGCCACTCGCGGTAGCGGTCATTCCAGCCGGGACTACCCGACAGCCCGGCATCGGTGAGCCACATCTCTATATAACTGTGCACATCGAGGTGTTCACGTTCGAGCACCCACAGATCACAGCCGGAGCCGGCGGCCCAGCCGGCCACGCGTTCCTGTCCGGAGGTCTCGCGGGTGTCGGCCCAATTGGCCAACACCTGCAGCAGTCCGCCCGGGTTGAGATGCGCGGGCGCATCGGAAACAACCGCATGCACAAGACCATCGCCGTCGAAACCGCCCTCGCGATAGACCAGACGGTCGGCCTCAGCGGTGGGTGGGCTCATCACATAGGGCGGGTTGGTGACGATGAGGTCGAAGTGCTCACCGGCCACGGGCTCGTAGAGGCTGCCGGACCGCACGGATGCCGTGGGCTGGGCGGTGGGCTGTGCCTGCTCAGGCATGTCATCGTCAACCGTGATGCCATTCAATGCGAGTGTGAACCGGGCCATGGCCAGGGCGCGCGGGTTCACATCGGTGAGCGTCACATGCTTGGCATGGCGGGCCAGATGCAGACTCTGCACGCCACAGCCGGCTCCCAGATCGAGCGCGGCACCGACCCCGGTGGGCACGGTGAGCTGGGCCAGCGAGGTGGAAGCAGGGCTCACACCGAGCACATAGTCATGGCGAGTGGGGGTGACGCGCGAGTCCATGCCGGGAATCGGATCTGCGGCAACCCAGCCGGTCCATTCACCCTGTTCGTCGGTGAAGCCATAGGGGCGGATGTCGACCAGGGCCCGCAGGCCGTCGGAGCCCCTGCTGGTGCTGGTGCTGGTGGAACCGTCTGCGTTGCCGAGAATCCCGGCCCTGACCAGGGCATCCACGCAGCCCAGTCCGGCCAGCTGCTCGCGGGTGACTGTCTGTTGCAGCGGGAAGAGACGAATCAGCTGGGCCTGCAGGTCGTCTGCCGAGCCGAGTTGTTCGAGGGCCGGGACCGTCTGGTTGCGGGTGAGACCCTCGCGGCCGGCTTGCCCCAGACGATCAAGCACCGCGTCCACCGTGTAATCGCAGGCTGCCAGGGCGTCGGTGAACCCGGCCATTCCCGAGTCGGGGATGAAGCTGGTGTCATGGCCGTGAGTCATGCCGTTCAGCCTAGAGCCGCAGATGTCAGTGGCGCGCGGCACAATTGGATGGACAATCAGGTGGATGGACCGCCGGGTGAATCGCCCGGCCAGATGAGTCGATCACCCGAAGCGCAAGGAAGAGGGGGCACCGCGTGGCAGTTCCCCAATGGTTGGCCACCAGTCCCTGCGTGATCCACACCGATCACCGCGATGCCCTGGCCGGAGCCACCGCCGAGTGGCCTGCATGGTTGCCTGCCGACTGTGTTGATTCCATTAGGACTGCCGGGGTTGCACGCCCCTGGAGACACCAGTGCCGGGCCGCCGAGCTTGCCCATGACGGACATCATGTGGCCATCTGCACGCCCACCGCGTCGGGCAAGACATTGGCATATCTCATGGCGCTCATGGCCGACACCGCCCCCGGCACCGGCAGCGCAGCCGCGCCGGCAAACGCCCCCGAACCCCACGGCGCCGAAGCCTCTGCGGCACCGCCTACTGCCACATCACCTGCCACGACGCCAGCAACCCGGCCGGTGACGCGCGCGGCGGTGCATTCAGGCGCTCGTGCCCGCTCGGCGCTGGGACTGAAACAGGCCCCGACCGCGCTGTATCTGGCGCCCACCAAGGCCCTGGCCCACGACCAGATGCGCGCCGCCCGGGAACTGGGCCCCCGGGGTTGGCAGGTGGCTGCGCTGGACGGCGATTCCGATGCGGCGGAGCGCCGCTTCGCCCGCGAGCAGGCCGATTTCGTGCTCACCAATCCCGACATGGTGCATCATGCACTGCTGCCCCAACACGGCAGTTGGGTGCGTCTGTTGTCGGGGCTGAAATATGTGGTGATCGACGAGGCCCATCGCTATCGGGGCGTGTTCGGGGCCCAGGTGTCGTGCGTGATCCGCCGGCTGCGCAGACTGTGTCACGCCTATGGTTCCGATCCGGTGTTCATTCTTGCCTCGGCAACGGCCAGTGATGCGGGTGTTTCGGGGGCCGCGCTGATCGGTGAGCCCGAGCCCATAGCGGTGGTCGATGAGGATTGCTCGCCACATCCGGCACGCGATGTGGTGCTGTGGCGACCTGAAGCCGATGCCTATGGCGATGCCGCGCGTCTGCTTGCCAAGCTTGTTGACGACCAGCGCCAGACCATCGCTTTTGTGGCCAGCCGGGCCCATTGCGAGTTGATGGCGGTGCGGGCCGGCCAGTCTGCGCACAGTGGACGCGCCATCGCGTCATACCGCTCGGGCTATTTGGCGATGGATCGCCGCGAGATCGAGCAGGGCCTGCAATCGGGTGGTCTGTTCGGGGTGGCAGCCACGAATGCCCTGGAGCTCGGCGTGGACATTGCGGGCATGGATGCGGTGATCATCTGCGGATTCCCGGGCACGCTGGCCTCGTTGTGGCAGCAGGCGGGGCGTGCCGGACGCGCCGGCCGTGGCGCCCTGGTGGTGATGGTGCAGCGCGAGGATCCACTTGATTCCTATCTTTTTGACCATCCCGAGCTGATTTTTGATGCGCCGATCGAACGCACCGTGTTGTTCCCCGCCAATCCGCAGGTGATGGGGCCCCAGCTGGCCGCAGCCGCTCAGGAGGCGCCGCTGACCAGTGCTGATGCCCGCTGGTTCGGGCCCACCATGGCCTCCCTGTGCGAGCAGCTCTGCCGGGCCGGACTGT
>CAXYYR010000055.1:0-12339 GCA_964293265.1 uncultured Propionibacterium sp.
CATTGCGCCCCGAACGGGCCTGCATACGGGTCACGCCATTGCCATGCACCACCATGCCACCGAAGCGGTCGCCCATCTTCTGGCTCACGAAACCGAAGGTGGCAATGGCTGCAATCCCCAGATCACGCTTGGTCATTCCCCCGGTGCCCCAATTCATCGACGGGGTGGCATCGAGCAGAGCCCACACCTCGAGCTCGCGGTCGGCGATGGTGTCACGCACATGGGGCACCGTAGTGCGCGCAGTGACAGCCCAATCCATCCGCCGCACATCGTCCTGGCCGGGCACATAGAGTCGCGCATCATTGAGTTCCGAGCCGGGACCGGGCAGGAAACCGCGATGGTCGCCCTGCAGATAGCCGTCAAGTCGGCGCACGATGGTGAGTTCCAAGCGCCGCAGCGCCGCCTCGGGCGCCAGGCCATGCAGGCTGAGGGTCGGCCCGGTCGGCTCACGCAACACCGACATCACTGCCGCAGGCCCACCTCGCCCCGCACTCTTCGGGGGGGCTTCGAAGTCCGGGGTGTCGCTCACGAGGCTGCGCGTCCCCGCTCACGGCCGGGCTGTGCATGCACACCGCGTGCCTGCTGACGCTGGTCCTTGTTCCACACCGGAGTCGGTGCCGGCACCATGGCAAGCACCCTCTCGACCACCTGGGCCGGACTCACATTGTCGGCAATCGCATCAAAGGTGAGGGCGACACGGTGCGACATCACATCGGGTGCCACTGCCTGCACATCGGTGGGCAGGACATAGTTGCGGCCATGGATCAGCGCCAGGGCTCGTGCTGCCGCCACCAGTCCGAGTGTTGCTCGCGAGGAGCATCCGATCTGGATCACCGATTCCAGATCGGGCATGTTGAAGTCGCCGGGATTTCGGGTTGCCAACACCAGTCTCACGACATATTCGGCGATGAGATTATGCACGAAGACTTCGGATGCAGCCTTCTGCAGGTCCATGGTCATCTCCGGGTTGAGCACCGGAGTTGCCTCGGGTGAGCGGATCGACATGCGACGCAGAATGTCGTATTCCTCATTGCCCTTCGGATAGGGCACATCGACCTTGAGCAGGAAGCGGTCACGCTGGGCTTCGGGCAGTGGATAGACGCCCTCGGACTCGATGGGGTTCTGGGTGGCGATGACGATGAAGGGTTGTGGCACCGGATAGGTCTTGCCGGCAATCGACACCTGGCGCTCGGCCATCAGCTCCAACATTGCCGATTGCACCTTGGCAGGCGCCCGGTTGATCTCGTCGGCGAGCACGAAATTGGTGAAGACGGGGCCAAGCTCCACTTCGAAACTGCCCTGATTCGCCGAATAGACACGGGTTCCCACGATGTCCGAGGGCACCAGATCGGGAGTGAACTGAATGCGTGAGAAACTGCCACCCACAACGGTGGCGAAGGTGCGCACGGCCAGTGTCTTGGCAGTTCCCGGCACACCCTCGAGCAGGATGTGGCCCTTGGCCAACAGCCCGACCATGAGCTGCTCGACCATGTGCTCCTGGCCAACAATCACGCGCTGCACCTGGGTGATGGCCTCGCCGAGCTTCTCGGCTGCCTGCGTGGTGGGCATCGGCTGCCCGGTATCACTACTCACTCGATACTCCTGAGGGGTTGTCGTGGCGCCGGGGCCATCTGCCTGCGTCCGACGCCACCTTACCGTGTGGGAGCCTGCCCCCAAGGATCGCTGGCCCGACATGCACATTTGCCAAAAAAGTCACAGAACTTCCACAGTCCCAGGCTCCTCAATGTGATGGGAATCATGCCCTGACCGCCCCGGACGACAGGCAAACTGGACCCCATGCTGCGACCGGACTTCGGCACCCGCCCGGTTTGTGATGAGATAGCGGGGATGTCGGACGATACGAGCGCAGCGAGCCCTGAGGGAACCCCCCAACCCATGGGTGGGGGGCCGGCGGTTGACGCCTTCCCGCTGCTGCCGAGCGACCCACCGCGGATCAGCAACTGGTGGCTCGATGCCCGACTGGTGGCACGAGCCAGCGGCGTGACTTTCCTGCCACATGCGCCGGGACAACCCGCCAGCTTGCTCCTGCTGCTCCCCCAGGGCGCAGCAGCCGACGCCGCCGCACGCGAGCGTCTCGCCGGTGAAGTGAACAAGATGAGCGCCGAAACGGTGATCGCCCGTGGCGGCCAAGGGCAGGATGAAGGTCGTTTGGCCTCGACCTTCCACAGCGAATCCGATGATCCCGTGGCGTCGGGCGACAATCCACCGGCTCCATGGGTGGTTCTGGCCTGGGACGGCACCCGCAATGCTCTGGCCGAGGCCGATCGATTGCTGCGTGCCGTGGATCTTTCCGGCACACCAGCATTGGGCACGCCCAGTGGTCCGGGCTATTCATTGCACTGGATCACTGACCCCCAGCCCGGCAAATGGCGACTTTGGCCGCTCAGTTGGCCCGGACGCAAGGATCGCAGCGGCTGGGTGCCCATGCTTGCCAGCTGGCTTCTCATCGTGCTGTTGGCCACCCTGGCCCTGCTCATTGCAGTGCTCATGTTCCAGAACTCGCCCACCGGAGGTGGCGGCGGCGGTGGCGGCGGGGAATCGTCCGAATCTGCCAGTGCCTCGCCCAGCGAGGGGTCCGGATCGGGCTCCGAGAGTGCTTCACCCAGTGAGAGTGACTCGGCTTCACCATCAGATTCACCCGGCAACGATGGTTCTCCCAGCCAGACCCCCTCGATGAATGCGCCCGGTGAGGGTTCGGCAACCGCCACCGACAGCTCGACACCGCAGCAATCAAGGCTGTGATCAGATGCACACCCAGGCAGATGCCCACACCGCGCAAGAAGCCCACCCCCTGCAAGAAGCTGGGCACCCTGTGACGTTGATCGCCACCGACCTCGATGGCACTTTCCTGGACCCCCGTGGGGAACTCATCGACACCAATGTTGATGCCCTGCGGCACGCCCATTCCCTGGGCAGCACAATCGTCATTGCCACCGGACGTCCCTACCGTTGGACCGAGGTGATCAAGCCCCTGATCAGTCTGAACCCACTCCTGGTGTCGAGCAATGGCGGCATGGTCATCAGTCCGAGCAGCGGCGAGGTGCTCCATTCCTGGCCCATCGACACTGCTTCGGGGCGAGCCTTCGGCGCCGCCCTCCACAACGCTGTGCCCGATATCGGCTTTGCCGTGGAATTCGTCTCACACGAGTGGGGCGCCGATCTGGCCTACACCGATTCCCATCCCGGGACCCCGGACGTGGTCGCTCCCCTGAATGAATTGCTCAACCACGGGCCGGTGGTGAAACTGCTGGCCCAGTCACTGAGTCTGTCCACCGAACCACTGGCAGCAGCTGCAGCTATCCCGGCTCAGGGGCTGGTCGAGATGACCTTCTCAGTGGTGCGCGACCACGGCCTGATCGAATGCTCCGCCCCGGGCGTGAGCAAGGCGTCGGCACTCAGCACCATCATGGCCGAGCAGGGCATCGATCCCGCCTCGGCAATGGCCTTCGGCGACATGCCCAATGACCTCCCGATGTTGCGACTGGTCGGCCATCCCTTTGCCATGACCGATGCGCACCGACTGGTTCTCACCGAGGGCTTTCCGCTGGCGGGATTGTCCTATACGGGCGCGGTGGGAAACACGATCATGCGTGTTCTCGGCGACACCGGCTCCTGAACACCCCAAGACACCCGTCAGTGCAACAATTCCTCGGGGAGTGACTCGATGAGACGCAACCACAGCTCACTTGTCGTGGGATACGACGGGACTGCATGTCGCAACAACGGAATGGGAACCCCGGCGAGCACCGCAATGGTGGCGGCGTGGATGAGCTCACCGGCCCCGGGGCCCACGAATGTGGCCCCGACAACCACCTTTTCCGGGCGCTTCACCACCAACATGGCGTGGCCAACCAGATCATTGCGCAGCAAGGACGCACCGGCCACCGAGCTGTAATCCACCTCGGTGATCACCACATCCATTCCCTGCGCACGCGCCTGATCCTCGGTGAATCCGGTATGCGCCAGCTGCGGCTCAGTGAACACAACCTGCGGCACCGGCACCTCTTCAGGCACTGCATCAGGCTCCGCACCACTGGCTGCTGCGGCAATCTGCTCGCCAACGATGCGAGCCTGGTATTTGCCCATATGGGTGAGTTTCGGTCCGCCACTGGCATCACCGATCACATGGAGCCACTCAGGCACCGACCCGCCCAACACGTCATCGGGCTCTAGGGAGATCGTTTCAAGTCCGAGTCCTTCGAGCGAGGGTTTCCTGCCTGTGGAAACCAGGATCTCATCAGCCACCAGGGGTTCGTCCTCCCCAGCCAGGCGCATTCTCACTTCCCCACCATGGATGTGTCCCAGCCCGCTGACGCACACTTCCGGACGTTCACATGACTCCACCTGGGCGCCGGTGCGGATGTCGACACCCATCGACCGCAATCCGGCAGCCACAAGCTCTGATGCAAAGGGCTCCTGGTTGTCGAGCACGCGAGCACCGCGCACAAGCATGGTGACCCGCGCCCCGAGAGCGTGCATCCAGGTGGCAACTTCACATGCAACCACCCCGCCGCCAATGATGACCAGCCGCTCAGGCACCTCAACCACTGCTGTGGCATCACGAGAACCCCAGGCTCCAATATTCCGGTAGAGCGCAGGAACCACGGGCAAGCTGCCGGTTGCCACGACCACCGCATGACGAGCATGAAGGATCATTGGCCGGGGTCCCTCAACCCTCACCTGTTTCTCCCCGATGAGCCGCCCGGTTCCTCGCACCACGTCGATACCCGCGCTCTTGGCCCATGTGACCTGGCCGGCATCCTGGTAGTGCGAAACCCAGCTGTCACGCCGTGCCAGCAACTCCCGGCGATCAACAGCCGCAACGGTCAGGCCCTCCAAATGCCGGGCTTGTGATGCAACATCCAAGGGCACCAGCAGTGCCTTGCTCGGCATGCAGGCGTAATAGGAGCACTCACCACCAACCAATTCCTGCTCCACCAGGACGGCGCTCAGTCCCGAGTGCTGGGTGGCATACTGCGCCGCATTCTCCCCGGCTGGTCCGGCACCGATGACCACCACGTCATAGTCGCGTACCTGCTCTTCGTCATCCATTTCGCCATGCTTCCACGTCACCGGGACGCAGTAAACAGCGGGTCCCCGTGTAGGGCCAAGCAGCTGAAAGACAGCAGAATGCCGCATTGCCCGGGCATGGCGACGGCCCCGCCAAGGTATTCCGCGACATCCTCGCAGGAACCCCAAGGCGGGGCCGTGCATACGCTGGCCCGTCGACCAGCGGATCGGGCCACAGCCTCCCCTGGGGGTTTCAGGAAAGCCACGTGCCCCAATGATCGCATTATTGGCAGGTGGTTGAGAAATCCATTACCAATGGGTGCTGGCACTTTGTGGCGAATTTCACCCACCGCTGACGGAATCATCCTTCCGCTGGCGGAACTATCCTGAAGTCATGCTGAGTTGCGAACACCACCGTGAGCAGCTGATCATCCCGGCTGAGCAGTACATTGCCCAATTCGTCGATGTGCCTCATTTCCTCTCACTGTGCAGAGCGTGCCCGAAACACAATCAAACCTGGGCCTGCCCCGAGTTCAACTTTGATCCCCTTGATATCTGGGCTCACTATGAATGGCTTCAACTCACCTGCTTCGCACTTGATTTCACCAGTTCCCAGCAGCTCATCCACTGGGAGCCGAGCATTCTGCGCAAAGAAGTCATGGACTTGTTCGCCCGCGAGAAACGCACCTGCCTGCGCGCAATGATGCGTTCACACCACGAGCATCCGGGGTCAACGGTCCTCGGCGCAGGAGCCTGTGAGCTCTGTCGCACCTGCACGCGCGCAGCCGGACGGGCATGCCGACTCCCCCAGCTCTTGGTGCACTCGCTGGAATCGATGGGGGCAGATGTGGAAGCCAGCTCCCGGGAATTGTTCAACCGCCCAATCGAGTGGAGCGATGGCACTGGGCTTCCCAGTGGCTACGTCATCATCATGGGTCTGCTCAGCCACGAGCGTCCTGCGGAGTCAGAAACTCCACCCAGTTCGACCGAGCTGCTGGCACCGACAGGCGCCGCCGGTCACAACGCGGGATAGTAGTGCTGTGTCCGTCAATCCAAGCTGGCAGCTTCTCGCGGCCCTGATCCTCATGGTGGCCGTCGCGGTGACTGCTGCCCACCTCGGCAAATTCCACATGGCACGGGGCATGGCATGGGCCAGCGTGCGGGCCACCCTTCAGCTGTTGGCCGTCTCATTCATCATCGTGATAGCCATCAATCAGCTCTGGAGTTCTGCCCTTTTCCTGGTGGCCATGTATGCCATTGCGGTGTGGACAACCACCGGACGCGTCGGCACACGCAATGCATGGATGTGGTCGGCGCTGGCAATGGCCTGCGGGGTGATTCCCCTATTGATCATCGTCTTTGCAACGGGCACAGCTCCGCTCAATGGATACTCGCTGGTGCCAATCGGCAGCATTTTTGTGGGAAATATGATGACTGGCCACACCCTCAATGGCCGTCGCCTCTTTCCGGCACTGCGTGAAAATGTGCCAACCTATGAGGCAGCCCTGTCAATCGGACTGCCACGGGCCCAGGCAATTGGCATGGTGATGGAACCCATTTCGGGTGAAGCACTGGTGCCCACATTGGATAACACCCGCACAGTCGGCCTGGTGACATTGCCGGGTGCCTTCATCGGAGTATTGCTCGGCGGCGGATCGGCCCTGCAGGCCGGCGCAGCCCAATTGCTCGTGCTCGTGGGAATCCTGGCAGGACAAGCTGTCACCGTATTGGTGATGAACATTCTCATTCGGCAGGCCCTTCTGCTTCCGACGGATCTGAAAGAACGCCTGCGTCCCTGATCGCGAGCAATGGACCGGCTGACTACTGCAACTGCGGGGCACATCGGTCAGCATCACGGCGCGCCGTGGCCAACTCCATGGGGCAGTCGTGCCGGGTCCCAACCGAGCAGCTCCTCGGCCTGGTCAAAGGCAAAGCGGTCGGTCATTCCCGCAACATAGGTGATCACGCCGAGCATGGGATCTTCACGATTGCGGTGATCAGTGGGAAGACTGTCGGGATGCGCAAAATAATAGGAGACCAGATCTTGGAGCACCTTGATCATGGTGTGCGACTGGGCCAGTGATTCCTCACGTGTGTAGATCCGCTCATAGTTGAACCGCCGCAATGCTGTCAGAGCAGCGGCAATGTCTGCATCCATGCCAACCACACCGCTTCGGCAGGAAACGGTGATCACCGACTCGATGAGCACGCCGAGCTGGTCACTGAGATGCACACCGAGCACATCAACGATCTGGGACGGAAGTCCCTCGGCTGTGACGATGCCGGTATGGATCGCGTCCTCCAGATCATGGGCGCAATAGGCAATGCGATCGGCCCAGCTCACGATCTCGCCCTCGATCGTCTGCGGTGCGGGCCGCGACCAGGAATGGTTGGCCACACCGTCCAAGGTCTCGCGGCACAGATTCAGATCGGCAAGCGCAACCTCGGCGCCCCAGGGTCCGTGGTCGAAACCCTGTGGCAGGAAGACATCGAAGGCCTCCTCGGAGGCATGCCCACCAGGACCATGCCCGCAGTCATGGGCCAGAGCTATTGCCTCGGCAAGCGTCACATTGGCGCCGATCCCACGGGCAATGGCCGTGGACACCTGGGCCACCTCAATGGCATGGGTCAGGCGGGTGCGCTGGTGATCGGTGGGATAGACCACCACCTGGGTTTTGCCGGCCAGCCGTCGGAAAGCAGTGGAATGGATGATGCGATCGCGGTCCCGCTCGAAGCAGGTGCGAAGCGGATCGGGCTGTTCATCACGACCGCGGTTACCGGCACCTCGCGCCAGGGCAGCACCCTGCCGGAGCGTGGCAGCCTCCCGCTTTTCCCTGGCCTGACGATCAACCACCGCACCCACACGCAGCTCGGCATGACTGTCTCGATGGGGACGCACGATTTCGGCACCACCGAGTTCGTGTTCATGGCCGGCCATCGTCTGGGCCCACTGACGAGTGCGCTCGGTCACATCGAAGTCATGCTGTTCATCGCTCACGCAACCAGTATGGCCACGACCACCGACAGATTGCTCAGCCGCCCGAGACAGCCAGCTCGTCGTCAGCCAGCTCCAGATCCAGGCCACCTCGATCATCGAGCCAGCCCTGCGGCATGATCACCTTGTGACGCGGGGTGCCCTGCCTGCCGCGGGGCCTGCCCAGTTCGGCCACCGGATAGGGGTGTTCGGCACCGATTCGGCTGACGAGACCGTCAAGCAGCCCATCGAGTGCCTCGAAGCTGTCGACCAGGCCGAGGGTGTGACGCAATTCGCCACCCACGGGGAAACCCTTGAAATACCAGCTCATGTGCTTGCGCAGATCAGTCAAGCCATGTTTCTCGCCCATCTGACGAGCAAGCAGTTCCCCATGGCGGCGCACCATTGCCGCCACCTGCCCGAGATTGGGAAGGGTGTGCACCTCGGCCCCTGACATGGCAGCCGCCAGATCGGAGAAGAGCCAGGGACGTCCCAGACAGCCCCGGCCGATCTCGACACCGGCACAGCCCGTTCGGTCCAACATCGCCAGAGCATCTGCAGGCTCCCAGATGTCACCATTGCCCAACACCGGAATGTCCACGGCTGCCACCAATTCGGTGATCCGATCCCAATGGGCATGGCCCGAATAGGCCTCGGCCACGGTGCGTCCGTGCAGGCAGATGGCAGCCGCACCCTCGTCCTCGGCAATTCTGCCGACATCAAGGAAAGTGGAGTGTTCATCATCGATGCCCACCCGCGTCTTGACCGTCAATGGCACACCATGACGATCGGCAGCCTGCACTGCGGACGAGATGATCTTGCGGATCAGATCCAATTTCCAGGGCAGGACCCCCCCACCACCCTTGCGGGTCACCTTGGGCACGGGGCAACCAAAGTTGAGGTCAACATGATCTGCGCCATATCTGGTGCACAATTCATCAACTGCCTGCGCGAGCACCTGCGGATTGGTGCCATAGGTCTGGACGCTGCGGTGCGGCTCGTCGTCGAAGAAGGTGAGCATGGCGCCGGTCTTGGCATTGCCCACCACCAGTCCGCGGCTGGTGATCATTTCACAGACGCACAGGCCTGCTCCCTGCTCATAACACAGGGTGCGGAAGGCGGCATTGGTCACGCCTGCCATCGGCGCCAACACCACAGGGGTGGCCAACTGCAGGCTGCCTCCTGAGGGCGAAACAAGAGTAAGGGGCGCAATGGTGGGCACCGGTCAATTCTAGGTGCTGGATAATTCTGGCTGTTGGGCAATTTCAGGCGCAGGGCATGCAGACGCTGAACGGGGCCGCCGCACACCCATGGTGGCAGCGACCCCGTTCAGGATCAGGATTGATCAGTCGTCCTTGGAGTGACGACCGCGGAAGACCGCGCGCCAACGCTCCTTGTTGACCGTTGCAATGGCGGTCAGCGGGATGCCGGCCGGGCAGGCAACGGCGCACTCGCCGTACAACGAGCAGGGACCGAAGTCCTCGTCGAGCTCGGCAAGCATACGACGTGCACGCTGGCTGCGCTGCTCCTTGCCCTGGGGCATCTTGGCCAGATGTGCCAGCTTGGCGCCGGCAAACAACATTGCCGAACCATTCGGGCACGCAGCCACACATGCACCACAACCGATGCAGCTGGCGTAGTCGAGGGCTTCCTCGGCTGCCTGATGCGTCTGCGGCACCGTATCGGCGTCGGGAGCGGTGCCGGTCATCACGTTGACAGTGCCACCAGCCTGGACCAATTCGTCCAGCGCTGTGCGGTCAACTGCCAGATCGCGGACAACCGGGAAGGCAGTCGAGCGGAAGGGCTCCAGCTTGAAGTCAGTGACCTCGGGAAAAGCCCGAAGATGCTGACGGCAGGCCGGGGTGTTCGCCACCGGGCCGTGAGGCTTGCCATTCACCAGGAAGCCACAGCAGCCACACACACCCTCACGACAATCGGACTCGAAGACAACGGGCTCGCCGCCCTCTTCGACAATCTGATCGTTGAGGCGGTCGAGCAGCTCCAGCATGCTCATCTCGGGCTCTGCGTCGTTGACGACGTGATGCTCGAAACCACCCTTGGCGCGAGGACCTGCCTGGCGCCAGATATCCAATGTGACCTTCATCGGTAATCCCTCACCTGCAGATCGATCAGCGAGAACTTGAGCGGCTCGCTGTGACGGACATGGACGCCATCGGAACGGGTCTCCCAGGCAGACACGGCGCACCAGTCGTCGTCGTTCCGCTTGGCCTCGCCCTCTTCGGTGGCATATTCGGTGCGGAAATGCGCACCGGCTGATTCCCGGCGATCCAGGGCGTCGAGGATCATGACCTCGGCCAGCTCGATGAAGTCGGCAACACGGCCGGCCTTTTCGAGTTCCTGGTTGAGACGATGATCATCGCCGACAACCTTGACGTCGTTCCAGAATTCCTTGCGCAGCTCACGCACCTCGGCGAGCCCCTTGGTGAGGCCCTCCTCGTCACGGCTCACACCGCAGCGTGCATAGAGGATGTCGCCGAGTTTGCGATGGAACCATTCGGGACGATGGGTGCCCTTGATGGTCATGAACTCGTGCAGGCGATCCTGCACGCGCTTCACGGCATCCTTGACAGCCGGATCCTGCAGCGCCAAAGGCGTCTTGCCAACGTAGTCGGCCAGATAGTTCGGCACCGAAAGCGGCAGGGTGAACCAGCCATCGACCGAGGCCGAGAGCAGTGAGTTCGCGCCCAGACGATTTGCACCGTGGTAATTGTTCGATGCCTCACCGCCGACGAACAGGCCGGGCAGATTGCTCATCTGGTTGTAATCGACCCACAGACCGCCCATGGCGAAGTGAGCACCCGGAGCGATGCGCATGGGCACCTCATAGGGGTTCTCGCCGGTGGCGTC
Organism: uncultured Propionibacterium sp.; assembly: GCA_964293265.1. Taxonomy (GTDB): domain Bacteria; phylum Actinomycetota; class Actinomycetes; order Propionibacteriales; family Propionibacteriaceae; genus Propionibacterium. The sequence continues at coordinate 10,874 of CAXYYR010000055.1, forward strand.
GAGATACATGTCGAACAAATTGCCATAGCGCTCGGCAATGGTGTCGCGTCCGAGGCGCTTGATGGCGTCGCGGAAGTCGAGATACACCGAGTTCTTCAGCGGGCCGACACCATGGCCATTGTCAATCTGCGTGGTGGCGTTGCGGCTGGCAACGTCGCGCGGGGTCAGATTGCCGAATGCCGGGTACTTGCGCTCCAGGTAGTAGTCGCGCTCGTTCTCGGGGATGTCGTTGGCGGCGCGGTCGTCGCCGGCCTTCTTCGGCACCCAGATGCGGCCGTCATTGCGCAGCGACTCACTCATCAGGGTGGTCTTCGACTGCCAATGTGAACTCACCGGCAATGCGGTGGGATGGAACTGCAGGAAGCAGGGGCTTGCGAAATATGCACCCTGCAAATGCGCGCGCCAGGTGGCGGTGGCATTCGAGTTCCGGGCCAGCGTGGACCAGTGGTACACCGAGCCATAGCCGCCGGTGCACAGCACCACGACATGGGCCGTCCAGGCCTTGACCTCACCTGTGAGCAGGTCACGGGTGACGATGCCCTGGGCGCGGCCGTCCTTGACGATGAGGTCAAGCATCTCGGTGCGATTGTGCATCTTCACGGTGCCGGCATCGATCTGCTCCTGAAGTGCCTGAGAGCAGGCGACCTCGAGCTGCTGGCCGGTCTCACCACGCGTGTAATAGGTACGCGAGACCTGCACGCCGCCGAAGGAACGGGTGGCCAGCTGGCCGCCGTATTCGCGGGCGAATGCTGCACCAACGGCATACATGTGATCGATCACACGCACCGACTCGGTGCCCAGACGGACCACATCGGCTTCACGGCCGCGGTAGTCACCGCCCTTGACGGTGTCCTTGACGAAGCGCTTGAGCGTATCGCCATCCACCTTGCGGGCACGAGCAGCATTGATACCGCCCTGGGCAGCCACCGAGTGGGCGCGACGGGGCGAGTCGTGGAAGCAGAAGCTGTCCACGTCGTAGCCGAGCTGACCGAAACTGGCGGCGAAGCCGGCACCGGACAGGCCCGAACCGACAACGATGACCTTCATCTTGCGACGATTGGCCGGGTTGACCAGGCGGTACTCGTTCTGACGGTGCTCCCAGCTGAGCAGCACATCCCCTTCGGGGACATGTGCGTCGAGCTCGGGGCCGACCTTGTAACCGGCAGCCTTCTGGGCCGGGCCCAGGTGGTCACGGGCCGACTCGCCACTCAGGTGCGAGGCGGGACCGCGATTGGACGTGGCCCGGGGAGCCGTGGTCGTTGCCTGATTGGGCGTCGACTGGGCCTTCGAAGCCACACCGGAAAGGAGATTCTTGATGATGTTCATGCGATCACTCCAGCCAGGATGAGCATGGGCAGCGCACCATTGGCAACGATGATTGCCAAGGCTATGAGCAGCCCGATGAGGAACCAGACCTTGCGCAGACGAGGACCGGTGCCACCGAAGTCATTGATCGTGTTCCAGGC
>CAXYYR010000056.1:0-12191 GCA_964293265.1 uncultured Propionibacterium sp.
TTTTTTTATTGCTAAACTGCCACAGCGAAAAGCCATCATTCAGCTGTGCTTGTTCAGCCGTGGTGCGGCGAAGCTCTTGCCAACATAAATGATGCAGCCAAAATTGCAACAGGTATTTTTCTTTGCCAGAAGTTGGCAAATAATTTAACCAATAGCTGGGATTGGCAGCTGCTGCTGGTCGTGGTGGCGATTGCCACCATGCTCGTCGGAGCCATTGTCGGTCTTGCACAGACTGATGTGAAGCGTCTGCTGGCATATTCGTCGATCGCCCATGCCGGTTTCATCATGGTTGCCGTTGTCGGTGCCGTGGCTGCGGCCACCGGTCTTGCCGATGGCGCGTCGGGTTCGGTGAGCAGCGTGCTGTTCTACCTGGCTGCCTATGGCTTCGCCACGATGGGTGCCTTTGCGATCCTGCCGATGGTGCGCCGCGCTGGTGGCGAGGCCAATGGCTTCGACGCATGGGCCGGTTTGGGCAAGCGTCGCCCGATTCTGGCGGCGATCATGACACTGTTCCTGGCCTCCATGGCCGGCATTCCGCTGACCGGTGGTTTCATCGGCAAGCTGCTTGCCTTCACTGCTGGTTGGCAGGGTGGTTATGCCTGGCTTGCCGTCATTGCCATTGTCATGAGCTTGATCACCGCGGCCTACTATTTCCGCGTTGTGTGGGTGATGTATTTCAAGGCACCCGATCCCGAGGTTGACGTGGTGAAGGCCGGATGGCCCACATGGGTGGTCATTTTCGTCGGTGTTGTGGGTACTCTTGTGCTCGGCATTGCGCCGGAATTCGTGCTCGACCTGTTCACGAATGCGGCGCAGTTCCTGCGCTGATAAGGAGAAGACCTTGACGCAGGCCGAGGACCAGGCTTTCGAGGCCTACGTCGGCGAACAGCTCGACGCCGTGGAACGGCGGCTCAGTCAGCTCACGCTGACCGCAGCCAATCCGTTCCTGGCGGAGGCTGCGCAGCACATCATCGCGGCTGGGGGCAAGCGCTTCCGCCCGATGTTGGTTGCCACCACGAGCCAGCTGGGACCCGACCCACAGGACTCACGTGCCCAGATCGCCGGCGTTGTCGTGGAGCTGACCCATGTGGCCTCGCTCTACCACGACGACGTGATGGACGATGCGGCGCTGCGCCGCGGAGTGCCGAGCGCCAATGCCGCCTATGGCAACTCCACCGCGATCATGGTGGGGGATTGGCTGTTCGCGCGGGCATCGAGCCAGGTGGCAACACTCGGCAATGAGTTCGTGCGCATGCAGGCCGATACCTTCGCCGAGCTGGTCACCGGGCAGATCAATGAGATGCGGGGCCCCGAGCCCGGTCATGATCCGCTGGTGCACTATCTCAATGTGGTGGCCGGCAAGACCGGTGCGTTGATCCGCACCTCCGCGGTCTTCGGTGCCATGAGCGCAGGCGCCGACCGTGATGTGCTCGATGCGTTGGCGTCCTTCGGAATGCAGGTTGGTGTTGTTTTCCAGCTTGCCGACGATCTCATGGACATTCTGAGTGATGAATCGGGCAAGGTGCCCGGCACCGATCTGCGCGAAGGTGTTGCCACGCTGCCCACGCTCATGCTTGCCGCCAGCGATGATCCTGCCGATGATGAGCTCAAGGAACTCATTGCCGGTGATCTGAGCGATGACAACGAGCTGGCGCGAGCGCTGGCCATGTTGCGCGCCAATCATGTGATCGAGCAGGCACGCGACGACATAGCCCGGCGCGCGGAGCAGGCCCGGGCAACGCTGGCTGAGTTACCCGACAGTGCGGCCACCAGGACACTGTCACAGGTCTGCGATGAGGTGGTCTCACGCCCCAAGTGAGCTGATGCAGGAAGCAGTCCTGACAAAAGCTGAGGCGGGCCCCGAAGAGGGGCCCCCCTCAGCTTTGTTCCAACTGCCAGTTGTTCAGCTGTCAGGTGCTCAGAAACCCGGGTTGGGGTTCTGGGGATAGGGCGGATACTGCTGGTTCTGGGGATTGGTCTCGTTCGGGTTCGGCTGCCCGTAGCCGGGCTGCTGCGGTGCCTGCGGATAGCCGGGCGTCTGGGGAGTCTGACCGTAACCGGGCTGGGGAGCCTGGGGGTATGCACCGGTCTGCGGTGCTTGACCGTAGCCGGTCTGGGGAGTCTGGCCATAGCCGGGCTGAGCCTGCGGATAGCTGGGCGTCTGCCCGTAGGTCTGCTGACCATAACCCTGTGCCGCATAGCCGGCCTGTCCGTAGGCCTGACCGGCATATGCCATGGCATTGGGGTCGGTGGGATCGGGGCCGTATTGGTTGGGTCCGCGGGTGCCTTCCATGGCGTTCATCACCAGCAGAACAGCACCGCCGATGTAGCTCAGCAGGTACAGCAGGGCGAACAAACCAGTGCGGTCCTGATCGTGCAGCCGCCTGATGGTCACGGTGATGTAGGGGCACAACAGACCTAGCGTGATGATGCCAGCGAGCACCAGGATCACCTGTCCAAGGGTGCCGACACCGTTGAGCTCGGTCGTCTTGTATCCATACGAAGATACGTGGGTGACAGTGCCGATTGCCTGGAGGAATCCTCCAATGAAGCCCAGGATGAAGGTGATACCGAACTGGAACAGGAAGAACCACCAGAACTCTGAACGGCTTGCGCGTCCCTTGGCGTCCACATATTTGTGCAGGCAGGTGGAGATTGATTGACCAAAGCTCATGGGGAGAATCATTTCTTCAACACCTTGGGGGTAACAGGTCCGAATGCGCGGTGTTGAGGGTGACGTCATCTGTGGCGGACCTATGGGTACTGCACGAAATATAGCTGTTGGGCAAGACGGCCCACAATATCGATTGCTGTGGGTGATAAGCGGTTGGTCTCCGGGGGGCTACTGCAGGTTCTGCGAGGGTGGTTCACCATTCCCGGTGCCAGCAGCATCCGGCGGCGCCCAGAAGTCGTCGTCGCTTCCCGGTGCTTCAATAGCCAGCGGCTCGACGGGCATGGGAGCGGGTCCCGATGGATAAGGCGTGTCATGGGGTTGGGCTTGTCCATAGGCCTGCGTCGTGTCATATGACTGTGCCGCAGGTGATGGCTGCATCGGCGCTGCTGGTTGGGCAGGGCTGTAGGGCTGAGCCGGGCTGTAGGGCTGGGGTGACGCATAGGGCACATAGCCATAGGGTGCGCCGGCCTGGCTGTATCCGCCGGGCCAGCCTGCTGTGGGATCCGTGGCGTTGACATAATGCTGGCCATATCCGTAGGGCATCAGCTGATAACCCTTGGGGTCCGGTCCGTACTGATTGGGGCCCCGGGTGCCTTCGAAACACATGAAGACAAACATGATCCACTGAGTCACCAGATTGAGCAGCACCAGTGCTCCGGGCCGGTCCTGGTCGTGCAGGCGTCGTATCTGGACGGATGCGAGGGGGAGCCAACTTGCCCAGCTGAACAATATGGTCACCACGTAGATGATCAGGACAGTTTCGTCCACACTGTCGTCGCCTGCTGATGCCAGGAGGGCTATGGAGAGGAAGAACGCGATAGTGCCCACAACGCCACTCACAAGGCAATAGAACAGGTAGAAATACCAGTATTCAGACCTGCGGGCACGTCCGGAGCCGTCGAATAGCTTGCGCATGCAGGTTGAAATGGATTGACCAAAACCCATCGGGGGATCCTCATTTCACTGGGGGGTGAGGTTGGGACTGGGACGATGCACCGGGTCCGCGAAGGCTCACGCTACCAAAGCATGAACGTCAGTCCATGGCTTGTGGGTCAGGGCCAATGCGGTGGATACGGGTTCGGCTTCACCGGTGGTGGAATCGGTGCCCCGGGTGGGAGTGCTGCCGGAGGTGGAGCTGGATTACCGGGCTGCTGTTGCCAATTACCTGGAGCCCCTGTGGGCGGCTGAGGCCAATAACTCGGCGGCGGCATGGAATATCCCGGCGGCGGATAGTACTGCGGCCAGACGGGTGCGGGCCGCCCCAGCGGATCGGGTCCGTATTTGTTGGGTCCGGGCTTGCCCTTCACCAGCATCCAGATCAGGGGCAGACCGGGCAGCAGGAAGTGCAGCAGCAGCATCCAGGCCGACAAGTTCTGGTCGTGGAAGCGGCGCACCTGCACCGAGATGGTGGGCGCCATCATGATCGCGATGGATATGAACACCGCCAGATAGAGCGTCAGTGGCACGAGGAAGAGAATCGCCAGCACCGATATCCTGGGGTCGGACAAGTCCAGACCCCACCGTTGGTATACGCGGAAAATGCGTTGGAACCAATACTCCGGGCTGTAGTAGCGCACGATCCAGATGGTGCCCAGACACAGGGGCGCATAGATCCAGAATTCTTTGCGGGTGGCGCGGCCACTGAACACCACGAGTTTGCCCAGATAACTGGCCAGCATGCGGAGAAAGCGCATGGGGGGCTCCTCGCAGGATCGGTGTGATGACGGTATCGGCGCCCACCCCGGCAGTGGGGTGGACGCGCGTCACGCTACCAAATCTGCACGCGCTCGCTCGGGTCGAGCCACATGCCATCGCCGGGCTTGGTGCCAAAGGCCTCATGGAAGGCAGGCACATTGCGGGCCACCTGGTTGCAGCGGATCTCATCGGGCGAGTGGGGATCAACAGCCAATGACTGGCGCATCTGTTCGGGACGGGTGATGTCCTGCCACACCTGGGCCCAGCCCAGGAACAGCCGCTGGGCGCCGGTGTATCCATCAATGGGTGCAGGCTCACTGCCGCCGGTGGAAATCTGCCACGCGCGGAAGGCGATTGACAGGCCACCCAGATCACCGATGTTCTCACCGATCGTCAACTCACCATTGACATGCACATCGGGGCACACCGAAGGGGCCAGCTCGTTGTACTGACCGATCAGGGCGTGTGTGCGCTTCTCGAATGCAGCGCGGCCATCGTCTGTCCACCAGTCGCGCAACCGGCCGTCACCATCACAGGTGGAGCCCTGGTCGTCGAAGCCGTGGCCGATCTCGTGGCCGATCACTGCGCCGATTCCGCCGTAATTCACCGCATCATCGGCGTCCACATTGAAGAATGGAGGCTGCAGGATGGCCGCGGGGAACACGATCTCATTGCGCAGCGGATGGTAATAGGCGTTGACCGTCTGGGGATACATGAACCACTCATCACGATCCACCGGCCCCGACAACTGCTCGATGGTGTGATCGAACTCGAAGGAATCGGCCCGCAACACATTGCCCAGCAGGTCATGGGGGTCGATCGTCAGTCCTGAGTAGTCGCGCCACTTGTCGGGATAGCCGATCTTGGCGCGGAACTTCGACAGCTTGGCCAGCGCCTCGGCGCGTGTGGCGTCGGTCATCCAATCAAGCTGGCCGATCGACTCGCGATAGGCAGCCAGCAGGTTCTGCACGAGCTTGTCGGCAGCCGCTTTGGTGTCCGGCGGGAAATGCTCGGCCACATAACGCTTGCCGATTGCCTCACCCAGCACGCTCTCGGTGATCGAAATGCCGCGCTTCCAACGGGGTCGTTGCTCGGGAACACCACGCAGAGTCTTGGAATAGAACTCGAAGCTCTGCCTGCTCAGGGCCCTGTTCAGATAGGGCGACAGGCCATTGACGAGCTGCCAGCGTGCCCATGCCCTCCACCGATCCAGGTTCTCGGGGATCACGAGCTTGGCCACCTCGCCCAGATAGGTGCGCTGGGCATTCACCACTTCCGCCACCGACTCGCGGGGCAGCTGGGCTCCTTCCAGGAAGGCATCCCATTCCAGGCTAGGGGTGGCTGCCGTGAATTCCTGCCAGGTCTGGGGGAAATACATCTCGTTCATGTCGCGCGTGCGCACCTTGTCCCAGTGGCAGGCGGCAATCTCGCGTTCCAGCTCGAAGGCCATCGCAGCCTGACCATTGGCGTCGGGAATGCCAGCCAGTTCAAGACTGGTGCGAATGTGCGCCAGATACAGCGCGCGCAGGTCCTCGTGATCGGGCAGGCGGTAATACTCCTCATCGGGCAGACCAATTCCGGCCTGGCCGACGAACATCAAATAGCGCTGCGGATTTCCCGGATCGGAATCATTGTCGAAATCGGCCAGCGGATTGATGCCATGACGCACACTCCAACCCCAGAACGAGGCAAGCTCGGCAACCGTCGAAATGGCATCGATGCGCGCAAGCATCGGTGCAAGCGGCGTCACACCGAGATCCTCGATCGCCTCCTCGTCCATGAACGAGGCATAGAGATTGGCCACCTTGGCGTCCTCGGCGCCTGCATCGTCACCTGCCTGCATGCTCTCGACGATCGCGTGCACGGCCTTTTCCGAGTTCTCGCGCAGAATTGCGAAGGCACCCCAATTGCTGCGGTCGGACGGAATCACGGCCTTGGCAAGCCAGGCGCCATTCACATGCTGATACAGGTCGGCAGTGGCCGGCGTCGCGGTGTCGAAATCATCGAAATGGAATGCAGGAATGCTCACCCGGCCAAGGCTACCCACCGGGTGAGAACCGCTAATCCACTTGCCAGGTGTCCGATCCGGTGAGCAGCTTCTGCAATGCACTGTCCGAGGTGGGATTCGGCTCACCATGCACTGCCTGATCCACCTGGGCCCGCACCTCATCGTCATAGGCAGGAGCCTCGACGTCGCGGAAAATGCCCATCGGTGCCTGCATCATCACACCGGAATCGGTGAGTCGACTCAGCGCAAAAGCACGCGAGGGGTCAGGGTTCGTCGGATCGTGCACGATGATGTCTGACGGGTTCACATCGGCCACATCGGCCACACGCACCCCGCCGCCTGCATCGGCCACAACGCACAGCTGGTTCTCGGTGCCGAAACGAATCGGCTCCCCTGCCACCAGCGGAATCACATTGTCGGCCGCACCCGGACCCTTGAGTGCCTCGAAGGCACCGTCGTTGAACACCGAGCAGTTCTGGTAGATCTCCACGAGACTTGCCCCGCGATGACGGGTGGCTGCGCCCAGGACCTCCACCAGATGCTTGCGATCCGAATCCAGCGAGCGGGCAACGAAGGTTGCTTCTGCGCCCAGCGCATACGACACCGGGTTCACCGGACGATCGGGCGCGCCCATCGGGCTCGATTTGGTCACCTGTCCCACCTGCGAGGTGGGGGAGTACTGGCCCTTGGTGAGCCCGTAGATGCGGTTGTTGAACAGCAATACGGTGATGTTCACATTGCGGCGCAGCGCATGGAGCAGATGGTTGCCGCCGATCGACAGCGCGTCACCATCTCCGGTGACCACGAACACCGCCAGATCGGGCCGGGTGACGGCCAAACCGGTGGCCAGTGTGATGGCCCGGCCATGGATCGAATGAATGCCATAGCTGTTGAGGTAATAGGGGAACCGTGACGAGCAGCCGATGCCCGACACGATCATGGTGTTCTCGCGGGCAATTCCCAGCTCGGGCAGCACCTGCTGGAAGGCCGCAAGAATCGAGAAATCGCCGCAACCGGGGCACCAACGCGGCTCCTCGGCCACGAAATCCTTGCGGGTCAGCGGGTTGGCGGCCAGTGGCACACCGGCCAGGCCGCTTGCCTGCCCTGACAGTTCGGACGCGTCGACGCTCATCGGCGGGCCTCCTGCAACTTGTTGTCGGAATTGCTTGCCCCGGGCTTGGAATTGTTGGCCAGGTTGTCGAGTTCTGCGCCCAGATGGGCTTCCAGATCACCCACCGGCAGGGGTTGTCCCCGCACCTTGGAATAGCTCTGCACATCAACCAGATATTTGGCCCGCAGCACCAGCGCGAACTGGCCAAGATTGGCCTCGGGCACGATCACCCGGTCGTACGACCGCAGCACCTCGCCGAGATTTGCCGGCAAGGGGTTGAGGCTTGTCACCTGGGCCTGGGCAATGTGTCGCCCGCCCCGGCGCAGCTCACGCACTGCTGCCGTGATGGGTCCCCATGCCGAGCCCCAACCCAGCACCAGCAGACGGGCATCACCATGCGGATCGTCAACCTGCACATCGTCCACCGGAATGCCGGCAATGCGGTCGGCGCGGGCTCGCACCATCGCTTCATGATTGGCCGGGTCGTAACTGACAGTGCCGGCGTCCAGCGTCTTCTCCAAACCGCCCAGACGATGCTCGGCGCCGGTGGTGCCCGGCACTGCCCAGGCGCGCGCGCCGGTCTCGGGATCGCGTTTGTAGGGCAGGAAGATCGGCTGCCCCTTCTCGTCCGTGCCGTTGGGGGCAGTGGAGAAATCGGGGTCGATGGGCGGAATCTGCGTCACATCGGGCACCTGCCAGGGCTCGGCGCCATTGGCCAGGAAGGCGTCGGTGAGAAGCACCACAGGGGTGCGGTATTCCACCGCAGCGCGGCAGGCATCCACGGTGACCCGGAAGCAGTCCGAGGGTGAACTCGGCGCAAACACCGGCACGGGCGATTCACCATTGCGGCCCCACAGCGCCTGCAGCAGATCGCCCTGCTCGGTCTTGGTGGGCATGCCGGTGGACGGGCCGGAGCGCTGCACGTCCACGATCACCAGCGGCAGTTCGGTCATCACTGCCAGGTTGATCATTTCCTGCTTCAACGAGAAGCCGGGGCCCGAGGTGGTGGTGACGCCCAGGGCGCCACCAAGGCTTGCGCCCAGGGCGGCTCCCACGCCGGCGATCTCGTCCTCGGCCTGGAAGGTCACCACTCCGTACGACTTGCGCTTCGACAGTGCATGAAGAATGTCGGACGCTGGGGTGATGGGATAGGTGCCCACGAAGAGCGTGAGGCCGGCGCGGGCTGCGCCCACCATCAGTCCGTAGGCGGTTGCCTCATTGCCGGTGATCCGACGGTAACGGCCCGAGGGCACGGGGGCTGGCGGCACCTCGTAGCGCACGGTGAACTGCTCGGTGGTCTCGCCATAGTTCTCACCGGCGCGCAGCGCGGCAATATTGGCATCACGCACTGCTGGCTTGGCGGCAAAACGCTCGCCCAACCAGCGCACGGTGTCGCCGGTGGGGCGGCCGTAGAGCCAGCTGACAAGGCCGAGGGCAAACATGTTGCGGCTGCGGGCGGCTCCCTTGCGGGTGGCGTCGAAGCTTTCCACGGCGCCTGCGGTCATGCCGGTGATGTCCACCTCAACCAGCTGATAGCTGTCCAGGGAGTCGTCGGTGAGCGGATTGGAGTCATAGCCTGCGCGGGCCAATGAACGCTTGCTGAATGCTGGCGAGTCCACGATCAGCAGGCCACCGGGCACCACATCGGCCAGATTGGCCTTCAGTGCAGCCGGGTTCATTGCCACCAGCACGTCGAGGCGCTCGCCCGGGGTGACGATGTCACGATCGGCGAACTGGATCTGGAAGCTGCTCACGCCGGCCACCGTGCCCTGGGGTGCGCGGATTTCTGCCGGGAAACTCGGCAGGGTGGCAATGTCGTTGCCATGTTCGGCTGATTCGGCTCCGAATCGGTCGCCGCTGAGCTGCATGCCGTCACCGGAGTCGCCGGCGAACCGGATCACGACCCTGTCCAAACGCTCGCGTTTGGCATCGGTGGTGGGCGTGCGTTCAGCGGCCTGGTTTTCCGCGCTCATATCTGCTCCTTGCACGCGATCGGCATCCATCCTGCGTTGTGGGCTTGCACAACTCAAGGTTGTGGCCGGGCGTGCTGCGCGGCCGGGGTGACGGTTGCGGGTCTTGGTCCTGACATCGGGTGACTGGCTTTTTTACGGCCAAAGCACACACTAATGCCGAACGGAGGGCTTGAAGCCGGTGGCCTATACGCTGAGAGCATGGTGCTGAGGGGGTCACGCGCGCTCGTGTGGGTTGCGGGCTGCTGGCGCGACCTCATGGCAGCCATCCGGGTGCGCAGTGTGCGGCTGGGGCTCTACGGCACCCTGCTCATCGCCCAGGGCGCGCTCAGCCCCGCCTATCTGCCGCGCAGTTCACCGTGGTGGGAGTGGCTTTCGGCGCGCCGTTTCGAGGGTGCGCCGTCAAAGTTGTTGGGCACAGTGGCAACAATGGCCGGCCTGCTGCTGCTCATGAATGCCTGGTATCGCCTGCGTCCCCGGGCCAGCAGCAAGCCGACGCCGAGCGCCTATCTCACGCTGAAGCACTGGGCTGTGCTGGCGTGGTGGAGCCTGCCGTTCATTGCTGCGCCGCCCATCTTCAGCCCCGACGCCTATTCCTATGCTGCGCAGGGCTGGCTCGTGCACAACGACATCAGCCCCTATTATTCCGGCCCCGGAGTGCTGCCCGGTGCCTTTGCCGATCAGGTGGCCTGGGTGTGGCGCGATACACCGAGCCCCTACGGCCCACTGGCCATGCAGATTTCCCATCTGCTGGTGCATGTCTGTGGTTTCGACCCCTATTGGTCGGCGGTTGCCCAACGCGTGCCTGCCCTGGTCGGCGTGGTGCTGATCGGCATCTTCCTGCCCCGACTTGCCCGTCGGGTCGGGGCCGATCCGGCGTTCACCGCATGGTTCGGTGTGCTCAACCCGCTGCTCATCATCGATTTCGTGGGTGGCGCCCACAACGACTCGCTCATGATGGGGCTCATCGTGCTGGGTCTGTGGCTTGCCACCACGCCGGTGCGAAGACGGGCCAACGACATGACAGACGCCGGCTGGCGTCCATGGTGGCACGGCGGCTGGTGGTGGATCGCCGGAGCGGCGGTGATCGGCGTCGGAGCAACGATCAAACAGCCCGCCCTGCTGGCGGCCTATGTGGTGCCGCTGCTGGCGCGTGGCTGGGCCAGCCTTCGTCTGCGCGAGACGGCAATCGCCGTCACCAGGGTGCTCGTGAGCATGGCAGTGGCCATCGGGTTGTTCGCTGGAATCTCCGTGGCCACGGGGCTCTATTTCGGCTGGTACAACGCGGTGAGCGTGCCCGGCAGCGCCGGCTCACCGGCGCCGGCAAACATCGTGGGCCAGGCCGTTCAGCTGGTGATGAATTTCTTCGGAGCAGATCCTGCGGCCCGGGTGGGCATCACGACAACCCAGACGGTCTTCCTGGCCGCTGGTGCGGTCCTGCTCCTGCTGGGTGCGGTGACCGTTGCCAGGCGTCGCCCGGCAACCTACATCTCATGGGGCTATCTCGTGGCGGCGATGGCCAGCCCTGCATTGCACAGCTGGTACATGCTGTGGGGCGGTCTCACCCTGCCGCTGGCCCAGCCCCGACGCCGGGTGATCACGATCGCCATCTGGGTGAATCTGGCATTGCTGTGTTACGACGCCGTTGACATGGCCTGGCGCAATGGTGGCATTGCCATCGCCATTGCAGCGGTGCTGGCCTCGGTCTTCATGACGTGGACCCACCAGGCCTCAGTGAGCATTGCGCGCACGCCGGGCAGCGCCGCTCATCTGGAGCTGGTGACCGCTTCAGATCTCGTAGTCCACAAGCACTGACGCGTGGTCGCTGACCCGCTGGTCGGCTGACGCGTCGCGGGCAACGAAGGCATCTGCGGCGCTGCGGGCGAGCGCCGGGCTTGCCAGGTGGTAGTCGATGCGCCACCCGGTGTCCCGGTCGAAGGCCTGGCCCATCCAGCTCCACCAGGAATAGGGACCGTTGACCCCGGGATGCAGGCCGCGCATCACATCGGTCAGTGTGCGGGCCGACAGCTGACCGTCGAGCCAGCTGCGTTCCTCGGGCAGAAAACCGGAGGCCTTCTGCGCAGGCCGCCAATTCTTCACATCGGCCGGGGTGTGGGCGATGTTGAAATCGCCCACCACAACGAACTGACGCCCGCGGCCCAGGGCCGACCTGCGCGCCCGGGTGAGATGACGTGAGAAACCGGCCAGGAACGACATCTTGCGGTCGTAGCGCTTCTGCACACCGGCCAGCTGAACATCGGTGAGCGGCTCGCGGCTGCGCACGCTGGGAGCCAACAACGAATCGCCCTTGGGCACATAGACGCAGGCAACTGTCAGCGGGTGGTCGCGCAGGTCAACCTCCACATAGCGCCCCTCGTGGGAAAAGGCCCCCAGCTCACGGGCAGGAGTGAAATCAGGCTGGGCAAGCTCGGATTCCCCGACGATCCGCGCCTCGCCACCCGGATCGATTCGCAGCGCCTCGTCGCCCCATACGCGCACTGCATCGAAGGGGGCACGGCTGAGAACGGCCACACCATTGCGGCCCTTGAGCTCTCCGGAATCGTAGGCAACGTGGAAGCCGGTGAAGGGCGCCATCGGCAGAGCGGGATAGGGGCAGCGGACTTCCTGCAGGCAGACCACATCGGGCAGATATTTCTGCTCCCCGGCGGCAATGCCGCGCCGTTCGGCGGCACGAATGCCGTTGACGTTGTTGGGGGGGGGCCGGAGGATGGT
>CAXYYR010000057.1:0-12146 GCA_964293265.1 uncultured Propionibacterium sp.
CGCAGTCCAGGCATGACGACAAGATCAATGCCGTCCGGGGCCTGGACATGACGATGGCCGCTCCGGGCACCCTGCTCGAAGCCCTTGCGCAGCTCCCGCACTCGGAACTCCGGCTCATCCGTCCCGGTCCCGTGGAGTCGTTCCCCGGTAGTTGATGAACTGGCGGTTGATGAACTGGTAGTCGATGAGCTGGTGGGCATCGGATCAGGGCGGGCCGTCATGATTGTGCCTGCCGATCCCGGACATCTGCGCTGCCCGGGTTCCAAAAATCTTCGATTTCCGGCAGGCGGTCGCCCGGTGCCACGGCCCCGATGGATGCCGTGGCGATGAGCCCCTTCGTGTACGGGTGCTGAGGATCGGACAGAACGCGATCCAGCGGCCCGGCCTCCACCAGTTCGCCCCGATACATCACCATGAGATCGTCACACACCTGTGAGACCACCGCCAGGTCATGACTGATGAACAGGCAGGCGGCATTCACCTGGTCCAGCACCGAGCGCACCACCGTGATCACACGTGCCTGCACCGTCACGTCCAGACCCGTCGTCGGCCCATCACAGATCACCAGCTGGGGTTCATTGATCAGCGCCATTGCCGTGAGACAACGCTGCCGTTGGCCGCCCGACAGCTGATGGGGGAAACTGTCCGCCACACGACTGGGATCGGCCAGTCCCACCTGGGTGAGCATCTCCAGCACCCGTTGCCGAGCCTTGCCGGCAGGGGCTCCGTTGTGCAGGCACAATGCCTCGGCAACCTGCCTGCCGACCCGCATGGTGGGGTCCAGCGCGGTCATCGGCTCCTGGAAGATCATTGACATCGCCTTGCCACGCAGACCGGTGTATTCCGCATCACCGAGGCCCACCAGTTCACGACCCTGCCAACTCATCGAGCCGCTGATGTGGGCATTCTCGGGCAACAACCCCATGAGGGCCAGCGCAGTCACCGACTTTCCCGAGCCCGATTCACCGATCAGGCCGAGACGCTGACCCGGAGCCAGATCGAAGTCGATGCCCCGCAGGGCCGGACGATGGCGACGGCCGAAATCAACCCGCAGCTCGCGGACCTTCAGCAGTGGACTGCGATCCTGCACTGACGAGGAGGCCATGTCAGCTGTCCTCCCTGAGTCGTGGATCCAATGTCTCTCGAAGACCATCACCGGTGAGATTGAATCCCATCACGGCAATCGCAATGAGCAATGCCGGCCACAGGATCTGCAGCCAGTCGGAGTAGATGTAGTCCTGTGCGTCGTACAGCATCCGTCCCCAGGTGGGTGTGGTGGGTGGTGTGCCAAGACCCAGATAGCTCAAGGCCGCCTCAGCAAGTACAGCCATCCCGAAACTCGACGAGGCCTGCACCAGCACCAGCGGTGCGATGTTCGGCATCACATGTGCGCGCGCGATGGACAGCCAGCCAATGCCCGAGGACCGTGCCGCCGCCACGAAATCGCGACGCATCACTCCCCTGGTGGCGGAATTTGCCACCCGGGCGAACGCCGGAATGGTGGCAATGCCGATCGCCGTCATGGCAGTCAGCGTGGATCCCGAGCCATTTGCTGCAGCCAGCAGGATCGCCAACATGATTGCCGGAAAGGCATAGAGGATGTCGCTGGCCCGCATGATGCGCCGGCCCACCGACGGCTTGCTCATGCCCGACCAGATGCCCACCGGCACACCAACCACAGCGCCGATCGCCACCGAGACCACACCAACCAGCAGACATGAGCGGGCGCCCACCATGAGACGAGCAAGAATGTCGCGTCCAAAGCCATCTGTGCCCAATGGATGGCCCGCTCCGGCATGTTGGAGCGCCTGGGAGGCCTGCACCCGCACGGGATCTCCGGGCAGCCAGAACAGACCCACCACCGCAAGCGTCACCACCAAGGCCATGAGCGCGATTCCGACTATCAGACTGGCGCGCCTCATCGGGTGCGCTCCTGATCGGGATCACGCAATCGCGGATCCAGGAGCCGGTAGATGAGATCGGCCGCCCCGTTGATCACCAACACCAGTGCCACCTGCAACATCACAATGGCCTGCACCACCGGCAGGTCACGCTGATTCACCTCGGTGAGCAACAGTGACCCCAGACCTGGCAGGACGAACACACTCTCCACCACGATGCCGCCGGCAAACAGCGAGGCCAATTCCAGGCCGAGCACGGTGATCACCTGCAGAGCGGCATTGCGCAGGCCATGACGCACCACCGCGGCGCGAAAGGGCCAGCCGATCGATCGGGCGGTGCGGAAATAATCCTCATTGAGCACATCGATGAATGACGACCGCACATAGCGTCCCAGCACGGCCGCCTGCACCACGGCCAGTGAGATCACCGGCAGAATCATGTGCTGTGCCCAGCCCACCGGGTCATCGGACAAGGGCGTATAGCCATTTGCCGGCAGCCATTTGAGCACCACGGCAAAGACCACCGACAACAGCATTCCAGCAAGAAAAGCAGGAATGGCCATGCCTATCTGCGACACCCCGGCCAACAAGGCCCCGTCAAGATGACGGCGCCGCAAGGCGCTGAGAGCCCCCACCGGGATGGCGATCAACAGCGACAACGCCATGCTGAGCACGACCAACCATCCGGTCACAGCCAGTTTGGGAGCGATCATCGCCGACACGCTCATGCCCGACAGGGCCGACTGCCCCATGTCACCGGTGAGCATGCCGCCGATCCATTCCAGATAGCGCACCGGCCAGGGTCGATTGAGGCCGAGGCGATCACGCAGTGCCTCGATGGATGCAGCATCGGCATTGGTGCCCAGAATCGTGCCCGCGACATCGCCGGGCAGCAGGTTGACCAGCATGAAGATGACCAACGAGGCCACCAGGAGCGCCACCACATAGGTGACGACCTGGCGGCCGATCATGCGGGCAATGCGCACGAAGACTCAGAAATTCTTTGAGGTGATGGTGCTGAGGTCGAAGCTGTCTGACGGCGAGTTGACCGGCACACCTTCCAGATCGGCACGCGTCACCACAAGATTGGCCAGCAGATACAAAAAATCGGCCACAGCATCGTCTGCCAGCTTCTTGGCTGCCTGCTTCATCAGCCCCACTTGTTCTTCTGCAGGCCCCGTCTCTGCTTCGCTGATCAGCGCCTGGAAGTCGGCATTGTCGTAATGCCAGTAGTAGCTGGGCTGTGCCCATTTGCTGATGTCACGGCCTTCGGCATGGGCCACGATGGTCATGTCGTAATTGCTCTTGGTCATCACCTCATCGATCCAGCGGGTGAAATCAAGCTGGTCGACGGTAACCGTGATGCCGACTTCGGCCAGGGCGCTCTGCACAAAAGTGGCCGATGCCGTGGCATAGGGCAGGGTGGGCACACGCAGTGAGAAATTCAGGTCGCTGCTGTGGCCTGCGTCAGCCAGGAGCTGGCGGGCCTTGTCGGGATCGTAACCATAGGTGCCCGACAGATCCTCGTACCAGGGATCGGTGGGCGGCACCATGGAACCGATGAGGGTGCCATGCCCAGCTGCAACGGTCTGCACCAGATCGGAGCGGTTGATTGCGTAGTTGATGGCCTGGCGCACCCGGATGTCGGAGAAGGCATCGCGGCTGAGGTTGAAGCCCATCACCACTTCGGCTGTCGTCGTGCCGTCGAGCACGGTGAACTTCGAGCTGTCATTGAACTGGCTGAGTGCCTGGGGTGCCTGCACATTGCTGATGATGTCCAGATCGCCGCTGCTCATCGCGGCATTCTCCGCATTGGCATCGGTGAAGTTCTTGAACGTCACCTCGTCGAACTTGGAAGCCGTGCCCCAATAGGAATCGGAACGCGTGAGGGTCAGCTGCTCATTGGGCTGCCAATTGCTCATGACAAATGGACCCGAACCAGCCAGCTGTGAATTGAGCGCATCCAATTTGGTGGGGTCGTAGATGATCCCAGCGGTCTGGGCAATGAAGTACAACCAATTGTTGGATCGCTGTGACAGTTTCACCTCGACGCTGGTGGCGTTCAATGCAGTCACGGAAGCGATCGGAGCCATCTGCGATTTGAGGCTCGAGGTGATGGATTCGTCGGTGGTCATGCGCTCGAAGGAGGTCTTCACCGAAGCGGCGTCAAGGGCTGCACCACTCGCGAACTTTGCACCCGGTGCCAGCTCGAAGGTGTAGGTGAGCCCATCGGCGGATTCCTGCCAGCTGGTTGCCAGGAGCGGCTGGATCTGCCCGTCATTGTCGATCTTCACCAAGGTCTCATAGACGTTGTACAACAGCGCCTCAGCAATGGCAGCTGAACTGTTCGTCGAAGGGTCCAGTGCATTGGGCGCCAGTGAGGTGCCGATCACCAGCTTTCGGGCATCAGCAGAATCACCGTCATCGGAACCCGATGTGGAACAGCCCACCAAAGTGGTCATCGATCCGGCAAGGACTGCCCCGATGAGGGGACGTCGGCCCATCCTGAATCCCATGTCTTCTCCTCGTGGATCGGTCATCCCCCGGCTGGGGAGTGGCTGTGTGAAAGACGGCATGAATGCTACCGCCTGACACCGTGCTGCGCGGCACTTCCATCAGCAGAAATGCCGAGTTGGGGAATCCCGCGAGCCGCGGACCCCCTCATTTGGAATTCTTGAGCGTGATCGCTAACCTTGACTAGGCGACGCGGGGTGGAGCAGCTCGGTAGCTCGCTGGGCTCATAACCCAGAGGTCCCAGGTTCAAATCCTGGCCCCGCTACGAAAGAAGGCCCGTTTCAGGCGTAATGCGCTTGGAACGGGCCTTCAGCTTTCACTGGTCCTCATCAGCTCGTACGATTCATTTCACATATCCCTGGAACTCCGGGTGCTTGTCGATCCAGCGCTGCACGAACCAGCAGCTGGGCACCATCTTCAGATCCTTCGCCGCGGCATCACGGACGGCGCGCGCCGCTAGCTTGATCCCGATCCCCCGCTTGGCGAAATCAGGATGCACCTCGGTATGGGGAAAAACGATCGCCCCATCATCCATGTGGTAGTCGAGGAAGCCAGCCAGTTCATAGCCCTCGTGCGCCTCATAGCGTCCGAGCGCCTCGTTGTCGGTGACCACTACTGTTGCAGCCCGGTCGGACGGCTCGTGCTGGGATTGTTGGTTGTCCTGCTCGTTCACGATGCGCCTCCTGGCAGGCTGATATGACGGAATTGGTTCTCGGCCCGGCAAGAGGCCGAGCTCACGTTGTTCAACGCAGGCTGGACGTCACAGATTCCCACAGACGCTCGCAGCACCGGACTCATCGGGCAATTTGCCCACTGGCGAGCCTGATCAGCCGATCAAGCACCGCGCCGCCGGAGGCATTCGACCCGTTGTGTTCGTATTGGCTGGTGGCCCAGGGATGCATCTGGGGCAACAGCGCTGCTGTCTGCATGGAAAACTCGAAGGGCACATAGGCGTCATTCACATAGACCGCCGCCGCACAGGGCACCTGGGCAGTCTGCAGCGCATCCACGTCGTAGAGCTTCGGCCAATCCCATTGCGCCACCAATTCTGCGGTCTGCGCCCACGGCCTCAGGCTGGCATCCTCATCGAACCATTCCGCAAACACATGCTCCCCCGTGAGCAGCGTCACATCATCGCGGAACTCAGCCGGCAGCACCCGCTGGGCAGACCATGCTGTGCGCACTCCGTCGGCATAGGACGACTCATGGATCACCGCATAGAGCGGGTTCCTGCCACCAAACGGCAGGGCCTGGGCAAGATCATGCTGGAACACCCTCGAACCGGGCTCATTCTCCAGCAGATAGTGCAGGCGCGTTGCACCACCCGAGCCGCCCAGCAGATGCCCGAGTGAGCGGATCCGGGACTCCCCCACCAGATCACCATTGGGCAGCCGCAGAGCTTCCTGTCCTGCCAGATCGACCAGCCGACGCATCCGCTCCCGGTCATCGGGGAATCGGGCATAGAACTGGCGGGACTTGCGCGCAAGCTCACGATAGGTGGCGGCATAGATCTCATCAGCCGAACGACCCACCGCGGGCAGACCCCCGGTGAAGTAGGCCGCCGACAGCGATTCCGGACGTGCCGTCAAATAGCGCAGGGCTGTGAAGCCCCCGAATGACTGACCAAGCACGGCCCAGGTCTCGATGCCCATATCTTCGCGCAGATCTTCACAATCAGCCACTATTTCATCAGCGCGTAGATGGCTGAGGAACTCGGCTTGGTCAGCCGGGGTGCCCACTGGCTCACTCACGGGGTCTGACAGCCCGGTGCCCCGCTGATCAAGCAGCACAAGTTGATAATCCTCAAGAGCCCTGGAGAGCCAGCCCGGCACAACAGGATCCAGACCGGGGCGTGGCGATTCGTGGCCGGGACCACCTTGGAGGAACAGCAGATAGGGGCGCTTCGTACCCTGGGGAGCAGCCACCACACGGGCAAAGATCGAGAGCCGACGCGGGTCGCGGATATTGACATGGTCCAAGGGCACATCAACTCGCACCGAGCGGGTGAGCAGGCCGGGGATACTGCGTTGCCAATTCATGCACCAAGGCTAGGACGCATACACCGCTCGGGGAACGGCGGGGCACCATAGACTGGCCGGGTGTCGCCCCTGAAGCTCAACTACCAGCTGTCACGCCATGTGCTGAACAACGGCATGTCGGTGGTGATCAATCACGATCCCGCTGCCCCCGGTGAGGCCATCAACATCTGGTACGACGTCGGTTCGGCCGACGAACTGCCGGGCGCCACCGGCTTCGCCCATTTGTTCGAGCATCTGATGTTCACCGGCTCAGCCAATGTGGCTGCCAGCGAGCATCTGTCATTAGTGGAATCCATCGGTGGCTCAGCCAATGCCACTACCTCATTTGATCGCACGAACTATTTCGAGACGGTGCCCACCGGCGCTCTCGATTTAGCCCTGTGGCTGGAGGCCGATCGTCTCGGCAGCCTCACGATCAGTGATGAGAGTTTCGTCACCCAGCGGGAGGTGGTGAAGGAGGAGAAGCGTCAGCGTTATGACAATGTGCCCTACGGCGATCTCCAGGACCTGCTCATCACCCTGAACTTCCCTGACACGCATCCCTACGGACATCTGCCGATCGGTTCAATGGCTGATCTCGACAGCGCCGAGCCACAACAAGCCCGTGATTTCTTTGCCCGCTGGTATCGCCCAGAGAACGCCTATCTCACCCTCAGCGGGCCCATCGATCCGAGCACTGCGCTCGCCTCGGTGGAACGCTATATGGGTGGGATTCCCGCCACCGACGGTCCCACTGGTTCCGCGCCGTCCCGGGGTGCTGCACACCGGGTGGAGCCCCTTCCTCCACACAGCGGCGTGCCCACCCTGGAAGTCACGAGGTCGGCGCCGAGCTCCATGGTGCAACTCGCCTGGCGCAGCCCGGCATATGCAAGCCCCGAACATCTGGTGGTGGAGCAGGCCCTGGCCGTCCTGGCCTCGGGCCAGTCAAGCCGCCTGCCCGAGCTCCTGGTGCGGCGACACCAGATTGCCGATTCAGTTGGCTCTGGCGACTTCGGGCTGGCACGAGGGGTGTCGCTGTCGATCCTCTCTGCCCGGGTTGCCCCGGGACACAGCACCGAAGAGCTCACCGAGGCACTCGTCAACGAGGTGCAGCGCCTGTGTGATCATGGGCCGGAGCCCGACGAGCTGGCTCGCATCAATGCCGGCTTCGATCGTTCCTGGCTGAGCCGACTGGCAAGTATTGACGAGCGGGCAGATGAGATCAGTTCGATGACCTGTCTGCTCGACGATCCCGATGAGATCAACCACCTGCTCGACAAGGTCCACCGAATCTCCGTGGATGATGTCACCCGCATTGCCCGCAGATGGCTCGCCCCTGAACAACGCTCCGTGCTGGTCTACAAGGCCAAGGAGGCACGATGACCTTTCACGCACTCACCCGCCCATCGCCCAGCAGCTCACGTGACTGGCTCTTTCCCACACCCGAGATCCGCACCCTGCCCAATGGCATGACCCTGTGGGTCTACAACCTGCCCGGCCTATATGTGCTGAGCATGGAGTTGGTCTTCGATGTCGCCCTCAGTGATGAACCTGTCGGCCAGGAAGGCGTTGCCACACTCGCGGTGCGTTGCTCCGACGAAGGCACCCTGGAACATCCGGACAACAGGCTTGCCGAAGCCATCGAAGCAATCGGTGCCGAGTACGACGGTGGTGCCACACGTTGGGCCACCCGCTGCGGCATCGATGTGGCAGCCCCCCATGCACAAGCAGCGGGGGACCTGCTCAGCGAGGTCGTGCGGACGCCTGCATACGATCCCCGCGACATCGAACGTCACCGCACTCTGGCGTTGACCGAGATCGAACAGACCCAGGTGAGTTCGCCATCGATGGCCTCGCTGGGAATGCGTCAGTCGCTCTGGACCCCGGGCTCGCGTCATGCCCTGGCAACGATTGGCACGACCCAAAGCGTGCATGGTCTCGACGCCGGCAAGGTGAAGGACTTCCATGACCGCTGGTGGCGCCCCGAGGGAACCACCCTCATCATTGCCGGGGATTTGCCTGAAGGACTCGTTGACAAGGCCATCGATAGCTTTTCCAATTGGGTGCCGAGCCACCTCGTCAGCACCCCGGTGGCTCCGGTCGCGCTCACCGGACGCCAGCCGATCCGGCTCATCGACCGTCCCGGGGCCGTCGCGGCAGATGTCAGCTTCGGGCTAGCCGGACCTGCCCATGATGTTGCGGAATGGGGAGCACTGCAGGTGGCCACCGAGGCCATCGGTGGTGCCTTCGGCAGCCGACTGAATCTGAATCTGCGTGAACGACTCGGCTACACCTATGGCATTTCAGCCGGGTTGCAGGCCAGTCGGTTCTCCAGCGCCTTCGGCGCGTCCGCAAGTATCCGCAATGAGGTTGTGGCACCGGCACTGGTCGAAGCCCTCACACAGCTCGACCTGTACAACAATCCCCTCACTGCACCTGAGATTGCAGCAGCGGTTGAGTCCCTTGTCGCGATAGCCCCACTGCGCTATGACACCGCCGGTGCCATCGTGGGTCAGGCCGGGGCCCTGGCAGCACGACATTTTGATCCCGATTGGGTCAACACCGTCAACCGGGAAATCGCCGACACAACAGTCGATTCGGCCAATACCGCCTTCGATGCGCTCATCTCGCAGGCTGTACGCAACCAGGAACTACGGCTGGTGATCTGCGGCGATGCGAGCACTCTGGTGGAACCGCTCACCGCAGCGGGCTTCGAGGTGGAGGCCTTCACTCCCCTGCTGTAACGGCGCCCACCCATGGCCACGCCCCGGAACCCCAAGGTCCCGGGGCATCGGGTCAACTGCCAGTGGCAGCCATGGCCTCGTTCACCTTGTCCTGCGCCACCTGCATCTGGGACTGGTAGGTGGCCAGATCGCCAGCCTTCAGCGCTGCATCCGCAGCTGCAAAGGCAGCGTTGGCAGCCTGCAAGGCAGTCTTGACCGCCTCTTCACCGGTGGCCGGATTGGCAGCCGTGTCCCCGCCACCTGTGGCGGTCTCACCGGTGCTGGCACCGGCATTGCCACCGAAGACACTGTCGAGTGCCTCCTGCAATGTCGTCCCGATCCCGATATGGGTGCCATAACGCGCCACGACGAAACGCAGCACGGGATAGCTGCCGGCCGAGGAATCCTTGCGTTGGGTGTAGATCGGCTCGATGTAGATCAGACCATCGCCCAGGGGCAGGGTGAGCAGATTGCCATAGAGGGCGTCGGCGGAGCCGCTACCCCCCTGACCCACGAACGGCAGCAGGTGATCAGCCACCGATTGGTCCGAGGAGATCGCATTGTAGGTCTGGTTGGGGCCCGGAACCTGTTGGGTGTCCGAGAGTCTCAACACCCTGATCTGGCCGTAGTCGTCCCTGCTCGCATCTGCCACCACCGACATGTAGGCGCCCATGTTTTCGCGCTTGTTGGGCACATACACGGCCGTCTGGCTGAAGACCGGTGAGGCATCACCGGGCCACTTGATCGACAGATAGTACGGCGGTTCGGCCTTGCCACTCTTGTCGCGGGGATCGGCCGGCACCACCCAGAGATCCGACTGGTTGTACCAGTTCCCGGGATCAGTCATGTGATAGCGACCGAGGATCTGGCGCTGCACCTTGAACAGATCCTGCGGATAGCGCATATGGGAAATGAGATCCGGCGAAGCCTCGCTCTTGTCGGTGAGCACACCGGGGAATGCCTTGGACCAGGTCTGCAGAATCGGATCGTCAGTGTCCCAGGCGTAGAGCTTCACCGAGCCGTCATAGGCATCGACAACGGCCTTCACCGAGTTGCGCACATAATTCACCTGCTTGGCGTCAGTGCCCTGACGCCAGCTGCTTGCCGAATCAGAGATGGTGTCCTGCATGTTGATGTGCTGGCTGTTCGGATAATTCGCAGTCGTTGTGTAGGCATCAGCGATCCACACGATGCGACCATCCACCACAGTGGGATACGGGTCCTGGTCCACCGTGAGCCAGGGCGCCACGGCCTTGATGCGCTCCTGCGGCGTGCGGTCATAGAGAATCTGGGAATTCTCATTGACACGCCCGGAGAGCAACAGGTTCATGTCGGTGAAACGGGTCGAATACATTGCCCGGATGATCGGGTTCCCGATCGGAACGCCACCATTGCCGGTGTAGGTGGTGTGTTGTTCGCCACCCTCGGTGTTTCCACCGGGAGTATCCAACTCCACCGGATCGGCACCATCGACATTGCCGGCAACCACATAGTGCGATTGCTTCTCACCGAAGTAGATACGAGGCTGTTGTTCATTGAGCTCGCCCTGGGGAGGAATGTCCCACTCCAACCATTCGGGCTCACCATTGGCCTGGGCACGCGATCCATAGGACGCCACCATGCCGAACCCGTGGGTGTACACGGTGTGCACATTGTTCCAGCTCTGGTCGGGCAGGCCGTTGATGTCGATTTCACGAGCCGCCACCACGGAATCAGTGGTCTGGCCATCAACCGTGTAACGGTCAATGTCGAGCACCTCCGGGAAGGTGTAGAAGCCACGGACCTGCTGCAGCTGCTCGAATGTCGGGGCGATGATCGCCGGATCCATCAGTCGGATGGCCGGCAGCGCCTCCGCATCCTGTTTCAACTGTCCCTGACTCACCTCGGTCTTGGCCGAATAGTCGGTGATCGAGACATCGTTGATGTCATAGGCCTGGCGTGTGGCATCAATCTGGTTCTGGATGTAGGTCCGTTCGCGATCCGGTTCGCTCGGACGCACATCGAAACGCTGGATCACAGCAGGATAGATGCCCTGGATCAGCAGGCTGGAGACCAGCATGAGCACAATTGCCGTGCCGGGTACCCGCCACGCCCGCAGCCGGGCATTGGCGAAGAACATTGCGGCGCACAGGAAGGCAATGATGGCGATGATCAGCCGCGCGGTGATGCGGGCATGGTCGTCGGTGTAGCCGATTCCTGTGAACAGTGCATCATTGTCGGAGATGGCAAAGTCATAGCGGGCCAACAGCTGTTGCACGCCATAGACCACCAGTATGAGTCCCAACATGATTGACAGATGCACCTGGGCGGCAGTCCCGAAAGGATTGCGCATCTCGACGCTGGGAGGCGCACCGGCAGGAGAACCAGCAGCGGGTGCGCGGAAACGGATGGGAGAGGCCTGCAACGACCCGGTGATGAAGTGCACGAGAGCGGCAACCAGGGTGCCGACAATGAGCGTGCCCATGATGGTGCCGAGGACGAACTGCAAGAAGGGCAGGGTGAATGTGTAGAACGACACATCGTGGTCGAAATAGGCATCACGCTGTCCGAAGGGGGTGCGGTTGATGAACAACAGCACTTGATCCACATGGGCAATTGCCAACGCACCCGAGGCAATGCCCAGGAGGATCGATGGAATCGCGATCACCAATTTGGTGCGGCGCTCCAGCGCATTGCGATAGTGGTCCAACATCTCGGATTCGAGCGGGGTCGGCCGATCAGGGCGACGACGCCAGGCAATGGCCATGGTGATTGCCGACACCGCAGCCATCAGCAGACCCGCCGACAGGAACAGCACGACAGCGGTGATCATGCGCGTGGTGAAGACCTGTTGGAAGTACAGTCGGCGGAACCACAGCCAATCGGTCACCACATCGCTGACCAGCCACCAGACTGCGACGATGGCCACCAGGACCACCAGGGTGATGGCAAGTGTGCTGTTGCGCCTCGTTGATTTTGCTGCTGCGCCTTTGGACGCAGAACCAGCAGCG
>CAXYYR010000058.1:0-11944 GCA_964293265.1 uncultured Propionibacterium sp.
GGGGGGCCGGGATGGCATCGGGCACCGAAACATGCGGTGGCGCGGGCTCGTTGGCCAGGGGCTCGGCCACGGGGCTGGCAAAGCCGAATGGCACATCCGGGGGTGGAACGAGCGGGGATTTGTCGAATTGCGCAGGTGTGTGCGCGTCAGAATGCGTGGCGACGCTCCCATGGGTCCCTGTGCTCATGGCTCCAGTCTACGAGCGGCGGTGCCTCGACGTTGCTGAGCTGCCGGGCCCCGGATGTGTGGGCATGACACAATCGCAGCGAAGGTCTGGCGATTGAATGGTCTGATGTTGAGCTCGCCGGTAGTCTTGAAAGACGTTCCGGGGAGCTTTTCCCGGTTGTACGGATCACTGGGATGGACAGCCCGCAAGAGCGGCTCGCCAGCGCAGGATCCCCGAGAAGTGAGGGTGCAGATGCCAAGCGGCAAGGTGCGTTTCTTTGATCCCGACAAGGGGTTCGGATTCATCACCAAGGATGACGACGACACGGAGGTCTACTTCCGTGCCAATGTGTTGCCCGCTGGCGTCACGACCGTGAAGCGGGGGCAGCGCGTCGAATTCGGTGTTGTCGAAGGCCGTCGCGGTGAGCAGGCGCTCTCGGTGGATCTCATCGATCCGCCGCCATCGCTCTCGAAGGCCACCCGTCGCAAGCCTGCCGATATGGCTGCGATGATGGAAGATCTGATCAAGATGCTCGACGGACTGTCCAACGGCTACCGTCGAGGGCGTTACCCCAGTGCGGGACAGGCATCAAAGATTGCCGCCATGCTGCGCGGTGTCGCCGATGAATTGGAGAAGTGAGTCATGGCCCCGGTGAAAGCAGCCCCCAAGCCTGATGCAGTGCTGGTTGGTGCCGTCGAAGCGGCGCAGCTGGCTGCTGAGCACCAGGCACATGATTTCGGCGTGGGGGAACATCTGGGATTCCAGATGGAGAGCGACCGGGTGCTCACGCACTTCTTCGCCTGCCCCCATCCCGGCTATGTCGGGTGGAAGTGGGCCGTCACGCTGACCCGTCCGCCACGCGCCCGCACCGCGACCGTTGATGAAGTGGTGCTGCTGCCTGGCGAGGGTCCATTCCCGACCCCGAGCTGGGTGCCGTGGTCTGAGCGGATCCTTCGGGGCGATGTGTCGCGGGGGTCGCTGTTGCCCACTGCCGACAATGATCCGCGTCTGGAGCCGGGCTTCACCGGTGGCGAGATGACGCCCGATGACGACCCGGCTGAATGGTCGGAGACTCGGGCCATTGCTGGTGATCTTGGTTTGGGACGCGAGCGGGTGCTCTCGCATGAGGGCCGCAGCGATGCGGCCCAGCGATGGATCGAGGGCGCTGCCGGTCCTGACAATGCGTCAACCCAGCATGCCCCCGCAGCATGTGTCACATGCGGCTATTTCCAGCGCCTGTCGGGCTCATTGGGTGGAGCCTTCGGCGTCTGCACCAATGCTTTCGCGCCGCGGGACGGCCAGGTGGTGAGTGTTGACCACGGCTGTGGTGGACACTCCGATGTGGTGGCCGATGCACGTGGTATCGAGCTGCCCGAGCCCGTCTATGACACGATCGGCATCGACGCAGCCCTGTTTGATTAGGCCGCCCTATTCGACTGGGCAGTGCTGCTCGACCGGGCAGCCCTACTGCGTTTGATCTTGTTCTGACGGATCACCGCGTAGACAAAGCCGATGAGGCCGATTGCCACGCCGCTGACCGCCACCCAGAACCACCAGCCCACGCCTGCGGCGTCAAGACGTTCATGCATCACACGGGCAAGCACAGCCAGCACTGCAAAGACGGCAGTGCCCAATGCCAGGGCCACACGTCCATCTTCGGCAACCGGGGGAATCGGCGCCTGCACGAAGAACCGGTCGCGCTCCTGATCGGCCCCGTCGGGGGTCGGCAGCTCGCGAGCGGCTGATGCATGTGATGATGACGCCATGAGCACATGCTAGAGCACCCGTGAATCGCCGATATGATCGCGACATGGTCTCGCAATCCCCAGGGGATACGTCTGTGGCAAGCGTGGATGACAGCACCAAGGTGTCGTCCTTCAATCGATGGTTTTCCATCACAGCGCGGGGCTCATCGCCATCGCGTGAAGTGCGGGGTGGCCTGGTCACCTTCTTCACGATGGCCTACATCCTGGCGCTCAATCCGCTGATCATCGGCACGGCAACCGATGTCAATGGTGAATTGGTGAGTGGTGCCCCCAAATATCTTGATGCCGCCCAGCAGGTGGTCGACCAGGCAGCAGTGGGCCACTCCATTGCCATGGTCGCTGCCGCCACGGCACTCATCGCCGGAGTGATGACCATTCTCATGGGCGTGGTCGGACGTTTCCCCATCGGCTTGGCTGCCGGTCTGGGACTCAACGCCATGATCGCCTATGTGATTGCCCCGACCACCACCTGGCCGCGGGCCATGGGAATGATCGCCGTCGAGGGCATCATCATCACTGCCCTCGTGCTGACAGGTTTCCGGGAGGCCGTCTTCAGGGCTGTGCCCAAGGAATTGCGCGTTGCCATCTCAGTGGGCATCGGACTGTTCGTCACCTTCGTGGGTCTGGTTGACGCCCATGTGATCACGCCCGGATCGGGCACGCCGGTGCAGCTCGGGCTCAACGGCTCACTCAATACCTGGCCGGTGCTCATCTTCGTGGTCGGCCTGGTGGTGCTGCTGTTCCTGTATGTGCGCAAGAAGCGCGGCTCCATGCTGATCGCCATCATCACCGCAACCCTGCTGGCAGTGATCCTGCAGGCACTCGTGAAGGTTCCGGCAACACTTGATGACGGCACCACCAACCCAGCCGGATGGGCGCTCAATGTGCCCAGCTGGCCCGGACTGGAGGCCTTCCAGCTTCCCGATCTGGGCCTGCTCGGAAGGGTCGACATCATCGGCGCCTTCGCCAATGCCGAGGGGCAGTTCACCGCAGCCAGCATCCTCACCACGGTGATGCTGGTCTTCTCACTGTTGCTGGCGGACTTCTTCGACACCATCGGCACGGTCGTGGCGGTGGGCTCCGAAGGTGGACTGCTCAATGCGGAGGGCGAGCCCTCACGCCTGCGCGAGATCCTGCTTGTCGACTCGATTGCTGCCCTTGCCGGTGGCCTGGGCTCCACCTCGTCGAACACGTCCTACATCGAATCAACTGCCGGTGTGGCAGAGGGTGCGCGCACAGGCTTCGCCTCGGTGATCACCGGCGCTGCCTTCCTGCTGGCTGTGTTCCTGTCGCCCCTGACCAATATGGTGCCCGCCGAGGCCGTGGCGCCGGTGCTCGTGCTGGTCGGCTTCCTGATGATGCAGCAGGTTTCGCAGATCAAATGGGATCACCTGGTTGACGCCATCCCGGCCTTCTTCACCATCGTGTTCATGCCCTTCGCCTATTCCATCACCGTGGGAATCGGGGCGGGCTTCGTGGTCTTCGTGCTGCTGAAGATCTTCCAGGGCAAGGCCAAGCACGTCCATGCACTGATGTGGGTGGTGAGTGCCCTGTTCGTTGTCTACTTCGCGCAGGGAGTGATCACCAACTGGATCAGCGGCTTCTGATCCTGCGAGGGCGACTCAGTCGCTGAGCCACCACAGGCAGACGATGTCGGGGACGAGCCGTCCGGCTTCCTCGGCATCGGCTGCCCACCCGGGAAGATTGCGCAGGAATTCATTCACCGGCTGCAGCTGATGCTGGGTGGTGGTGTCCAGATCGGCAAGATAGGTGGCCAGCTCGAGCTGGGTGTGCACGGCATGGTCGTGCCGTTGATAGCCGACCCGCAAGCCGGGGACCGGACGCAACGGTAGTTGGGCATCGCGCGCGCCGAGTTGTGCCAGGGCATAGGTGGATGACATGCCGAAACGGGCCAGATCGAAATCCCAGCCGTTGATGGTGCCGGCGTTCACCGCCAGATCGAGATGGTCCCAGGCGCGCCCGGTGAACCACGCAGTGACGATCTGCCAGGCGACATCGAGTTTCTGCGGCGGCACGAAATGGCCCGCGATGAGCTGCTCCACATCATCAGCCGTTACGGGTGGGTTGGTGGATGCTGCGTCGCTGGGACCCGATGTGTGGCGGCCTCGGTGGTGGGTGGATTCTGGCTGCAGCCCGGACTGGGTCAGGAGGGGAGCTGCGAGCGTGCGCAGCTCGTCTGCAAGCTCGGGCGACGCCCCGAACATCTCGCGCGCCTCATCGACATTGAGGGCGAACAACCGCATGTGTCCCATGACCCAACGCTAGTTCACAGCGTTTTGTCGGGTGTCAGCGCGGTGGCAATTGATGCTGTCCAACGCTGACCGGTGGCCTAGAGTCGTGGTGTGGAATCGACGACCGACCGGAGCAGGCATGTGATTGCGGCATATGGCGAATGCGGTGTTGGCGCCAGCGTCAGCAGCGGAGTCCATCATGGGGGCCCGATGATGCTTGCTCGGGCGATTGCGACTGTGTTGTGCGTGGCAGCGATGGTCGCATTGGGCGCCGTGCCGGCACTCGCTGATTCCTCGAGTGGTGTTGTCGGCACCACAACAGCCCCCAGCCGCACCAAGACCCTGATCGCCCTGGCTGCCACCCTCGTGTTGGCGGCGCTCGCAGCGGTGTTCGTCTATCGGCGGTCACGCCACGACAATGCGCCTGAAAAGGCCGACTACTCCGACTAGAGCTGGCGCTCCAACACCCAATCGATGCAGGCCACCAGCGCCGAGACATCGTCGGGGTCAACCGAGGTGAACATGCCCACCCTGATCTGGTCGGTGCCCACCTTGCGATAGGGCTCCACGTCCACAATGCCATTGGCGCGCAACACCCGGCACAGCTCGGGCGCATCCACCTGCGGATCGAGCGACACAGTGCCCACCACATTGGAGCGAAGTTCCGGATCGGCAACATAGGGATGCGCGACAGGGCACGCCTCGGCCCAGTCATACAGCCGGCGTGCCGAGTCGGCCGTGCGGGAGGCAACGAAATCCATGCCGCCGTTGTCGATCATCCAGTCGAGCTGATTGCCCATCAGCACCAGAGTGGCGAGGGCCGGCGTATTGAGAGTTTGGTTCTTGGCCGAATTGCTGGCGGCCAGACTCAGATTGAGGCTGTCGGGCACCCATCGTCCATCCGGTGCGGCCGTGAGTTCAGCAGCACGCTCGATGGTTGCCGGTGAGCACAGCGCAAACCACAGCCCGCCGTCGGAGCTGAAGTTCTTCTGTGGTGAGAAATAGAAAGCATCGGTCTGGCTCACATCTGCTGGTAGACCGCCGGCAGCGCTGGTGGCATCGATCATCACCAGCGCATCAGCAGCGATTCCTGCCGGTCGCGCCACGGGCATGGCCACGCCGGTGGACGTCTCATTCTGGGCCCAGGCATACAGATCGGCTTCCTCATCGAGGGCCGGAAGCACGCCCGAACCGAGTGGTGCCTCGGTGATGGTGGGTTTGTCGAGCCAGGGGGTGTGGTTCACTGCCGCAGCGCATTTGCGGCTGAACTCGCCGAAGACAGCATGGGAGCTGTGGCGTCGGATCAGGCTGACGCAGGCGAGATCCCAGAACAGCGTGGCGCCGCCGTCGCCAAGCACCACCTGGTAGTCACTGGGCAGCGAATAGAGCGCGCCCAGCTGTTCCTGAATGTGCGCCACCAGCGATTTCACCGGTGTCCTGCGGTGCGAGGTGCCCATGAGAGGGCTTGAGGCCAGGGCCGACATGGCCTCGGCACGCACCTTGGCCGGGCCGGAGCCGAAACGTCCATCATGGGGCAAAAGGTCTGACGGGATACGCAGTTCAGTCACTCCTGAATTGTTCCACTATGGGCACGGAGCATGCATCGAGCACCACACCGGTGGCGAGCCGGCAGGGGCTCGCCGGGGCGAGGATTGCGACAGGCTGACGCGATTGAGGGAATAATTGGTCGCACCAGAGGGCTCATAAGCTTGTAGTGGGGTCTTTTATTCGACGGCGCAGCCATCGAAGGGCTTGGGTCACGGGGATGGAGAGCGCTATGAGTGAACTCATCGACACGACGCAGATGTATCTGCGCACGATCTATGAATTGCTTGAATCCGGCGTGGAACCGCGCCGGGCACGCATCGTGGAGCGCCTTCACCAGGCCGGTCCCACCGTCTCGCAGACTGTTGCGCGGATGGAACGCGATGGACTGCTCGGCCTCAATGACGGCCGCACGATCGAGCTTTCCGAGGCGGGTTACGACGAGGGGCGTGCCGTGATGCGCCGCCACCGTCTTGCCGAATGTTTCATCGTCACAGCTCTGGGCATGGACTATGCCTCGGCCCATGAAGAGGCCTGTCGCTGGGAACATGTGATGAGCGAAGAGGTGGCTGATCGGCTGTGCGAGATGCTCGGCACGCCGGGCGCAACGCCCTATGGCACGCCGATTCCTGACATGCAGGATCGTGAGGCCTCGGCCTTGGAAGATCTGGGTCTCGATCTGGTGCAGGCCGATGAGGCAGGGCTCACCCGCGCTCGCTTCGTACTCATCAATGAATATGCTCAAAGTGATGTCGATTTCCTTGAAGCGGTGGACGCCAATGGTGTGCATCCGGGCGCCGAAGTGACGCTTTCCCGTGATGGTGAGGAATATCTGGTGACAGGCCAGACCGGACGAACCCTGCACGTGCCCGAGCGTTATGCCGGTTCGCTGTGGGTGGAGCGGCTGCAGAGCTAGGCAGGAATAGCGCCGGGCGCCGGTGCGTTGTGATGGTGTCGCCCCGCGGCCCAGCAGGGCCACCAGCACGCAAGCAGGGCACCCGAATCTGGAAGGACACCATGGCCACCGTTGAGTTGACCAATTCGAACTTCGAACAAACTGCCTTGGGCAAGGGCATCGTGCTTGTCGATTTCTGGGCTGCCTGGTGTGGCCCCTGCCAGCGTTTTTCACCGGTCTTCGATTCTGCGAGCGATGCAAACACCGACATCACCTTCGGCAAGGTTGACACCGAGGCCCAGCAGGAGCTGGCTGCCTCGCTGGAGATCCAGGCAATTCCCACGCTCATGGCTTTCAAGGACGGCAAGCTGATCTATCGCAATGCCGGCGCCATGAATCGGCAGGGCCTTGATGCCCTCATTGAGCAGGTGCGAGACTTCGAGCCTGCTGCCGCCTGAGCAGAGCACGCAATCGCCACGCACAGCGTGGACAAAGGCTGGGCCCGGTTGACGCATCGACGTCATCCGGGCCCAGCCCTTTTGTCTGTTTGGAGTAGGAGTTGTCTGCTCGGATCCAGGTTGTCTGTCCGGATCAGGCCTTGTCGTGTTCGGGGACCACTCCGGTGACCGTTGGGCGGAATGTCTTGCCCAGTTTGCGGATTGCCAGCCGGGCAACCAGCTGCTGGCGGGTGGTGATGCGCTCCGAACGGGTGTCGAAGATGAAGGCAATCACCCAGTGCAGCAGCGTTGTGATGCGCGCCTTGAAGCCCACGATGTAGAGCAGGTGCAGAAACAGCCAGGCCAGCCATGCCGGGAACCCGGACAGCCGAATGCCCTTCGCCTTCATCACTGCGGTGAAGCGGCTGATGACAGCCATCGAACCCTTGTCGCGATAGTGGAAGGGCCCCGGAAGAGGCTTGGCCTCGGTCTGGGCGATGATGCGATCGGCCACATAGCGGCCGGACTGGATGGCCACCTGGGCCACGCCCGGCAATTTGTCGAGCCCCATCATGTCGCCCACCACCGACACCTCGGGGTGCCCGGGCACGGCGCATTCGGGAGTGACCAGCAGGCGCCCAGCGCGGTCGACCTCGGCGTCGGTCTGATCGGCGATGAGCTTGGCCAGAGGACTGGCCTGCACGCCGGCGGCCCACAGTTTGCAACCCGCTTCCACGCGCTCGGTGCTGCCGTCGGAATGCTTCAATGTGATGCCCTGCTCATTCACATCGGTGACCATGGCGCCGAGTTTCACGTCCACTCCGGTGGATTCGAGCTGGTGGCGGGCCTTGCCCGAGAGCACCTTGCCGAAGGGTGGCAACACCCGGTCGGCGGCGTCGACAAGCACCACGCGCGCACTGGCCGGATCAATGCTGCGGTATTCCTTGCGGACGGTGCGGGTGGTGAGCTCGCGGATCTGACCGGCCATCTCCACGCCGGTGGGTCCTGCCCCCACCACCACGAAAGTGAGCAGTCGGCGGCGTTCGACGGGATCGTCCGTGAGCTCGGCAACTTCCAGCGAACCGAAGATGCGTGCCCGCAGCTCGAGGGCATCATCGATGGTCTTCATGCCGGGTGCGAATTCCGCGAACTGTTCATTGCCGAAATAGCTCTGGCCGGCCCCTGCAGCCACCACCAGATGGTCGTAGTGCAGTTCGGTGGTTGTTTCCAGCGCCTCGGCTGTGATCGTCTGCTCGGCGATGTTGATGTCGGTGACCTCGCTGAGCAGCACCCTGACGTTGTCCTGGTCTTTCAGGATCTCGCGGGTGGGCGGTGCGATCTCGCCTGGGGAGAGAATGCCGGTGGCCACCTGGTAGAGCAGTGGCTGGAAAAGATGGTGTGTGGTGCGGGCAACAATGGTGATGTCGGCCGGTGCCTTGGCCAGACGCTTGGTGGCAAACAGGGCGCCGAAGCCCGAACCGATGATGACCACATGGGGTCGTGTGCTGTTCAATTCCACTCCTTGGCGGCTGTTGGATCGGCTGGCCGATCTGCTGGTGACTGCGATGGTGCCTGGTGATTGAAGGGGCATTGTGTGCCGGTGCGGGGCGGGTGGCGCCGGGAATTTGCAGGTCCACACTACGTGGGCCGGATGCTGGGCCCAAGGGTTGTGTGCCCCAGCCGAGAGCGCAATGTGCGGGCTCCTCACAAAGCTGTTCATCCGCTGATGCGTGCCGGCAGTGGAGCACGCCCGGGAAATGCCGTGACATGGTTTGCACGCAGCCCATGCGGACTGCGTGCAAACCATGATTGGCCGAGGGTGACCTTTGCGTTCACTGAATCGGGTGACGCAATCAGTGAACTGCGCTGGCGGTGTGCTTCTGCTGGGCTGCCTGGCCAGGCGTGTTCTGCGGAGCAGCGTCAGTGTGATCGGTGACACCGGCAGGAGTGATGGTCGGAGCGGCCACTGCCTTGGTGCGGTGACGGCGCAGCAGCTTCATCGCATTGACGATGACCACCAGCACCGAGACCTCGTGGACCAGCATTCCGATGGCCATCGTGACGCCACCGAAGAGCACGCCGGCCAGCAGGGCCACCACGGTGACCATGGCAATGGCGATGTTCTGATGCATTGTCGACACAGTGCGCTTGGCCAGTCCGATTGCCTCGGGCAGCTTCTGCAGATCGTCGCTCATCAGGGCGATGTCTGCGGTCTCAACGGCCACTGCCGAACCGGCAGCTCCCATGGCCACACCGATGTCGGCGCTGGCCAGTGCCGGTGCATCGTTCACACCATCACCAACCATGGCCACCGTGTGG
Source organism: uncultured Propionibacterium sp. (assembly GCA_964293265.1). Taxonomy (GTDB): domain Bacteria; phylum Actinomycetota; class Actinomycetes; order Propionibacteriales; family Propionibacteriaceae; genus Propionibacterium. Next base: position 9,381 of record CAXYYR010000058.1, read on the forward strand.
CCCTCGGACTGCAATTGCTGCACCACGGTGAGCTTGTCTTCGGGAAGCAGGCCCGCATGCACTTCGTCGATGCCGGTCTGTGCGGCCACAGCCTCGGCCACGCGGGGAGCGTCGCCGGTGAGCATGACCACCTTGCGCACACCTGCCTTGTGCAGCTGCTCAACCATCAGGGCAGCATCGGGACGCAGCGTGTCAGCCATGGCGATCACGCCGGCGACGGTGTCGTCAATGGCGACGATCATCGGCGTATTACCTGCTGCGGCCAGCTCGTCGGCGGCCGGGGCTGCCTTGGCGGTGGTCACATTCATCTGCTCCAACAGCGCGGCATTGCCAACCAGCACCCGGTGACCGTCGGCGACGGCCATGATGCCCTTGCCCGGAACGGGCTCCACGTCGCCGGAGATGCCATCAGGTGACACATTTTCTGCGGCTGCAGCGTCCAGGATGGGACGAGCAAGCGGATGCTCGGAACCGGCCTCGGCAAGCGCCGCCCAGCGGATCACATCTGTGCGTGTGAACGTGGGATCAAGCACCACCACATCGGTCAGACGAGGCTTGCCCGAGGTGAGCGTGCCGGTCTTGTCGAGTGCCACTGCGTCGATCTTGGCGCTCGTCTCCAGGAACTCGCCGCCCTTGATGAGGATGCCATCGCGGGCTGCGCGGCCGATGCCTGCCACCACCGAGACGGGGATGGAGATCACCAGCGCACCGGGGCATCCGATCACCAGCAGGGTGAGTGCCAGGGTGACGTCGCGGGTGAACAGCCAGACGAGCACTGCGCCGACCATGATGGCCGGGGTGTACCACTTGGAGAAACGGCCCATGAACTGTGCTGTGCGGGCCTTGGCATCCTGGGCCTCCTCAACACGGTGGATGATGCGAGCCAGGGTGGTGTCGGCGCCAACGCCGGTGGCGCGCACCTTGAGGAAACCGCCGGCAGACACGGTGCCGGCAAAGACCTTGGAGTCCTCGGACTTCTCGGCGGGAATCGACTCGCCGGTGATCGAGGCCTCGTCGATGCTGCCGTGGCCGGAGACCACCACACCATCAACGGGCACCTTCGCGCCATTCTTGACCAGCACAATCTCGTCGGTCGCCACCGAGGCGGCCGGGATCTCGACCTGTTCACCGTCGCGCTCCACAACGGCCACGTCGGGGGCAACGGCCACCAACTCAGCCAGAGCAGACCGCGTGCGGTTCAGAGTGGCCGATTCGAGTGCATGGCCGATTGCGAACAGGAAGGTGACTGCGGCGGATTCCCAGAACTCGCCGAGGAACAGGGCGCCGATGGCAGCAACCGAGACCAGCAGATCAATGCCGATCACTCGGTTGAAGAGGGCTCGGACTGCCTTGATCACGATCGGTGTGCCAGCCACAACGGCTGCCGCAACCATGAAGATTGATCCGATGGTTTCCAGATCGAAAAGATTTTGAAGGCCCAGGGCAACGACGATGAGGCCGCCTGAGACTGCCGGCACCGTCCAGCGCTTGTGCCAGAGCTTGGTTATTGCGTTCATTGGATTTCCTTGGATTGGTGGTGAATGACTATTTGCTGAATGACTGGCGGGTTGATCTGTGCCGGACGAGCGGAAGTCGGGGTGACGGCCACCGCTCGTCCGGTTGCCGGATCAGAAGGCGGCCGGGCTGGCCTTGTAGCCGGCCTTGTCAACGGCGGCGATCAGATCGTCAACGCTCACCACCGAGGCATCGTGGTCAACTTCGATACGTGCAGAAGCGAAATGGACCTTGGCTGCCGAGACGCCCTTCAGGTGGCTCAGGGTCTTCTCGATCTTCGAGACGCAGGAGGGGCAGGAGAAGCCCTCGGCACGCAGGACGGTGTGAGTAAGAGTGGAAGTAGTGTTTGCCATGATCGGTCCTTTCGAAGACTTTTCTGCTGGGCCCCTCGGCCCGACACCATTGAAATTAGGCCCACGCAAGGATCCGGACCATGACGTGGATCAATTCCGGGCCCTGGACTGCAGAATTGGCGTTGATTGGCCGGGTTTGAGCCCAAAAATCAGCGATCGGTCGGTCGGAACCGCTGGCCACAAGGGAGATTCCATGACCGAGATTGCCGTCACGGGTGCCACCGGACACATCGGGGCTGCGGTGTCGGCTCTGCTGCATGGCAGTGGCGTCGAACACCGGGTGTTGGTGCGCAATCCCGACAGCCCCCGGCTGCAACGCAATGCCTCGGTGACGCAGGTCTGCAGATGTGAATACGGCGACCACGATGCGTGCGTGGCTGCCCTCAATGGTGTTGATCTGTTGTTCATGGTCTCTGCTGCCGAGAGCGCCGACCGGCTTGTGCAACACCGGGCCTTCATCGACGCAGCTGCCGAGGCCGGGGTGGGTCACATCGTCTACACCTCATTCCTCGGGGCGGCTGCGGATGCCACCTTCACCTTGGCCAGGACCCATGGCGCAACCGAGGCGCACATCCGTGGGGCAGGCGTGGATTTCACATTCCTGCGCGACAGCTTCTATCTGGATTTCACCGAAGCAATGGCCGGTGATGATGGTGTGATTCGTGGCCCCGCCAGCGATGGACGCTGTGGCTTCGT
>CAXYYR010000059.1:0-11840 GCA_964293265.1 uncultured Propionibacterium sp.
GGCGGTCGTGGCCGTGGTCAGGGTGGGCCAGGTCGTGGCGGCGGTGGCTTCGGTGGCGGCTCCAGCCGCCCGCCCATGGGCGGCGGTCGAGGTGGCCGTGGTGGTCGTGGCGGTTCCGGCACCCAGGGTGCTTTCGGACGCGGCGGCGGTGGCCGTCGTGGACGCAAGTCCAAGAAGCAGCGCAGGCAAGAATTTGAAGAGATGCAGGCACCGTCGATCGGTGGCGTGCGCATCCGCAAGGGCAATGGCGAGAGTATTCGTCTGCGTCGCGGTTCGTCGTTGACTGATCTCGCCGAGAAGATCGGCGTGGACGCAGCAGCTCTGGTGCAGGTGCTGTTCAATCTGGGCGAGATGATCACTGCCACCCAGTCGGTTCCTGATGAGACCTTGCAGGTGCTGGGTGACGAGCTCAACTACAAGATCGATGTCGTCTCGCCCGAGGACGAGGATCGCGAGCTCCTGGAGAGCTTCGATCTTGATTTCGGTGAGAACGAGGGCGACGATGAAGATCTCGCTCCGCGCCCGCCGGTGGTCACCGTGATGGGCCACGTCGATCATGGCAAGACAAAGCTGCTGGATGCGCTGCGTCACACCCATGTGGTGGAGGGCGAGGCCGGTGGCATCACCCAGTCGATCGGCGCCTATCAGGTCGAGGCGACGGTGGACGGCAATGAGCGTGCCATCACCCTCATCGACACCCCCGGTCACGAGGCGTTCACCGCCATGCGTGCCCGTGGTGCCAAGTCCACTGACATTGCGGTGTTGGTGGTTGCCGCTGATGACGGTGTGATGCCCCAGACCATTGAGGCGCTGAATCACGCCAAGGCGGCTGATGTGCCGATCGTGGTGGCCGTGACGAAGATCGACAAGGAAGGCGCTGATCCCACCAAGGTGCGCGGTCAGCTCACCGAGTTCGAATTGGTACCCGAGGAATATGGCGGCGACACCATGTTCGTCGACGTGTCATCGGTTACCGGTGTTGGTCTCGACAAGCTGATGGAAGCGGTCATCCTGACTGCCGATGCGGCTCTGGACCTGCGCGCCAATCCCGACATGCCTGCTCAGGGTGTGGCCATTGAGGCCCACCTCGACAAGGGGCGTGGACCTGTGGCAACCGCTCTGGTCCAGCGGGGCACCCTGCACAAGGGCGACTCCATCGTGGCGGGCTCGGCCTATGGCCGTGTGCGTGCGCTCATCAATGATCGTGGCCAGACGGTTGACGAGGCACCGCCGTCGATGCCGGTCCAGGTTCTTGGCCTGACCAGCGTTCCGGGTGCCGGTGACAACTTCCTGGTTGTCGAGGACGACCGTATGGCGCGTCAGATCGCTGAGAAGCGCGAGGCTCGTATGAGGGCTGCCCAGCAGGCAGCTTCCACGCGTCGCCGCACCCTCGATGAGCTGTTCGAACAGCTCGAGAAGGGCGAGACCAGCGAGCTCACGCTCATCCTCAAGGGTGATTCGGCCGGTTCCGTCGAGGCTCTTGAAGATGCCCTGTCGAAGATCGATGTTGGTGATGAAGTCGACCTGCGCGTCATTGATCGCGGCGTCGGTGCCATCACCGAGACGAATGTCACCTTGGCTGCAGCCAGTGAACCGCATGCGGTGATCCTGGGCTTCAATGTGCGTCCGACCGTGCAGGCCGCCCGCATGGCAGATCAGGACAATGTCGACATCCGCTATTACACGGTGATCTACCAGGCGACCGACGAGATCGAAGCTGCCCTGAAGGGCATGCTCAAGCCGATCTACGAGGAGAAGACGCTGGGTACCGCGGAGATCCGCGACATCTTCCGCAGCTCCAAGGTGGGCAACATCGCCGGTTGCATGGTGCTCGACGGTCTCATTCGTCGACATGCCAAGGCACGCCTCATTCGTGATGGTGTCGTGGTGACCGAGACCTCGATCGATTCGTTGCGGCGCGAGAAGGATGATGTCACCGAGGTCCGTGAGGGCTTCGAATGTGGTCTCACCCTGTCGCACTATTCCGACATCAAGGTCGGCGATCAGATCGAGACCTACGAGATGGTTGAGAAGGCCAGGGAGAAGTAGGTGCCAAGTCCACGCATCGCAAGGCTGCAGGATCAGATCCGCGTCATTGTGGCCCAGATGCTGCAATCGCGGATCAAGGATCCGCGCCTCGGTTTCGTCACTGTCACCGAGGTGCGCCTGACCGGTGATTCCCGTGAGGCCACCGTCTTCTACACGGTGATGGGGCGCGAGGATGACCTCGCCGCCACGGCTGCTGCATTGGAGTCGGCAAAGGGTCTGCTGCGGTCAACGGTCGGCAAACGACTGGGGCTGCGGTACACCCCGACGTTGACCTTCGTGCCTGATGCCACCTCGCAGACGGCTCAGGACATGGAGGAACTCATCGCCCGGGCCCGCCGTGACGATCAGGAGCGGGCTGCCCAGAAGGGCAGCGACTATGCCAGTGATCCTGATCCCTATCGACAGGACGACGAGCAGGAGTGACGACGCGTCCACAGAGCACAGCCTCCGGACTGGTGATCGTTGACAAGCCGGCCGGCCGCACCTCACAGCAGGTGGTCGGCCGGTGTCGTCATCTGTTCGGCACGCGCAAGGTCGGACATGCTGGCACTCTGGATCCCATGGCAACCGGTGTGCTGCTGATCGGTGTGAATCGGGCAACACGCCTACTGGGCCATTTGGCCCTGCACGACAAGCGATATCTGGCCACCATTCGACTCGGACAGGCCACCACCACCGATGATGCCGAGGGAGAGGTCATCGGCACGCATGATGCCTCCGGCATTGATCTGGCGGCGATAGCGGCGGGAATCACGGCGCTGAGCGGTGACATCGAGCAGGTTCCCAGCTCAGTTTCGGCCATCAAGGTCAATGGACAGCGGGCCTATGCGCGCGTGCGCAAGGGTGAGAGCGTCCAGCTGGCTGCGCGGCCGGTGACGGTCAGCGATTTCACCGTGCTGGACACACGCCGTGTTGGCAGCTTCATTGATCTTGACGTCACCGTGGAATGCACCTCGGGCACCTATGTCAGGGCGCTGGCGCGTGATCTCGGTGCAGGCCTGGGTGTCGGCGGTCATCTGACTGCCCTGCGGCGTATCCGCATCGGGCGCTATTCCATCGATGACGCGGTGGTTCTGCCCGAGCGGGACAGCACCGATCCGGCGCCGGAGCTCATGCCCATGGCGGATGCTGCCCGGTTGAGTTTCACCACTGTGGACATTGATGCCTGGCAACGTGATGATGTGGCTGTCGGGCGTCCCATTCACTGTGAATCCGTGAATATCGGCCCCGAAGAAGTAGTGGGACTCATTGATCCGGCGGGGGATCTCATTGCCCTGTATCGCACCGATGATCGCGCCGATTGGATAAGACCCGCAGCCGTATTGATCTGAGCGGCCGACAGCAGCTATTTGAGCGTCCGACAGGGGAAAGCAGCGCTTTAGAGCGCCCCCGGGTGCACCCTGTCGAGGGCGTTATGCACGATCCTCTTGAGGGTCTGCAACGTGTGCTGACTTGGTCATATACGCACTCCTTTTCACATTCGTCATATGAAAATGGACGAATGCGTCAAGGAATGGCGAAGAAGTCGCTTCGTGCACGAAGCTGATGGATGACGGTTTTCTTCAGTGTCGCTGAAAACCATCAAAGCCCTCACTGGTTCCAACAGGGACCGGGTCCACGACGATGTGTTGGAGGGAGCTCTCATGCTTCTATTGCAAACGGTGACATCCACCCAGATCTTCGGTTCGGAGTTCTTGGGCACGATGTTGCTCACCCTGCTCGGCTGCGGTGTCGTAGCCAATGCCCTGTTGGGCAAAACGAAAGGTCACGCTGGCGGTCCACAGTTCATCAACTGGGGATGGGGCATCGCGGTCATGGTGGGTGTCTACGGCGCCTATCGCACCGGCGGCCACCTGAACCCGGCCGTGACGCTCGGCCTGTGGGCTGCAGACAAGGATCTGGCAGCCGGCATTCCTGCCACCGGCACAAACATCTCGCTTTACATTGCAGCGCAGATGATTGGTGGCTTCGTGGGTGCAGTGCTTGCCTGGCTTGCCTACAAGCGCCACTACGACGAGCCGGGCGATCCGGCCGACAAGCTCGGCACCTTTGCCACCGGCCCCGCCATTCGTTCCTACGGTTGGAACTGCCTGACAGAGTTCGTTGCCACCTGGGTGCTGGTCATCTGGGTCATTCTCTCCGGCTACACGAATATCGCTTCCATCACCGTCAATGAAGCTGGCGTTCAAAACATCGCCGGTTCTGTGATCGGCCCGTTGGGCGTCATGCTCGTCATCGTCGGTATCGGTAATTCACTCGGTGGTCCCACCGGGTATGCGCTGAACCCGGCTCGTGACCTGGGTCCTCGTCTTGCCCATGCTCTGGTGCCCATCAAGGGCAAGGGTGGCTCTGACTGGGCCTACGCCTGGGTGCCGATCATTGCTCCCATCGCCGGCGGCGTGGCAGCAGGCCTCACCTACCAGATCTTCTGGTGAACCAAACAGTGGCCCTCCTGTCAGGAGGGCCACTGTCGCCACATAGTGTGCAAAGACATCATGTGGCGTCGAAGGACACGAAGTAGCGTCCGAAGACACCAATCGCTCAATCCATCCCATATCCCAGAAAGTCAATTGAGGTCCATATCATGACTGAAGAGAAGTACATCCTCGCCATTGACGAAGGAACCACCTCTGCGCGTGCGATCATCTTTGATCACGCCGGAAGTATCGTCTCGGTGGGACAGCAGGAGTTCGAACAGATTTTCCCGAAGGCCGGCTGGGTTGAGCACAACCCCATCGAGATCTGGGAATCAGTGCGGGCCGTCATCGGTCAGACACTGACTGCCGCCGAGATGAACCGTCACCAGATCGCTGCGGTGGGCATCACCAATCAGCGTGAGACCACCGTCGTGTGGGACCGCGAGACCGGCGAGCCTATCTACAACGCCATCGTTTGGCAGGACACCCGCACCCAGAAGATCTGTACCGAGTTGGCCGGCGATCAGGGTGCTGACCGCTTCCGCGACATCGTGGGTCTGCCCTTGGCCACCTATTTCTCGGGCCCCAAGATCAAGTGGATCCTTGACAATGTTCCCGGCGCCCGCGAGAAGGCCGAGGCAGGCAAGCTCGCCTTCGGCAACATGGACAGCTGGGTGCTCTGGAACCTCACCGGTGGTCTCCTGGGCAATGGTGTCCATGTCACCGATGTGACCAACGCCTCCCGCACCATGCTGATGAATGTGCGCACCCTGCAGTGGGATGAGGGCATGTGCGAGGCCATGGGCATTCCGATGTCGATGCTTCCCGAGATCAAGTCGTCGAGTGAGATCTACGGCTACGGCCGTAAGAACGGTCTGCTCATCGATACCCCGATCTCGGGCATCCTGGGCGACCAGCAGGCAGCAACCTTCGGCCAGGCCTGCTTCGAGAAGGGCATGGCCAAGAACACCTATGGCACCGGCTGCTTCATGCTCATGAACACCGGACAGGAGCCCGTTTTCTCGCAGAACGGCCTGCTGACCACCGTTGCCTACAAGATCGGTGACCAGGCTCCCGTCTATGCGCTCGAGGGATCGATTGCCGTGGCCGGCTCCCTGGTCCAGTGGCTGCGTGACAACCTCATGGTGGTGAACACCGCTCCCGAGATCGAGCCGCTCGCACGCACCGTTGCCGACAACGGTGGCGCCTACTTCGTGCCCGCTTTCTCGGGTCTGTTCGCGCCGTACTGGCGTCCCGACGCACGTGGCGCATTGGTCGGTCTTACGCGCTTCGTGAACCGTGGACATATTGCCCGCGCCGTTCTCGAGGCCACGGCCTACCAGACCCGCGAGGTGCTGGAAGCCATGAACGCCGACTCCGGTGTGCCTCTGCAGGAGCTGAAGGTTGACGGTGGCATGACTGCCAACGAGCTGTTGATGGAGTTCCAGGCAGATCAGCTCGGCGTGCCCGTCATCCGCCCGGTCGTTGCCGAAACCACTGCTCTTGGTGCTGCCTATGCGGCCGGTATTGCGGTTGGCTTCTGGCAGGGCGAGCAGGACGTCATCAACAACTGGGCCGAGGACAAGCGCTGGGAGCCGAAGGCAGAAAATGGCGACCGCGAGCGTCTGTTCCGCAACTGGAAGAAGGCCGTCACCAAGACCTTCGACTGGGTCGATGATGATGTCATCGAGGAGATGTAACTCCTGGGGAGTCGCAGCGTGACCTCGGGGTGGGGACGGATGTCTATCCGTCCCCACCCCATCTGCGTCTAGACTTGCCGCGCTGCCCGTCATAGCCAGCTGTCGATCCCCCGGGGATTGACGTATCAACCGAAAGGGACCCGGATGCCACCCAGCGTCGTCGTCATCGGCAATTTCGATGGGGTCCACACCGGGCATCGTCAACTCCTGGCCATGGCGCAGAGCCGGGCGCGGGAGCTTGCATCCGGCGGGCAGGCCCTGCCGGTGATTGCCCTGACCCTGTGGCCGCACCCCATGACGGTTTTCGCGGCTGATCGGGCACCCCGGCTACTCACCACGCTGGATGACCGTCTGGCCCTGCTCAAGCACTACGGAGCAGACGAGGTGCGGGTGATCCAGTTCAATCGCGAGGTGGCCAGCTGGTCACCGGAGCATTTCGTCGACACGATGGTGCGGCCGCTCAATCCGGCGGCGGTGATCGTTGGTTCGAACTTCACCTTCGGCAAGGGTGCCAGGGGCACGGGGGAGACCCTGCGTGAATTGGCCGGCGATGATTTCGAGGTTCATGCATTGGATCTGGTGGCCGTGGGAGGTCGCAAGACCTCATCGAGTTTCATCCGCCGCACCCTGGCTGCTGGTGATGTGGCCACCGCCGCGCACCATCTGGGCAGGGCCTTTCGTCTGAGCGGCATTGTGATGGTCGGTGACCAGCGCGGTCACACCCTGGGTTTCCCCACCGCCAATCTGTCGATTCCAGCCGATCTGGCGACGCCGGGTGATGGTGTCTATGCCGGGTGGGTGCGGGTGTTGGATGCCGGCTGTCATGGCGCCGGAGCTCATGATGCTGGCGGGGCAGCCCAGCCCATGGAGGCTGCGATCTCGGTGGGCACCAATCCCACCTTCGACGGCGTCGAGCGGCGCGTCGAAAGCTATGTGATCGGTCGTCACGATCTTGATCTCTACGGCCGACACATTGCGGTGGATTTCGTGGAGCATCTGCGCGGCATGCTGCGCTTCCACGACGTCGGTGAACTCATCGCCCAGATGCATGATGATGTGACACGCACCACCCAGATCCTGGCCGGCAGCAACGTGGATTCCGGGCCCGAGCCCCAGTGCTGATATAGTCGCCGGGTTGCCGTCGATCGGCCGCGGAACCCAAGAGCTGTCTGCAATCAGAGCGGGGCAGCGCCGCGCAGCGGGAACTGAAGGGAGCGACCAGGAATGGACGCCGCAGAGAAGAAGAAGATCGTCGAAGAATATGCCACGCATCCGGGTGATACTGGCTCTCCCGACGTGCAGATCGCATTGCTCACCAAGCGCATTTCCCACCTCACTGAGCACCTCAAGGCCCACAAGGGAGATCATCATTCCCGCCGTGGCCTGATGCTCATGGTTGGTCAGCGCCGCCGGCTGCTGAACTACGTGGCCAAGGAGAATGTCGAGCACTACCGTGATCTCGTCAAGCGACTGGGTCTTCGTCGCTGACGCACAAGACTGCAGACACGCAGAACATTGCACAAAAGGCCGTCCTTCGGGGCGGCCTTTTGTGTTGTCGGCAGGGGCGCCGTCGATAAAGCGGCCAGTGGGCGGCTCTTCGGGTACTCTTGACAAGGTTGTGCCAGTGGCACACCGTCCAAGACGCTGCCGTCATGGTCGCCAACCAAGGCCTCGGTCCTCGGTGGTGGATTGCGGGCCTGCCCCGCTGTCCTCGATCGAAGACCGGCACGGTGAGGCTTCCATGTCAGCGGCAATTCCCCAATGAAAGGAATCCCCGTGGAGGGACCCAACCTCAAGTTTTCCGAGGCCGTAATTGACAACGGCAGTTTCGGAAAGCACATCGTTCGTTTCGAAACCGGCCTGCTGGCTCAGCAGGCTGACGGCTCCACCGCCGTCTACCTGGATGGCGACACCATGTTGCTGTCCACCACCACCGCGCAGAAGACACCGCGTGAGTCCATTGATTTTTTCCCGCTGACCGTTGACATCGAAGAGAAGATGTATGCCCTGGGGCGTATCCCGGGCTCCTTCTTCCGTCGTGAGGGTCGTCCCTCCGAGAATGCGATCCTCACCTGTCGGCTCATCGACCGCCCGCTGCGTCCTGCCTTCAAGAAGGGCCTGCGCAATGAGGTGCAGGTCGTGGTGACCGTGCTCGCGCTCAACCCTGCGGTTGAGTACGACGTGGTGGCCATCAACGCCGCCTCGATGTCCACCCAGATCTCCGGTCTGCCCTTCAGCGGCCCGATCGGCGCCGTGCGCGTGAGCCTGATCGGTGATCAGTGGGTGTGCTTCCCCACCGTTGAGCAGGAAGCTGACGCCACCTTCTCGATGGTCGTTGCCGGCCGGGTGCTTCCCGACGGTGACATCGCCATCATGATGGTTGAGGCCGGCGGCACCGAGGCCACATGGGAGCTCGTCAAGGGCGGCCGTACAGCCCCCACCGAAGAGGTCGTGGCCGGTGGTTTGGACGCCGCCAAGCCCTTCATCAAGGTGCTGTGCGATGCCCAGGCAGAACTCGCCGGCCAGGTGAACAAGCCGACTTTCGATTTCCCGGTGTTCAAGGAATACGAGGACGATGTCTTCGCCCGCGTGTCCGAACTGGGCGCCGAGAAGCTCGACAAGATCGAGCAGATCGCAGCCAAGCTCGATCGTCAGGACGCTGAAAGCGATCTCAAGCATGAGATCGTCGATCAGATGCTCGCCGACGAGGCCTTCGCAGGCCGTGAGGGCGAGATCAAGGGTGCATTCAAGGCACTGCAGAAGAAGATCGTGCGTGGCCGTGTGCTCAGTCATTCGGTGCGTATCGATGGCCGTGGTCCCAAGGACATCCGCACACTGTCCAGCGAAGTGGGAGTCATCCCGCGCGTGCACGGTTCGGGTCTGTTCCAGCGCGGTGAGACCCAGGTGCTGGGTATCACCACCCTGAACATGCTCGACATGGAGCAGAAGCTCGACACCTTGAGCTCGGTGCACACCAAGCGCTACATGCACCAGTACGAGATGCCGCCCTATTCCACCGGCGAGACCGGCCGCGTCGGTTCACCCAAGCGTCGTGAAGTGGGCCATGGTGCCCTCGCCTCCCGCGCCCTGGTGCCGGTGCTGCCCACGCGTGAGGAGTTCCCCTACGCGATTCGGCAGGTCAGCGAGGCCATTGGTTCCAATGGATCCACCTCGATGGGTTCGGTCTGCGCATCGACCCTGTCGCTGCTCAATGCAGGTGTGCCCCTGAAGGCTCCTGTTGCCGGCATTGCCATGGGCCTGATGAGTGAGACCGATGATTCGGGCAAGACGAGCTATCTCGCACTGACCGACATCCTGGGCGCTGAGGATGCTCTCGGCGACATGGACTTCAAGGTTGCCGGCACCAGCGAGTTCGTGACTGCCCTGCAGCTCGACACCAAGCTCAATGGCATTCCTGCCGATGTTCTGGGTGCCGCATTGCTGCAGGCCCGCGATGCCCGTCACACCATCCTCGGTGTGATCAATGACGCCATAGACCAGCCCGACGAGATGAGCCCCTATGCACCGCGCATCATCACGGTGCACATTCCCACCGACAAGATCGGTGAGGTGATCGGGCCCAAGGGCAAGGTGATCAACCAGATCCAGGACGACACCGGCGCCAATATCTCCATCGAGGAGGATGGCACCATCTACGTGGGTGCCGACAACGGTGACGCCGCTGAGGCCGCCCGCACCATGATCAATGCCATCGCCAATCCGACGATGCCTGAGCGTGGCGAGCGTTATCTGGGCACGGTGGTGAAGCTCACCAGCTTCGGCGCCTTCATCTCACTGCTGCCGGGCAAGGACGGGCTGCTGCACATCAGCAAGCTGCGCGCCCTCAACGACGGCAAGCGTGTTGAGAGCGTGGAAGGCGTGCTCTCAGTGGGCCAGAAGCTTCAGGTGGAGATCAGCGACATCGACGATCGCGGCAAGCTGTCGCTGGTCCCGGTGCTCGAGGACCAGGCCGACGCCGACGCTGACGATTCGGAGTAGTCGTCTACTGATGAGCGCTGGTGCTGCTCATCAGTAGCTGAATACTGACAAGTGCCCATGTTTCGGACCGCAAGGTCCGGGCATGGGCACTTTCGTGTTCCGAGCATCCGGTGCCCAGCTGCAGCCCAGCTGGCCCGGGTAGGCTGATCCGCGGTGCACATGGCATGGCGCAACATTGCACCACCGGACAGCAGCATGATGGGGGAAGAGTATGAAGGTCGCAGTCTTCGGGGCACGTGGTCGGATGGGTTCCACGGTGGTGGACACCGTGAAGCAGCAGCCCGACATGGAATTGGTGGCCCAGATCTCTGAGGACAGCGATCTGGTGTCTGCTGAGCAGGCCGATGTGATGGTTGATTTCACCCAACCCGATGTGGTGATGGACAACCTCAAATGGAGCATTGACCACGGGATCAATGCCGTGGTGGGCACCACCGGCTTCACCGATGAGCGCCTCGACCAGGTGCGCAATTGGCTTGGTGAGCGCCCCAGCAGTGGCGTGGTGGTTGCCTCCAATTTCTCCATCGGCGCTGTGCTCATGATGGCCTTTGCGGCAAAGGCCGCGCCCTTCTTCGATTCCGCTGAGATCATCGAACTTCATCACCCCCGCAAGCTCGATGCCCCCTCGGGCACAGCCCGGAGCACCGCCGAGGGCATGGCAAGGGCCCGTGAGCAGGCCAAGTGTGCGCCCATGCCTGATGCCACAGCCGAGGCACTCCCCGGGGCCCGTGGTGCGCGCGTGGCGGGAATTCCGGTGCATTCGGTGCGGCTGCAGGGTTTGGTTGCCCATCAGGAGGTTCTGCTGGGTGTGGCGGGGGAGACGCTCACCATTCGTGATGATTCCTATGATCGCGTGTCGTTCATGCCCGGCGTGATGGCTGCGGTGCGTGCCGTGGGCATGCGCCCGGGGGTCACAGTGGGCATGAACCAGATCCTTGGTCTGGACTAGACATGGCCCGCTCGAGGCGCCGACGCCGCTGGATCGCGCTGGTGATTGTTGTTGCTGTTGTGATCGCCGGCGTTCTGGTTGCTGATCATTTCGCGCGCAGTCGGGCCGAAAGTGACATCACCAGCAAACTGCAGACTGCGCTGGGCGATGACGCCTCGGTGGAGACGAACATCGCTGACCGGCTCTTCCTGGCATCCGCTGTGCAGAACAAGGTGGGTGAGGTTGATCTGGACACCGGGGCATTGACGCTCACCGCTGCTGGCCGCTCCATCCGGTTCACCTCCGCGCAGGCTGAGCTGCATGACGTCGCGCCACTCACAGATGCCTCGAGTGCCACTGTTGAGTCACTGGATGCCACGGTCACTGTTGATTGGCAGACGCTGAGCGAGCTCACTGGGGTGGAGCTCAGCTATGCGGGTGATGGCCGTGCTTCGGGCGTGACATCCATAACAGCCGGCAGTCAGTCGGTCGACATTGCTGTCACCACCGGCCTTGGCATTGCCGAGGCCAATGGCAAGCTCAGCCTCGTCGATGCCGATGCCAGCCTGGAGGGTGTCACCGTGCCCACCGAGGTGGTGAATGGCGCAACCAAGGTGTTCGGCGACAAATTGAAGCTGCCCGAGCTCGGCAATGGCCTGGGTTATTCAAGCATCGTGCTCACCGAGCAGGGCGCAACCCTGGGCGTGCATGGTGATCAAGTGGATCTGGGAGCACTTGCGTCCTAGG
>CAXYYR010000060.1:0-11736 GCA_964293265.1 uncultured Propionibacterium sp.
CCTCAAGGGCGAAGGCATCGTGTTCCCGCAGGATCCCGCTGGCGTCCGAGCCAGTTGCACGATCAGGGAATCCCCAGACGCGAAGCCCCGCAGTGTTGACCCATACGCAGTGCAGATCGTTCATGCACACCGCCACCGGGTGGTCGCCGCTGACGGCGTCCAGGGCGCAGGTGCCGGGAACATCTGACCAGATGGTGTTGCGTGCCCCCACGGCAATGAGTGGCTTGCCAGCAGGCATGTGTGTGAGCTCGGCATGCACGGTGGCGAGTGTCTCCGCCGCCGAGGTGCATTCTGATACGTCGAGGCGTACCCGGCTTGCTGCCCAGAGGTCGAAGTGCACATGGGCGTCCCACAGACCCGGCATCACGAAGCGTCCGCCGAGATCGATCACCTCATCGTCAACAGCGGCGTCGGCGGTGCGCAGCAGCCGGTCATCGCTGACCAACAGATCCCGGGGAGCTGATGCCCGACCGCTGACGAGGTTGATCAGGCGGGCATGGCGCAATCTCATGGGCCCATCCAAGTCCTCTGCGTGGGGTGTGCGGGAGCGCTGTCGACCTGTGGACGATGTGAGAGCTCCAGCCAAATCGACTAAAGTAACGCCCGTGATGCTTGTGGCGCGCCCGGTGGGCCTCCTCCTTGGTTGCCGCAGCGAGGGCCGTTAACAAAGCTGGCCATCCCCGCTGCGGTGGTTTCGTTGTGCCGGCAACCGGATGATCCGGTTTTCCGAACTCTGAACGAGGATCCACATGTCCACCACCCTGACTTCTGCCACATATCCCGCCCCGCAGGTATGCGCACTCGGGCATCCGGTGCCCAGCCCCAGCGGCATGAATTTCGGCCGCTACCAGCCCTTCCAGCCGCTGAGCCTTCCCGACCGCACGTGGCCTGATCAGCGCATCACCCAGGCGCCACGCTGGCTGTCAACAGATCTGCGGGATGGAAATCAGGCGCTCATCGATCCGATGACACCCGGACGCAAGCGCAAGATGTTCGATCTGTTGGTGGCGATGGGCTACAAGGAGATCGAGATCGGTTTCCCCTCAGCCTCCCAGACCGAATGGGATTTCGTCCGCTCACTGATCGAAGATCCCGAAGCGATACCCGATGATGTGGTCATCTCGGTGCTCACCCAGGCGCGGCCCGATCTCATCGAGCGCACGGCGCAGTCCCTGATCGGTGCCAACCGGGCAACCATCCACATGTACAACGCCACTGCCGAATTGTTCAGGCGGGTTGTCTTCCACACCACCGAGCAGGGCACGATCGATCTGGCCCAGCAGGGCACTCGCTGGGTCATTGACGCCATCGAGAAATACCTGCCCGATACCCCGATCGGCTATGAGTACAGTCCCGAGATCTTCACCCAGACCCCCACCGATTACGCCATCGAGGTCTGCGACCGGGTGATGGACGTCTGGCAGCCCGACGACCAACGCGAGATCATCCTCAATCTGCCGGCCACTGTGGAGATGTCCACGCCGAACACCTATGCAGACCAGATCGAATATTTCGGACGGCATATTTCACACCGTGACAATGTGTGCATCTCGATGCACTGTCACAATGATCGTGGCTGCGCCGTGGCAGCCACCGAGCTGGGGCTGATGGCGGGTGCCCAGCGCGTGGAGGGCTGTCTCTTCGGCCACGGTGAGCGCACCGGAAATGTTGATCTGGTGACACTGGGCATGAATCTGTTCAGCCAAGGCATTGATCCGATGATCGATTTCTCCGACATGGACTCCATCCGGAGAACTGTTGAATACTGCACCGGAATGCCCGTGCCGGATCGCCAGCCCTATGCCGGTGATCTGGTGTACACGGCCTTTTCGGGCTCCCACCAGGATGCCATCAACAAGGGCCTGGACGATCTCGCGGAGCGCGCCAAGGCACAGGGCAGCTCGGTGCACGAGATTGCCTGGCAGGCGCCCTATCTGCCGGTGGACCCGCACGATGTCGGACGGAACTATGAGGCCGTGATCCGGGTCAACAGCCAGTCCGGCAAGGGCGGCATGGCCTATCTGATGAAGTCCGATCACCATCTCGAGCTGCCACGTCGCCTGCAGATGGAGTTCAGCCGGGTGGTGCAGGAACATGCCGATGATTCGGGTCACGAGGTCACAAGTGCCCTGCTCTGGCAGATCTTCACCCACGAATATCTTGAGCGCGCCACGCCCCTGGCGCTGGGGGAGTTCAGTGTTGGCTCAGCCCACGGGCTCACCCAGATCAAGGCCCAGGTGGAATCCAACGGCGAGACCACAACCATTTCGGGTGAGGGAAATGGTCCGTTGTCGGCCTTCATCGATGCACTTGGCCAATTGGGCACCCACGTACGAGTACTCGATTACACCGAGCCCGCGCCCACCACGGGAGGCGATGCCTATGCGCCCGCCTATGTGGAGTGTGAGATCGGACGTGGTGATGACGCCCAGGTGCTGTGGGGCGCGGGAATTGATGCCGACATCACCACCGCAACCCTGAAGGCTGCGCTCAGCGCGATCGATCGCGCCTAATCGGTAGCCGGCAGCTCCAGCAGGTACTGACGCAGGACCACCGCCTGATTGTCCTGACGGTCCTTGGCTCCATAGAGAAGGGTGAGGCGAGTGGCGCCGGATTGCTCGGCGCGGTCGCGCAATGCGCGGGGTTCTTCCGAGGCCTCCAGCTCTGCCCAATAGCGGCTGCGGAATTCGTCGAAGAGCTCGGGCTGATGGTTGAACCAGGTGCGTAGCCCGGCGCTGGGCGCCACATCCTTGCACCACTCGTTCAGTTCGGCGCTCGCCTTGGACTTGCCGCGTGGCCACAACCGGTCGACCAATGCGCGGTAGCCGTCCTCGGGGCTGGAATCTTCGTAGATGCGCTTGATCTCGATGTCCATGCACCCGAGTCAAGCACGCTGTTCAATCAGCTTCCAGCGAGCCCGAATCCGACGGCAACTCGGCGCCACCGTAGCGCCGATCCCGGTGCACATAGCGGGTGACCGCCTCCCACAGATCCCGTCGATCCCAGTCCGGCCACAGCTTGTCTGAAAAAACGAATTCGGCGTAGGCGCTCTGCCAGATGAGAAAATTGCTCAGCCGTTGTTCGCCCGAGGTGCGGATGAACAGATCAACATCGGGCATCTGGGGCTCATCCAGATAGCCGTGGAAGCTCTTTTCGGTGATGTGAGCCGGGTCCAGCTGGCCTTGGGCAGCCGCGGCGGCGATCTTGCGGGTGGCGTCGACGATCTCGGCACGTCCGCCGTAATTCACGCAGAACTGCATCTGCAGGGTGTCATTGTGGCGGGTGCGGTCCTCGGCGACCTCGAGTTGCTTGATCACGCTGCGCCACAGGCGCGGTCGTCGTCCTGCCCAGCGCACACGCACGCCCAGCGCATCCAGCTCATCGAGGCGTCGACTGATCACATCCCTGCTGAATCCCATGAGAAAGCGCACTTCCTCGGGGGAGCGTTTCCAATTCTCTGTGCTGAAGGCATAGACCGACAGGCAGGGAATGCCCATTTCGATGGCGCCGTGGATCACATCGAACATCGCCACCTCACCCGCCTCATGGCCCTTGGTGCGGGGCAATCCTTGTTGGGTGGCCCAACGTCCGTTTCCATCCATCACTACCGCCACGTGTTGGGGCAGTGCTTTGCGGGGCAGAGCCGGTGGACGTGCCCCGCTGGGGTGGGGATGAGGAGCCCGATGCTCCGACGGCTCGGATGCGTGCAATGAACGTCGCGTGGCCACGAAAAGACCCTAGTGCACGGTTCCTTGGTGATCCGGGTGTGGCTGATTGTTTCGAGCCGCGGCAGCAGGCCGTGTCGGTGCTCCGGAGATTTGGTGCAGGAACGCACAATATATGCGTGCCCACCTATCGCGACCACGCCGTTGTGTTGCGCACCCACAAGCTTGGTGAGGCAGACCGCATCATCACCCTGCTGTGTCGCAGCCGTGGCAAAGTGCGTGCCGTGGCCAGGGGTGTGCGCCGCACCTCTAGCAAATTCGGCGCCCGCTTGGAGCCGTTCACGCAGGTGGACATCCAGCTTGCTGTCGGACGCAGCCTCGATGTGGTCACCCAGGTGGAATGCCTGCACCCCTATGGCGACCCGTTGACCCGTGACTACGGTCTGTACACCGCCGGTGAGACCATGCTCGAGGTGGCGGACCGTCTGGTGGCAATGGAGCACGAGCCGGCCCTGCAGCAATACCGGCTGCTGGTGGGTGCACTCCATGTGCTCACCAATGGCACCACTGATGGGCCACGTCCGGCGACGATGGTGCTGGATTCCTATCTCTTGCGCTCGCTGGCAGTTGCCGGTTATGCGCCGGTGCTCGATTCCTGCGCCCACTGTGGAACCGAGGGGCAGCAGGAATGGTTCTCGCCATCTGTGGGTGGCATGGTCTGTTCAGGCTGCAGGCCACCTGGTTCGGCGCGCCCGGAGCCTGAATCGTGGGCTCATCTGGGCGCGCTCATGAGTGGTGATTGGCCAGCTACCCGCACCGTGGATCCCCATGTGTGCCACGAGGTCTCGGGCATGGTGGCTGCGTTTTCCTCATGGCATCTCGAACATCAACTGCGTTCATTGGCGCTGGTGCCGCGCGGCTGAGCCCGGCCCGGCGATGGGCTGTGGCATGTGCAGGTCCCGGCTGTGATTTGTGACCGTTCGCCAAGAATATCGGGCCCCAGTTGTGGGATACCCCTCAGTGACAAGGTTTTTCATCCTGTTATAGTCAAAGTCCCACGTGGACAATGATGTCGATGGCAGGGGCAAAGATGACCTTGAAACACATCGCCGAACTGATGGATGTCCATGCCCTGACAAAAACATTGATGGATTTCTCAGAGGCAACGGGTTTTGCCACAGTGGCCGTTGATGCTCGGGGGGTGCCAGTCACCCAGCTGTGTGCCTTCGCCGATTTTTGTCGACAGATCCGTCAGGACCCGGTCCGGCGCGCATTGTGCCACGGCTGCGATGCCTATGGCGGATTGCAATCACTGACCCAGGGCAGTCCCCAGATCTATCGATGTCATGCGGGCTTGGTTGATTTCTCGGTTCCCATCACCAGCGACGGTGACTACGTGGGGGCAATTCTGTGTGGGCAGACCCGAGTTCCGGAGGTGGAACAGCCTGAGTTCCTGATGGATGGGTTGTCATGGCGTGGTGAACCGACGCTGGAACACCACTACGAGCAGGTTCCTGTTGTCGGTCGACGCAAGGTGCAGGCTGCTGCCAAGACCCTGCTCGGGCTGCGCGCTGGTCTGGAGACGGACACGGGCACTGTGCGTCTTCTCCTGTCCGATATGAGTTCGCATCACATCGCCACTCGGGAATCCGGTGTGCAAGCTTCGAGCAGTCTGCTCCGCGGACGTCGGAGCGTGGAGGCATCCGGTGCTCCCGGCGGACGCTCGTCTGCTGATCATGAGCTGGCCACATTGCAGCGGGCACCCCAAGGCCCGGAGGACTCATCCCTGAAAACCGAGATATTCCGGGCAGCCCTGGTGGGGGAGGACCTGGCTGCTGTGGTGGCCGAGATCAGCCGGCAATTGGATGCCGCCTATATGCCGCGGGCAGGGCGTGAGGTAGTGGGGGCAATTGTGCGGATTGAGGATGCGCTGTTGGCCGTCGGCTCGCAGATAGCACCGTCCCGAGCGGCACATCTGCGTGATTCCGTGTTGCATGCCCGGCATGATGAGCGTCCTTGCCCCAGCCGATATGTCAGCCAGCTGCAGCTTGAGCGTGTGGCAATAGTCCTGCTGGACGAGGTGTTGGATTCACGCCCACCCAGGCAACGCAATGTGCGAGACCTGATCAATGACATTGCCCGTCATCCTGCCCGGGCGTTGTCGCTCACAGATGCTGCCCGAACTCTTCATTGGTCGCCCGGTCACCTCTCAAAGTTGTTCAAATCGGTTACTGGGGAGACATTCATGTCATATGTCATGGCACGGCGTCTGGAACGGGCTGAGCTGATGCTAGCGTCCACGCAGATGCCGGTTGGCGAGATAGCGATTGCACTGGATTTCACCCAGGTGAATTATTTCTCCAGGGTTTTCCGCACCCGTACGGGAATCTCGCCCAGTGAGTACCGGCGCGAGCACGAGTCGTGTGACCGGAGGCTGACCAATGGATCAGTTCAGCATGCCCACCTCGCTCCTCTGCGGGGCTGATGCACTCAGCGCCCTGGGAGATCATGCAGTGGGGCGGGTCATGATCCTGACGGACCCGTTCCTGGCGAAATCGCCGCTCATGTCACGGGTGCGCGAAGAGCTCACGGGTCGCCCGACCCTGGTCTTTGATCGGGTGCAGCCTGATCCGGATGTGGCCGCAGTCGCGTCCGCACTGTCAGCCTTCATGGAATTTTCCCCGGATGTCCTCGTGGCTGTGGGTGGTGGCTCCCCGATGGATACGGCAAAGGCAGTGAGAAAACTGGCTGCCGAGCAGGGCCTGCCGCTTGCCGGCGGGCTGATTGCGGTGCCGACCACCGCCGGGAGCGGATCGGAGGTCACGTCATTCGCAGTGGTCACCGATTCCGGGAAAAACACAAAACTGCCCATGAACTCGCCGGACATGGTTCCCGAGTTGGCGATCCTCGACCCGTTGGCTGTTGTCAGTTGCCCGCAGTCCCTCACAGCTAATAGCGGCATGGATGCTCTGAGTCATGCGCTGGAAGCCTATGTGGCGCGGGGCCACAACGACTTCTCCGATGCCCTGGCGATCGGGGCGATGAAGCTCATATTCGATCATCTACTGACCACTCATCGGCATGGAGATGATGTGGTGGCACGCCACCACATGCAGAATGCGGCCACCATGGCAGCCATGGCATTCGAGAATTCCGGTCTGGGAATCGTCCATGGCCTGTCACATGCCATCGGGGGCACATTTGCAGTGCCGCATGGTCGTCTCAATGCCATCCTCATGCCGGCTGTGGTCCGTTTCAATGCCGGTGTTTCGGACAGCCCAGGGGGCTGCGACTTCCGGGGCGGTGCAATGACGCCCACTGCTCGACGCTATGCCGATCTGGCCAGGGCCATCGGAGTGCAGGCGACCACCGAACGGGGGAGGGTGACTGCACTGACGGCAGTGATCATTCGTCTGAGGGAAGCACTCGGTATGCCGGACAGCATGCTGGATGCCGGGGTGAAAGCCCATGAGTTCGAGGCAGTCGGGGAGCACCTCGCATCCCGGGCTCTGGCTGATTTCTGCACGGGTGGCAATCCTGTGGCTCCGGGCATTGCCGAGATGAGGGCGCTCCTGGCACAGGTGACGCGCTGACATCTAGCAGTCGTCAAGCTCCAATCGCTGCGCCAGAGCGTCAATGCCTTCACCGGTGACTGCAGATACGCCCAGGACTTCTGTGGCTCCTGCCAAGCGCAGATGTGAGGCGGCAAGATCGATGGCACCCGCGCCGGCAAGGTCGGTCTTGGTCACAACACCCAGCGAGGGCGGCATGAAGAAGCTGGTGAAGCCGGGCGGGAATTTGGCTTCCGACACTGTGGCAGAGGCCAGTAGGACCACGAGATCCACCTCGAATGATGCCTGCCGAAGGGCGTGCTTGAAATAGGGCAGCTCCAGATACTCACCCGGCGTGTCCACAATGGTGCCATCAGTGTTGATCGTCTCGGTCTTCGCGTAGTTCAACTCCCTGCGGTGCAGACGCTGCATGAGCGTGGTCTTTCCGCAGCCGACGCTGCCCACCAGAAGGATGCGTTTCATGAGTGGGTGATGGGCGGTTTGGCGAAACCAAGCCCGTCGCACAGCATTGTCACGACGTTGTTTATTGCCGACTCCACATCGGACAGGCTGCCAAGCACCACCAGGGAGCCCGAGAAGCGATCAACGAAACCGAGTTCGATTGCCGCCGACTTGGTGGCCACATCTGCAGCAATGATCGAAGCCTCACTGGGGGTGATGGTCATGATGCCCAGCGCCTCGGTGCCAGGAGGAAGTCCCACTTTCGGATAGAGCTGGGAATCGGGATTTGCCACCACATGGGCCAAGGTCACCTGTTTGCCGGGTACGAACTCCTGGATGATGCGTTGCTTGTCACTCATCGATGGCCTCACTCACCTTGCCCACAGCAGACCGCGGACGGTCGGCACTGTTGCCATTCTTCAGCTGGCGGGGTGCATCGGCCATCGTCTGCGGTGGATCGAAGGGTAAAACATCACGCTGGAATGTAGAGCTGCACATTGTGGTTCTCAACTGCATTTTTTGGTGATGGGCCGCCCATGGAATGGCATGGAATGGATCATTCGATGCCCGTTTTATGGGGGTTGCCCAGCCATAGCCTCAAGACATCATCCGGCAGGGTCGCCGGTGGAGCCAATGGTGGCCCGACCATGTCCAACGAAGGAGTTCGGAATGCAAGATGCCTTGGGGATGGTGGAGACAAAGGGATTTGTACCCGCCGTCGAAGCAGCAGATGCAATGGTTAAGTCGGCCAATGTGACCCTGATCGGAAGTCAGCGCGTCGGTTCCGGTCTGGTGACCGTGCTGGTGCGTGGTGATGTTGGCGCTGTGAAGGCAGCCACCGACGCAGGAGCCGTTGCCGCCCAGAATGTCGGGGAGCTCGTGTCTGTTCACGTGATTCCGCGCCCGCATGCCGACGTCGAGAAGATCCTGCCGTCGTTCGCGGACAAGAAGTGAGGTCGTGAATCATCATGGCAAATGAGCAATTGGTCGACCAGATCATGTCGGCCGTGATGCAGAAGATCGGCACTGACAAGCCTGCTACCAGCAAGGCAGCGGTGCCATCCGTTTCCGGGGCACGTCCGGAAGCGACCGAATTCGTCGGGACGTCGGCCTTGGGCGACACCATCGGATTGGTGATTCCCAATGTGGATCCCCAGATCCATGCTCTGATGAAGATTGATCCGAAGTACAAGTCGATCGGCATCATCGGTGACCGCACTGGTGCCGGGCCTCACATCTTCGCCGCTGATGAGGGTGTCAAGGCAACCAGTACAGAGGTGCTGTCAATCGAGTTGGCACGTGACACCAAGGGTGGTGCCGGTCATGGATCCCTCATCATCCTGGGTGCTGAGGATGTCTCCGATGCCCGCCGAGCGGTCGAGGTTACCTTGGGCGAATTGGATCGCACCTTTGGCGATGTCTGGGGGAATGATGCCGGCCACCTCGAATTCCAGTACACCGCCCGGGCAAGTCTGGCGCTGAACAAGGCCTTCGGTGCGCCGGTGGGCAAGGCGTTCGGCATCACCGTGGGTGCTCCGGCAGCCATTGGTGTGGTCCTTGCCGACACGGCAGTCAAGGCATCAACCATCGATGTCATCGGCTACTCCAGCCCGGCTCACGGCACCAGCTATTCCAACGAGGTCATCTCGTGCTTCACCGGTGATTCCGGAGCTGTGCGTCAAGCGATCGTTGCAGCACGTGCCACCGGCCTGGAACTTCTCGGCGCCATGGGTGACGTTCCCACGTCCACCACCACGCCCTACATCTGAAACGAGGCAGCTTCGTGAAAAGCAAGCGTTTCGAGGCACTCGATGCACGTCCGGTGAATCAGGACGGATTCGTCACCGAGTGGCCTGAAGTCGGCCTGATTGCAATGAACGGCCCCAACGACCCGACGCCCTCGATCCGTATCGAGAACGGCCTGGTTGTGGAGCTCGACGGCAAACAGCGTGCCGATTTCGACATGATCGATACCTTCATTGCCGACTACGGCATTCGTCTGGACAAGGCTGAGGAGGTCTGCAAGACCGATTCCCGTGAACTCGCGCGGCGCATGATGGATTTCAATGTGCCCCGCGCCGAGGTGGTGCAGCTCACCACAGCCATGACCCCGGCGAAGATCACCGAAGTTGTCGGCACCATGTCTGTGCTGGAAATGATGATGGCCGTCACCAAGATGCGGGCCCGACTCTTCCCGGCAAATCAGGCCCATGTCACCAATCTGAAGGACAATCCGGTCCAGATTGCGGCTGATGCCGCAGAAGGTGCCCTTCGTGGCTTTGCCGAGGAAGAAACCACCGTCGGAATCGTGCGCTATGCACCGTTCAATGCCATCGCCAATATGGTGGGTTCGCAGGTCGGACGTCCCGGCATCCTGACGCAGTGCTCGGTGGAGGAAGCGACTGAGCTTGCCCTGGGGATGCGAGGGTTCACCGCCTACGCCGAGACGGTGTCGGTGTACGGCACTGAGCAGGTGTTCATGGACGGCGACGACACACCGTGGTCGAAGTCCTTCTTGGCGTCGTGCTACGCCTCCCGCGGTCTGAAGATGCGGTTCACTTCAGGCACCGGATCCGAGGTGCAGATGGGTGCGGCCGAGGGCAAATCCATGCTCTACCTGGAGGCGCGCTGCCTCTACATCACCAAGGGTGCCGGCTCACAGGGAATCCAGAACGGTTCGGTGTCGTGTGTGGGTGTTCCTGCCGCAGTGCCGAGTGGTATTCGGGCAATCCTGGCCGAGAATCTCATCGCCATGAGTCTGGATCTGGAATGTGCCTCGTCAAATGACCAGACCTTCACCCATTCGGATCTGCGAAGAGTGGCTCGTTCACTCATGCAGTTCGTCCCAGGCACTGATTTCATCTGCTCGGGATATTCGGCCACACCCAATTACGACAACATGTTTGCCGGTTCCAATTGGGATGCCGATGATTACGATGATTGGCTGATCATCCAACGTGATCTCAAGATTGATGGTGGTCTGCAACCGGTCCTTGAAGAGGATGTGGTGCGAGTTCGGAACAAGGCGGCCAGGGTGATTCAGGCCATCTTCCGCGAACTCGGGCTCACCGAGGTCACCGATGCCGAGGTCGAAGCTGCTACCTATGCCCGTGGTTCACAGGACATGCCAGCGCGCAATGTGGTGGAGGATCTCAAGGCTGCCGAGGACCTGATGAAGCGCGGTATCACCGGCGTTGACATTGTGCTTGCCCTCGAAAAGGGTGGATTCGACGATGTGGCCAATTCGGTCTACAACATGCTCAAGCAGCGCGTTGCCGGCGACTACCTGCACACCTCGGCAATCCTCAACGAGGACTTCCAAGTGATCAGCGCGGTGAACTACCCGAACGATTACCGCGGGCCCGGCACCGGCTACCAGATGACTGATGAGCGATGGGACAAGTTGAAGACCATTCGCCAGGCGATCAGTCCCGAGAGCATCTGAGGTGATGACGATGGACGAGAAGACACTGCGCACCATCATTGAAGAAGTGGTCAAGGAATTCGCCGCCGCCGGAGACGCACAGGGCACCGGTGCGGGAAGCGCCACCGCGATGGCCACCGCGCCGTCGCTGACCGAGGCATCCGGTGACCAGCTCGAGATCACCGAGGAGGGCCCCGCCCCGCGGGGTACCAATCCCCGGGAGGTGGTGATCGCCCTGGCCCCGGCCTTCGGCGGACGCATCACCAAGACGATCATCGGTATCCCGCACGCCGAGGTGCTGCGCGAAATCTGCGCCGGCATCGAGGAGGAGGGCCTGACCTACCGGTTCATCCGGGTGTTCCGTACCGCCGATGTGGGCTTCATCGCCCACGACGCCGCGGTGCTGTCGGGCTCGGGCGTGGGCATTGGCATCCAGTCGCGCGGCACCACGGTGATCCACCAGAAGGACCTGCCGCCGCTGTCGAACCTGGAGCTGTTCAGCCAGTCCCCGTTGATCGATCTGGCCACCTTCCGGGCGATCGGCAAGAATGCCGCCCGCTACGCGAAGGGTGAGTCGCCCGACCCCGTGCCGGTGGTCAATGACCAGATGGCACGTCCGAAGTACCAGGCAATC
>CAXYYR010000061.1:0-11652 GCA_964293265.1 uncultured Propionibacterium sp.
TGCTCACATCGCGACGCTGGCGACTCGGCACCGGTGATCTGGCGGCCCTCGGCAGAGCGGGCAAGCAGCTGTCGACGGACAACGAGACCCAGCATCATGAGCCCACCGTCCTCGTGGATGCCATGCTGCAGCCGCACATGGACCTGTCGGCCGAGGGCGAGCGTCGTGTCCGGGCCCTGGCGGGTGAGCTCAAGGAACTGCGGCGGCATGTCCATGAGCCATTGGTTTCGCTGGTCCGCCGTATCGCATCCATGATGTTCCTCGGTGTCGAGCTGACGGCCGATCCCGGCTTTGCCGGCCAGCAGATGTCAACCCAGTTGGCCCGCTTCTTCCAGGTGGTGGGGGAGTTCACCGATCTTGATGGCAGTGCCCGGTTGAGCGGTTTCCTGGCATATGTGCAGTCCGTGCTGGACGAGGAATCCGGCCTGGAACAGGTGCTCCCCCCGGTTGGGCGAGGAGTCACCCTGATGACGATTCACCGTGCCAAGGGTCTGGAGTGGGACACCGTCTATCTGCCAGCCTTGGTGAAGGACACCTTCCCGTCGAAGGGACGGGGGGTCAATTGGATCACCGGTGCAGGACTGCTTCCCGCCCGACTCCGTGGTGATGCTGACAGCATTCCCCAGCTCGAGGAGGTGACCAAACAGGGCTTGGATGCTTACAAGCTGTCGCTGCGTGAAGCCGGCCTATTTGCTGAGGACCGCCTCGCCTATGTTGCTGTCACGCGGGCACGTCGTCGGCTCGTGGCAACCACCCATCTGTGGGAACCGCAGGCAAAGGCGGCACGCTCAACCAGCCCCTATTACATGGACTTGTTGCCCATCAGTGGGGGAGAAGTGCCACCCGCCGCGGAAAGTGGTGACACCAATCCGGTTGCGGCTGTGCCCCGTGTAAGGCCCTGGCCAGTCGCTGATGATCCGGAGCAGAGTGCCCTGCTCGCATCGGCCGCCGATATCGCGCGGCATGCCATGGGGAAGCCATCCACAACAGCCTCCGGACCCGGGGACGCCGAGACCTTGTCACCTGACGAGGAAGAGCATGTGGCCGGGTGGCGCCATCGGATGGAGAAACTGGTGACGGCAGCCCGTCAACAGGCAGAAGATGCAGATGCCCTGGTGGCACCCACGTCGCTGTCAGCAAGTGCATTCATGGGGGCGCAACGCAATCCCGAAGAGTTCCTTGCCAGCCTGCGGCGCCCGATGCCACGCCGTCCCAGCGGCGGTGCCACGGTGGGCACCATGTTCCATGACTGGGTGGAGGCACGTTTCCGGGCCACTTCGGGCCAATTGATTGATGATTCCGAACTCATCACCGATGCGTTGCCAGCCGCTGAAACACAGGATCTGCGCCGCTTCGAAGAGCTGTGCCGGTGTTTCGTCGCGGGTGCCTATGCAGACCGCATACCTCATCGGGTGGAGGTGCCCTTCGTACTCGTCCTGGGAGAACAACAGATCCGGGGTCGAATCGATGCGGTCTATCGCCTCGATGGCGATGGCCAATATCTCTACCAGGTGGTTGATTGGAAGACGTCGAACAAGCCCGCCAATGTGCTGCAGTTGGCGCTCTACCGGCTGGCCTGGGCGCAGGTGTGCGGAATTGATCCAGACCGGGTGCAGGCCGTTTTCCACTATGTGGCGTCAGGACGCACCGATGCACCGGGCGACCTGCCGGGACGTGAGGAATTGGAACGGATGGCAAAGAATCTGCCGGGTGCCCGGGATGGCGGGTGACTACTTTGAACTGCGTGGCAGCTCATTCACCGGATCAGACGCCAGTTCCCACCGATTCCGCCGGACTGATCAGCTTTGACCCAGCTGATCCGATGGCGGTCTGGGCCCATCAAGCGCTGCTGGACCATGCGGCGTTGCTGCGTCATGACAGAACTGGCCTCGTGGCGCTGTGGCAGGCGCCGGACGCCCGATTGCTCGAGGTCGATCCCGAGGGCCGCATTGATGTGGACCCATTCGGACGTCCGGTTAGTGCCGATGATGGGCCTGAGCCGTCGGAGTTAACGATTTTTGTGGGCCTGCTCGATTCCGTGCCGTGGTTTGCGGTGCGAGTTGACCATGCCTGTGGCACGACGGTGCGGCAGGCGGTGCTGACCGCAGGGGAACGCGAAATTGCTTCGAGCGCCATGGCGGCCCTGAACTGGTATCGGCGCAGCCGCCACTGCGTGTTGTGTGGTGGCGATCTGGTGCGAACCCTGGGTGGATTTGCCGCGGTGTGTCAACGCTGTGGGGCCGAGACCTTTCCGCGCACTGATCCAGCCATCATCTGCGCGGTCCTGGATCACGATGATCGGCTCTATCTGGCTCATCAGGCCTCCTGGGAAGGCGGCCGGGTATCTGTTCTCGCTGGTTTTATCGAGGCCGGAGAAAGTGCAGAACAGGCGGTATGGCGTGAGATCGCAGAGGAAGCATCCCTGGAACTGGAGACTGTGCGTTATGTCGGCAGCCAACCATGGCCGCTGCCGCGCTCATTGATGCTTAGTTTTGTTGCTCGCAGCCCGGGTGGGGGCCATGTTGATGGTGACGAACTGTCCTGGGGACAGTGGTACAGCCGCGAACAGCTCCGAGCCGGCGTCAGCACTGGTGAACTGGCTCTGCCGCCGGGGGCATCCGTGGGCCGCTATCTGATTGATTCCTGGCTCAAGGGCGTGCTGCCCGTCCCTGAACACTGAGACGGGCAGCCGCACTGACTCATGTGACGTACCGGTTGATGGGATGCACTGGTTTGGGACCCGTTGGTTTCTAGGACCCCGGTTGTTCGCCGTGATGGGCGTCACCGTCACGCAGTCGGGACAACAACCCCGATGCACGGCGTGCGGGTGTGCTCACCGCAGCCTTCACAGCGTCGGCTGTGCCAATGATCCGCACACTGTGACGCGCTCGTGTGAGTGCGGTGTACAGCAGCTCACGGGTGAGCAATGGTGAATTGGCAGAAGGCAGGATGACCGTCACCCCATCGAATTGGCTGCCCTGGGCCTTGTGCACCGTCATGGCAAACATCGTGTCCACGCTCTCCACCACGAAGGGCGCATAGCTCCGACCGTTGCTCATGGCAGCGCGAAGCCCCTGAGCCGTGCTGATCACCACACCCGTGTCGCCATTGGCCAGATCGATCGTGCGTTGGTTCTGGGTGGCCAACAGTGGTCGTCCGACAAACCATTCGTGGGAGTTCAGCTGCGCGCTGGAACTCTGCGCGTTGGGGCTCAAGGAGCCAGCTGCTTCGTCGAGGATGGGGTGTTGCACCTGCTCCACCAGGGCAGCCCAACGGGCTACACCGAAAGTTCCGCTGCGGTGGGCGCACAGCAGCCTGTGGCGGTCAAGGGCTGTCATTGCTGCCTGGGCGTCTCCCTGTGCAGCCGCTGAACCAATGCTTGCGGCCTGTTCACGCAGCACCTTGTCCAGGTCGGGGAAATCAGTGGGTCCGGAAGAACTTGGATCAACTTCGTGGAATTCAATCGTCGGGTCCGGCGCGCGCAAGAGCCCCAGTGTGCGCTCCACATCTCCGTGACGGATGGCATCGGCGAGGTCCCCGATTGTGGAAACGAAGCGGAAACCATGCCGCAGCTCGACTATTTCGCCGATGCCCGTGTCATTGGCGGTGTCATCGCTTGTGTCATCCCTGGTTCCAGGGGTGCGGGGACGCCCGGCAGCAGTGATGTCAGCAAGCACAGCACCGGCGTCAACGGGTGTCAGCTGATCGGGATCGCCGACCATCACCAGGCGGGTGGTGTCGGACAGTGACTCCAATAGCCGTGCCATGAGGCTGAGGGACACCATGGACATTTCATCAACCACCACCAGATCAAAGGGCAGATGATGGCTGGGCCCGTAGTGGGCGGCGTGATCTGGGCGGGCTCCGAGAAGGCGATGCACGGTGACGGCCCGCAGCTCGGAGCCGGGAGTGCCCTGGGATGTGGCCGTCACATTCGTGAATGACTCCGTAAGGCGTGCGGCAGCCTTGCCTGTGGGTGCTGCCAGAGCGATCCTTCCGGTTTTTCCCACGGCACCCCATTGGTCTTCCATGGCTTCTACAATGCGGGAGATGGTGCGTGTCTTGCCGGTGCCGGGGCCACCGGCAACGACCGTGGTCCAGCCATGGACAGCAGCGTGCACGGCGCTGCGTTGATCTGCTTCCCGGGGATCGTCGAGGAAAAGACGGTCCAGACTGGCCTTCAGAGTGGTTTCGTCGAGTTCCGGAGCACCGGCAGCGCGACGTGTGAGGGTCGTGCGAATGACTTCCTGATCGAGCCAATAACGCTCCAGGTAGAGACTCCCATCGACACATCGAAGCGGTTGTTGATTGGTTTGCCCCTGTTCGTGGGTGACGAGCGGGGATGCCTCGATGGCTTCCTGCCATGGAACAGGATCAGGCCATGGCAGGGTGTCGAGATTGATTGATGCATCCTCAGATTCTTCTGATCGGAAATATCTGGCCATTGAGCGGGCCTGCGCAATGGGTAGGCACACCGAGCCGGAGCGCATGGCACGCATGGTGAGTGCGATTGCCAACGCCACCCGCTCATCGTGTTCACCGCCGGTGCGGGTGAGCACATTGGCAACATGTGCGTCGGGGGCCTCCACCAGTCCGGCGGCAATGAACTCGGCCATGACAGCCCCTGCACTGACAATGCGGCGATCGAACCCGGTCATCGGTGGCTCCTTCCAGCCAGAACCGCCGAGGCAGCCACTATGAGTTCGGGGCGGGGATGCCATGGGAAGACTCCCGGCACATGTCCATGCGCCGAAACGGTGGCATTCATGCCCCGCACGAACAGATAACCGACGCCGCCAAGGTGACGTGCTGGCTCATAATCAGCCAGCCGCTCACGCAGATGACGGTGCAATGCCACCGAATAAATCAGTGCCTGCAGGGGATAGTGGGCACCGATCATTGCTGCGGTCATTGCCTGTTGTGTGTAGTGATGAGGCCCCAGGAGCTCGCCCGGTGCTGTGGGGATCCGATTGGTCTTGTAGTCGATGATGCTGAAGTGCACGTCACCGGTAGCTGGGGCCGGGGTGTCACCCGGAATCGCGGTGGTGGGGCCTGTCGTGGTCCGAAGTACGGCGTCGATGGAGCCGGTGAGGAATCCCAGGAGATGTCTGGGGGCAGCGGCAGAGGCTCCCAGAATCCGGCCATAGTCCGCCAGGGGATCGTCATGTGGCATGAGCGCAGGGTCGTTCCAGAGCTGGGCGAGCTGCTCCACCGTGCACGATGCATCGGGGTGGTCCGGTGAGTCCTCGGGTCCGGTCAGGCGCCCCAAGGGAATCTCGAATTCGAATTCGGCGAGGCGATTCACCGCACCGATCGTTGCCAGGCTCTGCCCCGAGGCAATGCTGCCGAGCGGGGTGGTGATCACCTGTGCCAGACCGCTGGCCAGGCTCCCGGGGTCGACCTCGGCCACCGGCCACTGTTGCAACATGCGGGTGCTGGCCGAGCTCAGATCTGCCTCGAGCGTTGGCGAGGCAGGGTCAGTGATTTCCAACACGGAATGCACCAATGAACCGAATTGGGTGCCACCGGGCATCTGGGACAGTGTGTTGGCGTCATCAAGCCGGACAGGGGAGTCATCGGATGATGTCACCGGCATTGGCTCTGCGGTCAGTCCATCAGCTGAGCCGGGTGTTTCCAGATCGGGTTCATCGAGCCCCGGATGTTCCGATGGGGCCCCAGCACCCGGGACGGAACCGGGAGACGAATGCAGACCTGCCGTGAGACCGCTGTACGAGGTGCGGGTCCAGTCATGATCGATGTGATCATGAAAAGTGCGGACGCTGACCGGAGCCAGCTGAGAGTCTTGGGAACCGGTGCTGGGAGCAACCAAGGACTTTCCCACGTCGACCATCGCGACATGGTCACGGCCAGTAGTCCAAGCCTCCGGAGTCCTGCCGCCGGGGAAGGACTCGCGGGGCACCTCGGCCTGCGTCGGGTCGCTGTTGAGGAGCCGATGCAATGCGGAGGTTGAGGTATTCCAATTCGTATTGGCCCACCATGCGATGAGGCGGCTCTGGGCGCGTGTTGCAGCAACATAGAGCAGCCGAAGATCCTCTGCCGATTCCTCACGCTGGTGTGCCTGACGGTGCTCGTCTGACACATCGGGGAAGAGATCGATGGACAAGTCTGCGCCTTCATGCAGGAGAGCTGGCTGCCAGTCATTGCTGCGGCTGCGTCCGCTGTAGCGATCCGCCATGTCGGGCAATGCCACCACCGGGAATTGCAGACCCTTTGCCTGGTGGATGGTCATCACCGAGATGGCACGACGCTCGGTGTCCAGACGGCGCACCGAGGCATCGTCACGAGTGGACTGGGCGCGCTCAATGTGCTCGCTCAGCCATACTGTCAGCGGAGCCAGGCCGAGGTGATGGCGTCGTTGGGCTGCACTGAGTCGTTCGGTGAGATGCCGAAGATCAGTGAGCAGACGCTCACCACCCGGTTCGGACAGGATGCGCCCGACCAGACCGAATTGTGTTGAGAGTTGTTCATAAACGGCCACAATTCCGAAATCGGTCATTGTCGTGGCCAGTGAAATGACCTTTGCCATGAGTTCGAAGCGTTGATCATCTCCTGCCTGGGCCAGGAGCTCGGGTGACCAGCCGATCAAGGGTGTGGACGCCAGATGGAGCACTGGTTCAGGGCGGGGGTCAGCCAGAGTGGTGAGCAGGGTGAGCCAGCACTGGGCGGCCTCTGAGGCGAAAATACCCGTGCCGCCGGTGAACACCGCAGGGATTCCGGCTGCGAGCAGTGCCTCCTGGATCTGCTGGCCTGTTGTGCGACGGCGCACCAGGACGGCAATGTCGCTGCGCATGAGGTGACGCGTGCTGCCATCGTCGGTCACCAGCGTGGCATCGACGAGCAGCCGTTCGAGTTCTCTGACCAGGTCGGCACGGATGGCGGCTCGCGCCCCACCGGCAGCGAATTGGGTGCCTGGCGAGATGGCCCGGATTTGTACTGCTGCGTCGTTCTTGTGCGTTCCATCCTGGAGCAGGCGGGAGCTGAGATTCATTGCCTCAACCTGACCCAAATGCACCGGGGCCTGGGGTGTTCCCAGATTGGCCCGCCCGAACAGCTCGCCGATGCCATCCACGACTGCCTTGTCGGAACGGTAATTGCAGCTGAGCGTGAAGTGCCGATTGGCTTCCTTCGTGGCCTGCACATAGGCATGCAGGTCAGCACCGCGGAAGGCGTAGATGGCCTGTCGGGGGTCACCGATCACCACCAGGCGGGTGTGCCCATGGAAGGCATTCTTCAGAATGCCCCACTGTGCCGGGCTGGTGTCCTGGAATTCATCGACCATCACCAGCTTGTAGCGCTCCCGCAGCACTGCGGCGGCCTGGTGACCGGTCACCGGGTTGGTGAGCGCCTCGTTGACACGCATCACCATGTCGTCATAACCGAAACGGCCATCTCGTCGTTTGCGACGCTCGTATTCGGTGCGCAGAGAGTGCGCGAACTCACCACGTGAGGCAGTCTGTTCGTCAGCGTCATCGGGAGCTTCAAGCAGGGGGAGTCCCGGATGGCCAAGAACACAGCGGCCGATCTTGCGCGCCGTCTCAATGCTCATCCACGGCCGCCCGGCCAGTGTCCACCCCAGATAGCCATCGTCGATCACCTCGTCGATCAGCTGGGCGGGGTCGTCCATGAAATGGTCGTTGTGGTCGTGATCCACCAAGATTCCCAGCTGTCACAGCAATCTTGAACAGAATTCATGGGTGGTTCCGATGGTGGCGGCATCGAAGTCGTTGAGTGCTGTCTCCAGTTGTGCGATCCTGCGTTGGACATCGTCCGTGCTGCCCTGGCACAGACCGGCATCCACCGGGTCGGAGATCGGCGTTGGGTGCTGATTGGCCAGCCGTTGGCGCAGGACCGCGAGTGAGGAGTTGATGCGCTCGTGCAGCCGGGATCTGAGCTCATAGCTTGCTGATCTGCCGAAGGTGACAAGCATCAGCCCCGGCATTGTCACCCGACCGTTTGCCAATTCGCGGGTGGCGATAGCAGCAATCGTATGGGTTTTCCCGGTGCCAGCACCCGCTTCCAGCACGGTTGTGTGGTCGGAAAGCTCTGCTGTGGGATCGAACTGGGAGAACGTGATGGGGATGCTCATCGGTGGGACTCCTCGGGATGGTGTTCCGAGGCATCCAGGATGGGTTCGAACAGCCACCGTGCCAGATTGCGAAAACGTGATTCTGATGCTGTGAGTGGATCGTCCGGCTCGGCTTCGATTCTGGTGAGAGATTGCCAATCAAGGCCCAGATATTCGTTCCACAGGGGGGAATAACGCATCATCTTGGTGAAGGCATTGCGGCCGACACGTTCGCCATTCATGCCGGGTTCCCGCTGGGCGCCAAGATATTGCCACGCCGGTTCCAGGGGCAGCGGTAGGAATTCGCGGAGGCCCGAGGCCCGCAATCTGATGAATTCATCAAGGAGCTGGCTGGCCCGCTCGGTGTGGGGTGCTGCCAGTCGCACCTGGGCGTTGCGCATGATCAGCACCGATTCGTCGATGTCCACGCCCGCTGCGCTGGCCACCACGAGTTCCAGCCATGCGTTCACCAGATCCTTTGCCTTCAGGCGGGCGAATCGATAACTGACCAGTCGATGTCCATGCACCTCGAACTGCGCAGAAATCGCCATGTCTGCAGCCTGAACGGTCACTTCCAGGTGGTTGCCGCCGGATCCGGAATCGCCAGGTGCATGAAATTGGCCAATTCGCTGGGCCCCAATTCGCTGGGCCATCGTATTGACGGGCTCCCAGAGCTGCATCAGGGCGTTGTTCCCCAAGCTCCCGGGCGGCATGGCGCCGGAGAGCAGACACGCGGCATCGATCTGGTCACGTGACTGTCCGGACAATGTCGCCTCCAGCATCTGAGTGCCCAATGCATAACCTGTCAGGGGATCGGTGCCCAGTGGAAGGTCGGTGGACAACAGTGATTCATGTGATCGGGGCAGGAATCCAAAAGTGCCGCGGAACCAGGTGCTGACCGGATCGGAGTAGAAAGTCCGTAGCCCATCGAGGCTCAGCCCGGATTCTTCGGGAGCTGCTGCCCCAGGACGGGGGGACTGCACACGCCACCACGGCGTTGGTGAGTCCGCCTTCGACTTGGCCGCCAGAGCCTTGGCCCCTTCAAAAGCGCTGCGATCGAAGCTGAACGGTTCACACTGCCTGCCGGTGGACATGTCCCGGGTGGGTGCGGAGGTTTTGTTCTCAACAGTGGATCGCCTTGTGGCCGATGTCAGTCGGCCAGCTCGGGTGCCTGCTGTTCCGGGAGGTGTGGTACCGAAATTGGCGGCATTGTGGGGCTGCAGAGTGTGGTGCACCACCAGGCGTTCATGGGCGCGTGCCAGCAATTCTTCAGACGATAATTCATCAGACTGTAATTCATCGGTCATGGGAACCCCGGCACCTGTTCCGGGGATCTCCCATGTGCCGATGGCAGATTTCAGCAGATCACTGATGACCACCGGTTCGGGGAGCGGCATCCCGGTGAGTGGGTCACTTCCTGCGCCGATCACGATCACTTTCTCCCGAGCTGCATTGAGCGCATCAACCAGCTGCTGGCGAGACCTGGTGGCGGCATCAACTAGGGAGGACACAACGTGATCACGCGCCAACAGATCGTCGTGGACATGGCTGTCGGATGCGGGGAAATGGTGGTCATCGAGGCCGAGGAGAACGACCAGCCGATGGTCAATCGCCTGCAGATCGCCGAGTCCGCACATGATCAGTGATCCTGAGCCAAAATTGGGTCGTCCGCGGCTGGGGCGCAGGAACTGGGTCAACATGGCTGATATTTCGTCAGCGGTGAACTCAGGACCATCAGCCGTGGCCCCGGCACACAGACCATCCAGCCCGGATGACAGCTGATTCATCTGCCACTGGTCGTCCATTGATGGTGATGTGAGGTCTTCGGCGGCGGCCATGAGCCGTGCGTGCCAGTCGAGCATCGTGCCCGGCCCGGTGAATGCCAGCAGATGCATGCGCACACGTGAGACGAACTCGGCCAGCCCCCCGATGAGAGGGGCATCGGAGGCATCGATATGTGCCACCGGCACCACTGTGTCCAGGCGGGCAGCTGGCTCATCGGCCATGACGAGCCCAGCGAGTAGGCGGTCAATTCCGGCCACCCATGTGCCTTGACGCACCGTGCCGAGGTTGAGTTCTGCTCGATTGCGTGAATCGATGCCCCAGCGCACTTCGGCGCGGGCCAGAAGTTCGGGAAGCCGTGCCAATGCTTCGGCGTCAAAGCCGAACTTCGCGGCCACCGGAGGAAGCGAACACAGGTCGACCAGATCACGGCTGGTTGCCCGGGAGTGGGGGAGGGCAAGGGTGGTGAGAAGGAGGTTCACCACGTGGTTCGACCGGTCCACAGCCGATCCGGCGATCCTGGCGCGCAGGCCATGGCCGGGATGGACTGCGCTGTCGCCTGATTCCTGGAAATGGGTCTCCAACAAGGGCCCGTAGGTGGAGATATCGGTGCACAGAACAGCAACATCCCGTGGTTGCAGGCTCGGATCGTTGTCGAACTGCTCACAGAGAAGTTCACGCAGGACCTCCACCTGGCGGTCTGGCCCGTGTGACAGATGAATGGAAAAGGAGTGATCATCCTGATCGGGACAGGGCGCATGGAGCGCGCCGGGCAGTCCACTGTGCAGTGCCTGCAGCTGTGTTGTTGCGGGCACGCCGGTCTGTTGCGTGGTCTGCCGCGTCAATTGCCAGATGGTCACCGACGAATGGCGGGAAAGTTCCACCAAGAAGTCCTGATCTGCTGCGTCCAGACCGTCCAACGTCAATACACCGATGTGGGAGGGAAGGGATGACATCGTGAGTTGACTGCCGAACAAGCCGTCGGTGGGCCCAGTGCCGCCCACCGGTGTGAGCCGGTGCGCTGCGGGGTGTGGCCAGGGGCGCAAGTTTTCGGTCAGTGCTCGCCACAGAATTGCCTGCCACCGGTCTTCGGTGGCCAGGGGCTGACTGGAGGCATCAAGATCCTTGTGCTCGTCCCAGGACCTCAGCATTGAAGGGCAATGACGCATGTAGCCCCTGAACAACCGGGCCACGTCCTCGGCAAGGGAGATGAGGCGCCCCGGTCGTGCAGCGGGTCCGGAAGTGGTTCCTTCGGTCTCGTGCGCTGTGGGCTCTGGTGTTGTGGGCCAGTGGTTAGTGGGCTCGTGGGCAGTGGATGGGGATTGTTCCACGTAGTTGCGCACAAGCGTGACCCACTCCGGCGGCCAGGGTGATTCCGCACCATCACGTGGTGGGGCCACGATGTCCTTGAGGATTCCGGCCAGGTGAACGCCGAGCGCTACAGCCCGCCAAGGATCCCGATCTGCATCCAGCCCCAGCAACTGGGATTCGGCGATCCGGCGAAGCTCGCGCAGGCTGGGCATCTCCACTCCGGCGCAGATACCTTCGCCGTCCGCAGCCCCGGGGCCGTGGGTGGCCAGGAACTGCGAGAGGCTTCGACGGTGTGCCGGACCTGGGACGACGACGGTGACCATGGAGAAGGGGTCATGCGCTGCGTACTCGACGAACTGGCAAGCGGCTTCACACATGTCCGACCATCGCGCACAGGGCACCACGCTCAGCATGTCCGTGTCTGGGATGTCGGATGCGGGCTTGGCCATGGAAACACTGTAGAGGCGACCACC
>CAXYYR010000062.1:0-11620 GCA_964293265.1 uncultured Propionibacterium sp.
GTGGAGAGCAGACCCCGAAACGAACGCACACCGGGTGCACGCCAGGGCGGAGCCGCGGTGCGTTCACCATGTTCAGCGAGTCATCAGGCCCAGCTGACCGGCAGCGGGCGCCCTTCCTCGTAGCCGGAGGGTGACTGCACGCCAACCACTGCCTTCTCGTGGAATTCCCGCAGACTGCGGGCGCCGGCGTAGGTGCATGAAGAGCGCACCCCGGCGGTGATCCAATCCACGAGGTCCTCGACACCTGGCCTGGACGGATCCAGATACATCCGTGATGAGCTGATGCCCTCCTCGAACAGGGCGGCGCGGGCACGCTCATAGGCGGTTTGTGTGCGGGTCCGGTTGCGTACGGCCCTGGCAGAGGCCATGCCGAAACTCTCCTTGTACTGACGCCCCTCAGGATCGACCAGCAGAGCTCCGGTGGACTCATAGGACCCGGCGAACCATGAGCCGATCATGACGGCTCCGGCACCACCGGCCAGGGCGAGGGCCACGTCACGCGGATGACGGATGCCGCCATCCGCCCAGATCGCGCCGCCAACACTGGCTGCCGCCTCAGCACACTCCACGACTGCAGAGAACTGGGGGCGTCCGACACCGGTCTGCATGCGCGTGGTGCACATGGCACCCGGTCCGACGCCCACCTTGATCACATCGGCACCGGCATCCAGAAGATCCAGCGTGCCCTGGGTGGTCACCACATTTCCGGCAATGATCGGCACTCGAACACCCGTTGCATCCGCATAGGCATCGCGAACCGGGCGCACCTGACCGAGGGCGGAGATCATTCGCTCCTGGTGGCCATGGGCGGTGTCCATCACCAATACATCCGAACCTGCCTTGAGCAGGGCGTCAGCGCGAGCAGTGGCATCGCCACTGATACCGATGGCCGTGCCGATGCGCAGCCGACCCCGGGCATCAAGCGCCGGCTCATAGATGCCACAACGCACGGCACCCTTCGGTGTCATCACTCCCACCAGACGCTGTTCATCGTCCACAGCAATCGTGAGGCGGTGACGGGTGGTCTCGAGTTGCTCGAAGACCTGTTGAGGCTCGGTGTTCTGGTTGACCAAGGTGAGATCGGTGAGCATCACATCGTGCACCTGCAGGAAGCGGTCCACGCCGTCGGTCTGGGCAGCGCCGATCAAGCCGATCGGATGGTTCCGGTCGTCCACCACCACTGCCACGCCGTGAGCCCGCTTGCTCACCAGCGCCATGGCCTCGCCAACTGTGATGCCCGGCGACACCGTCACCGGGGTTTCGAAATGGACGGGGGCGGCCTTCACCCTGTCGATTGCA
Source organism: uncultured Propionibacterium sp. (assembly GCA_964293265.1). Classification (GTDB taxonomy): domain Bacteria; phylum Actinomycetota; class Actinomycetes; order Propionibacteriales; family Propionibacteriaceae; genus Propionibacterium. The sequence goes on from CAXYYR010000062.1 coordinate 1,300, forward strand.
TGGGTCACCACATCCACCGGAATGTCCTGGGGGAGCACGGCGATGCCTCCACGGCGGGCAACTGTCTCTGCCATCCGGCGTCCGGAGATGGCCGTCATATTGGCCACCACAAGTGGGAGGGGGAGCCCGATGCCATCGCGGCTGCTGAGGTCGACGTCGTGGCGGGACTTCACCGACGAACGATTGGGTGCCATGAATACGTCGTTGTACGTCAGATCGTAGGCAGGCTGCTGATTGAGAAATCGCACTGATCAATAGTGCCGTGTCTGGACAAATTTTCGTATTCAGGGCCAGCTGGTGGCACAAAAACCGGTGTGTCGGGCCCTGATTCACACTCCATGGCTTGCGCTGATAGCGTCGCAGGGGTCCGAACGAGGCGGTTCGGTCAGGGCAGCCCCCTCGGACGGCGCGCGGTAACATATCGCGCGATAACACTGTGATGCCCAGCCAAGGACGGTTCCATGAGTAGTGTGGCCAGCTCCGATTCAACGAACGGAACGACGCCGCTGAAGGTGATCGTGTATTCCGACGATCGCACGGTGCGCCAACAGGTGCGCCAGGCGCTCGGACACAAGATCGCCCGGGATCTTCCCGAGATTGCGGTTACCGAATTTGCCACCCAGGATGCCCTGTTCGAGGCCCTGGACCATGACCAATTCGATTTGGCGATTCTCGACGGTGAGGCAGTGCCTTCCGGCGGCATGGGCATTTCACACCAGATGAAGGATGAACTCGCCTCCCCGCCGCCCGTCGTGCTGCTCATTGCCCGTCCCACTGACGCATGGCTCGCTGCATGGTCGAATGCCGAGGCTGTCTCGCCCTATCCGATCGACCCCCTGCGTCTGCCCGAAACGGCAGCCGAAGTGGTGCGTCGTTCGCGCGATGGCAAGGGCTATCCCATGAAGACCGAGCCCTTCCCGGCACCCGGCGCGGCAAGCCGCCACGCTGCAGACGCCCGTAACGACCGACCGAAGGACATGGCGGCTGAATGATGGGCCAATTCACCTGGGCCAGTGTGCTGACCGGGCTGCTCGAAGGTCACGACATGGACGCCGATGAGGTGTCCTGGGCAATGGGCCAGATCCTGTCGAATGACGCCAGTCCTGTCCAGATGGCAGGTTTCCTGGTGGCTCTGCGGGCCAAGGGTGAAACCGTGGCAGAGATTCGCGCAATGGCCGATGTGATGTTGGAAAAGGCCACTGCGTTGACCATTCCCACCAATGCGGTGGATGTGGTGGGATCGGGTGGTGACCGGGCAAATACGGTCAACATCTCCACGATGGCCGCCATTGTGGCGGCAGCTGCCGGGCGCCCTGTGGTCAAGCATGGCAATCGCGCCGCCAGCTCCATGTCAGGCACTGCCGATTGCCTGGGGGCACTCGGGCTGGGGCTTGCCATTGATCCGGCCAAGCAGGCCGAGGTCTTCGAGCGCGCAGGTATTTCTTTCCTGTTTGCGCCGCAGTACCACGCCTCCCTGCGTTTTGCGGGGCCCACCCGCAAGGAATTGGGCATCCAGACAACCTTCAATTTCCTCGGACCGCTGGCCAACCCGGCTCATCCCCAGGCGCAGGCCATTGGTGTGGCGAATCTGCGGATGGCCGGCCTGGTGGCAGGGGTGCTGGCCGATCGCGGCAACCGTGGGCTGGTCTTCCATGGCACCGACGGTCTCGATGAACTCACCACAACCGGGCAGACCGATATGTGGGTGATCAACGACGGCCGGGTGCAGCAAACCACGCTCGATCCGATGGAGCTCGGCCTGTCGCCGGCGCAGCCGACCGATCTGGTGGGCGGTGATCCCGCCCACAATGCCCAGGTGGCCCGTGATGTCTTCGCTGGTCAACAGGGGCCGGTGCGCGACATCGTGGCGCTGAATGCTGCTGCCGCAATGCTGGCCTTTGACGGCCCCAGCCTCGACGAGCCCTTGCTCGACCAACTGCGTTCCCGTTTGGATGAGGCCTCAGCAGTCCTTGCCGATGGTCGTGCGACGCAGCTGCTCGAGAGGTGGGTGGCGATCACCCACGAGATCGCCGACGCCTGACCGCTTGGGCCGGCGCAAGTTGGGCCAGCGCAGGGAAATTACATCCACAGCCGGATCAATTGCGCCAACCAGAGACCTGACCACAGGGCCGGCGCATAGGCGAAAGCCCGTCCTGAGCCGACCGCCAGGCGATGGACAATTCCCCACAGGGCGCCGATGCAGGTGCCCGCCAGCACTGCCAACACCACGAAGTCGAAGGATTCGGCGCCCGCCACCAGACCGAGTCCCAGCGCAATCCGCACATCAGCGAATCCCAGACCTGCACCGATCCACCACAGACCGGCGAACAGGGCGCTGACTACCAAGGCCGCAAGCCCGGCACCGACCAGACGCTGCGGCTCCCCGACGATCAGTGTGCCGACCACCAAGCAGATGGCCGATTCGGCCAGGCAGATCCATGTCAGGCGTCTGGGTATCCATGTGGATGCTGCATCAACAACCACCAGCACGGCCACACTCGACGACCAGATGGTTGCGGCAGCACGCAGGGCTTCGGGCATCATCCAGACAAGTGGCTGGCAGACGAGGCTCAGCAATGCCGCACAGCCGGTGAGCCGCCAGCTGGCCAGCGTCACATAACTCGGCTTGTCGTTGGCGCCCGGCACATCCGCTGCAGGTTCCGGCTGGCGTGGCAGCAGCACACGGGCGTGGACGATCACCAAGCACATGGACACCAAGAACTGGGCCAGGGCCGTCCAACCGGACTCGACCAGCACAGTCATGATCGTGATCCTAGGGCATCCGGGTCATGCGGCCTGCTGGGCAGCCAGTGGACCTGCCCCTGCCCGGCGCAGATTCTCTGCATGGGCCTGCAGGGCTGCTCTGCAGCGCCAGGTGGTCAGCAGGGTGCAGTGGCGCCGTCGCCCGGATGCCAATTCGATGATGAGATGGCGGGGGAGTCCGGTCATTGCCACCAGACTGTCAGTGCCATGCCTGTGTGCTCCCAGGATGCGCAGCGCCATGCGAGCGGTGCGTGCCAGCTCATGGCGTGATCCGCGTGCCAACAACCGCGCGGTGTCATTGGTCCACAGCGCAAGTGCATCATTGCGCCGAATCTGCGGTTGTGCGCTCCTGCTTCGGCGGCCCAGACCCAGCAGGCCGCGCAGCGTTGATGCCGGCACATCGGCTGCCAAGGCGACCACGCGCCAGTGCCAACCGGTTTCAGCAACCAGTGTGTTGGCCAATGCCCGGAATGGGCCGGCATCAACCCAGCCGTTGTCGCTCTCGAGGATTTCCGGCGCGGGGGTGGTGCGGCGCTCCGAGCCCGCGTGACTGGGTTCCCGAATGGGGCGTGGAGGCTGGGCAGTCCCGGTGTGCGGTGCAGCGGGGTTCACGAGGCTGAGGGGGCTGGTCATGGCATCTCCTGGGTTGAAGGGTTTCCACCCCTCTTGCCCATCGGCACCGATGTTTTGTGAGGATCCAGCCCGGATTGTTACGAAATTGTCAGAATTCCTGCGAGCGCTTCAGCACTGCTGACACATCCGGAGGGAAATATCCCGGCCCTTTCAGGACCTTGCCGTCGGCGCGCAGGATCGGATGACCGTCCGGGCCCATCTTGGACATATTGGAGCGCTGCACCTCTGCCAGGACTGCCGGCAGATCGATGCCCATCTCAAGCGCCATGCCGTAGATCACATAGATCAGATCAGCCAGTGCGTCGGCGGCGCCCACCACATCGCGGTTCTCCTCGTCATTGTCCATGGCGCGACGCGTCGCCTCGTCCACCACGCTGCGAGCAGTTGTGCCGTAGACCGCCTCGAAGAGTTCGCCGAACTCCTCGCTGATGAGCCGCATTCGCAAGCCCACCGAATCGCGGTGCAGGTGAGGGCCATCGGTGGCAATGGGACGCTCGTAGAGTCGCTGGAAGCGTGCCACCAGGCCTTCCGGGCAGTCGCCCTCACGCAGTGTGTGTGAGTCAGTGGGGCAGGCCTCCTGTTCGAAGGCCGACAGTGGACTGTGTGGCACAGGGCCGTCCCAGGGGGCTGCCGGCCGGCGGGGGTCATCGGGTAACAGATCTGCCAGCCAATGATCTCGTCTCGGCGTAATTGTGTGCGTGGATTGGCTTGCGCCCGTGGATTGTGTCCCGACATTCGGACGGCCGGGCTCGGCGGACCGCTCACGGCCCTGCTTGTGAAAGCCCACTCGCCAGGCAGCCCGCCAGCTGGCCCAGTTGGGCACATTGCCGTCGAAGCTGCAGCGCCACAGCATGCGCCGGGCATGAATGGGGCCGGTGGGATTGAAGGCGCAATCGATGACGGCATTGAGGGCTTTGACCAGATGCCCCTGACCACGATGCGCTGCACCCAGCCAATAACCCACCTCCCAATTTCCCTCGCTACGGCTGAGCAGCGCGATCATCCCCAGCACATCGCCCCGGTGGTCGCGGATGGCCCATGTGAGATTGAGCCCCATCTGCCAGTCGTGAGGGGTGGAGCGAAGGCAGAAATCTTCGGCATGGGAGCGTTCGTAGGGGCTGGGAACCGTCGTCCACCGCTGGATTTCGTCGTCCTGGCACAGCGTAAAAATCTGGTCCACGTCTGCTGCTGTTGGTGGGGAAAGGACCATGCCGGGCAGAGTGATGCTGAACGGTTCCATGGTCACTGAGCCTAGTTGTCAGCGCCACATTCCCAGATGTGTACCGATGTTGGGCTGTGCAGCTGGTGGTGGGCCGTGCGTTCGACGCTGGCCCGGGAGCCCATGGCTGGGCGGGGAACCAGTGCCAGAACCGTGCAGTGGCGGCGGCACCCGTTGCCGGATGCCGCCGCCACTGTTGGTGTCGACGTTGGTTTCAGCCCGGTATTGCCAGGATCAGCGAGATGCCTTGGTGAAACCGGCAGCCTGAGCGTCTTCCAGACTCTGGAACCACACATCAGCCTGGGTGCGGGCATAGCCGACACCGCCCGGCACGTGGAACTTCATGGAGCGCTCATTGCCCTTGATGGTGTAGCCCTCGGGGGGATTGTCGCCCCGATAGCCGCTCTCGGCGCCATCATGGGGAAGATCCATTGATTCCGGGCTCACCGTCACATCTGCGGGCTCCATGTGCTCGCTGGCTCCTGCCGGCTCGGTGCCCTTGCTGGCGCCACCGGGTTCGGTGTCGAAGGAGTCTTCCTTCAGGTGGTTCAGTGTGTCGCTCGGGTAGTCGTAGTCCACATCGTCATCGGTATAGGCCTCGCTCGGCTCCTGAGGGGTCCAGCCATCATCCTTGGGCAGCAGGAGCTGACGGACGGCCACCACAGCACCGCCGACCAGAGCCGCGATGCCCAGACCCTTGAGCACACGATGGTGCTTCTTCTTGCCCGCCACCTCAACAACCGATGCTTCAACATGGGTGTCGGGGACCACTGCCTTGAGTTCCTTCATTGCTGCACTTCCCTTCTCGGCCGCCGTGGCGACGAATTCATTGTGTGTCGCCCTGTCGGCGAGTTCTTCGAGATGTGGCTTGATCGTCGAGTCGAAGCTCCGGGTCAAACCTGCCTGCGATGCGTCAAGGCGCTCTGCCAGCGCATCGTGCGCCTTTCGGTACAGGGGAGCGACGAGCTCCTGAGCCTGACCTGCCTTCTTGCCGACATGGGAAATATGCGGTGCCATTCTTCCCGCTGCGTCGGTGACCAGGGGCTCCACGCGCTGTCGCGCAGTGGTGACCTGAGGGGCCATGGCATCGCCAAGTCGCGTGAGAATACGGCCCGTGGTCGACAGCGAAGCGGTCGTGATGTCGCGGGTGATGCCACCGGCGACGCGGGCGGCCTTGCCGGCCTTCTGGCGGAATTCCTTGCCTGGGAAGCTGCTGTGATGAAACACGGTGTCCTCCGATATTGATTGTGCTCGTAATCGAGCTGCTCGTGATCGAGCTGTCTTCCACGCTACCCATCGCCGGTGCCCGATGAAGAGCTGCAGCAATGACTCAGGGTGAACTCGTGGCTGGGACACAGGCTTTCGTCCAGTTGACCGCGAGTCCGCGGGTGCAGGGCCAATTTCGAGGTCTGCGAGCACCCCGAAGCACAGGACGGCTTGCCAGGTGCTGGAATGATGGGACACAACACATCCGACAGCGGAAAGGGGCCTGCCCATGACGCAAGCCATCCTGCACACCAATCACGGTGACATCACACTCGATCTGTTCGACGACTTCGCCGCCAACACCGTCAAGAACTTCGTGGAGCTGGCCAATGGCACCCGTGAATTCCTGGACATGAATGATGGCGAGCGCAAGACCGAGCCCTATTACGACGGCACGATCTTCCACCGCGTCATCGACGGTTTCATGATCCAGGGCGGCGACCGCACCGGCACCGGGCGTGGCGGTCCGGGCTATGAGTTCGGTGACGAGTTCTACCCCGATCTGACCTTCTCCAAGCCCTATCTGCTGGCCATGGCCAATGCGGGCCCGGGCACCAATGGTTCGCAGTTCTTCATCACAGTGGCTCCCACACCCCATCTGAACATGCGCCACACGATCTTCGGTGAGGTTGTCGACGACGCATCAAAGGCCGTTGTTGATCAGATTGCCAAGGTGCCGACTGCCGGTGCTGATCGTCCGGTGGACGATGTGGTGATCAATTCCGTGGAGATCGTCTGAGTCAATGGTCGTGCGCTGCTCGCACATGCGATGAGCGAACGCGTGCATGACCTCTGAAGGCGAAAAGAACACCGCTGCCCCTGATGGGGTTGCGGTGTTCTTTTTCTGCTGTGACGGCTCAGCGGCCTGGTCACAGGGAGAATGTCGCCTCCAGATCGTGGGCGCTGTAGGCGCGGAACGCCAGATGGGTGTCGGTGTCGATCACTCCGGGCACTTTCTTGAGCTGATCGGTGATGGCGGGGGCCACATCGTCGTACGAGGCCACTCGCACCATGACAACCAGATCGATGTCACCGGTGACGGAATAGACCTCGGTGACATGGTCCAACCCAGCAATCTGTTCGGCCACCTCGGAGATGCGGTCATTGTCGGCATGGACGAAGACAATCGCAGTGATCATGTGTGCATCCTAATGCGGGCATGCCGGCCGACGGGGCAGGGGATGGCAGCTCATGTGGGTGGTCCAATCGGGGCTCCGGCTGGTCCTGCTCGCCTGTGGGACAGATGACATTGCACCCAACATGAGATTTCTCTAAGATTTCCTTAGGAAAATCTGTGTGAACGATCAGTCCACGCGGAATGACCGGCGATGGGCGTGTCCCATCAACCCACAGAGCCACACACAGCAAGGCGGCGATCAACGGATGACGACCAAGGTGCACCACCGGGTCAGGCGGTTCAGTGCCGTCGTCCGCATCGGACTTGCCGGACTCACGGCACTCGGTGTGCTGGGGGCCACCAATCTTTCGGGCAGCCCGGTGATGGCCGAGGAAAATGACAGCGCTGTCAGCGATGCCACGGTCGATGCAGCCCAGGCCAAGCTCGACCAGATCAAGTTCGATAGTCAGGCAGTCGAGGCCGACTACCAAACATCGGTGAAACAGCAACAGAGCGCCCAGGATGCCTATGACCAGGCGAGCGCGCAGATCAACGAGGAACAGGCCAAGCTCGATGCACTCAGCGGTGATGCAGCGCAGATTGCATTGAGTAACTACCAGGGCGCCGCAGTGCCACAGACCACCCGGCTGCTCACCGACCCGGACACCCATGATTTTCTGTCCGAGCTGGCCACTGTGCAGTCGGTTAACACGCTGACTGCCGAGAAGATCTCCCGGTACAACGCCGAAAAGGACTTGTTGGAGTCCTTGCGTGCCGAGGCAGCGGCCTCGGTGGAAGCAGTGAAGGTCGAAACGGATCGGCAGGCAGAACTTCTGGAACAGGCCAAGGGCCAGACGGCAGCGGCACAGCAGGTGTTGGATGGTCTCACCACCGATCAGCAGAAGCAGGTCATTGCTGCCCAGGCAAGCAAGATCCAAATGGGCACCACCCGCTCCACCGGAGCCTCCCGTGATGCAAGCCGCAGTGACATAGCAGGCTTTCGGGCAGCCATTGCCAAGCAGAAGGTGTTCCCCGCCGAAGGCTCGATCGTGTCGACCTTCAGCTCGCGGGTCAATCCCATCGGCGGCTATGCGGAGTTCCATGACGGCCTCGATATTGCCGCTGCCTGCGGTGAACCCGTCAAGGCTGCATGGAGCGGCACCGTGTTGGCTGCCTCCGAGGCAAGTGGTTGGGGAAACCGCGTTGTGATCGACCATGGCAATGGGCTGGCCACTGCCTACAATCACCTGCTCGGCTTTTCGGTTTCGCCCGGCCAACAGGTCAATGTGGGTGATGTGATTGCCCGGGTTGGGTCCACCGGAAATTCAACTGGTTGTCATCTGCATTTCCATGTCATCGAGAACGGCGTGGCTGTCGATCCGGCACCCATATTCGGCAAGTAGTCCGCTGGGCTTCCTCGCTGTTCCCCCGATTCCGAGGGTTCGGATTTCGTTTTTGCGCAACGCCCGAGTCAGTGTGCGCCCTCGCGTCGATGCCCAATAGGCTTGCAGGGTCGAGGAGGCGCATGTGTGGTACACCCTGTTCAAATACATCTTGTTCAGGCCGGGCATGAAAATCTTGCTCCATCCCAAGCTGTCGGGTGAGCACAACATTCCGGCGCGCGGTGCTGCCGTGCTGGCGAGCAATCACTTGGGCATGGCTGACACGCTGGCGTTGCCTGCGCTGATCCGGCGCCGACTCACCTTTCCTGCCAAGAAGGAATTGTTCGAGGGCACATCATTCAGGGGCAGGATCGTTGCGTGGTTCCTGCGTGCGGTGGGCATGGTTCCGTTGGATCGTTCGGGTGGACGGGCAAGTGCCGGTGGTCTGGGACCAATTGATCAGGTGCTTGCCGACGGGGGACTGGCCGCTATTTTCCCCGAGGGCACCCGCTCGCCCGATGGCGAACTCTTCAAGGGCCATACCGGGGTTGCACGCCTGGCACTGGACTCGAATGTGCCGGTGATCCCGGTTGCCATGGTCGACACCCTGGTGGTGCGCAATCGTATTGGGCTGCCCACCATGCGCGGTGGCCACATCATCATCGGCAAGCCCCTTGATTATTCGCCGTGGCGTCGGCAGAGCGATGATGCCAAGGTGCTGCGATGGATCACCGATGATGTGATGACCCACATCCAGCAGATGTCGGGCCAGGATTATGTTGCCGTCTACGGTTTTCGTGTGAAGCACGGCAATCTGCGCGATACCGACCTGAGCGCCTACCGGCAGCTTGCCCCACTTGCCGATGATGTCCGTCCACCGACGGATGCCGAACTGGGCCTGCGCGATGCCACTGGGGGCAGGGATGACTAGAACGCCACGCCACAATTCGAACAGCTCGGAATCGGCGTCCTCGGACCCTGCCGGTCATGATCCCCTGCAGCCTGATTCCCCTCTGACACTGCGTGATGGCTTCCGTGGGCTCACCAGGGCAGCCGGCTTCACCAAGGGCTTGTTGCGCGATACGAAACAGGCCCTGGCAGTTCATGTCGAGGGCGCCCACAACGTCGGTGAGGGTGCCGCGATCCTGGCCTGCAATCATCGATTGCCGTCTGATTTCTCGCGTCTGGGAGATGCGCTGTCACGGCCGCTGTCGCTCGTGGACCTGCAGCTCGACAGTGGCGCCAGTGCCAAACGCGGTCACGCCATTCCACTTGATGGTGCGGCGCCCGAGCACCCTGATGCGGTGTCGGTGTTGGCACAGGGTGGTCTGGTGGTCGTGTTCCCCGAGGGTGCGATGTCGCCTGATGGGCGACTGCACCGTGGTGATCCCGAAGTGGCCTGGCTCACACTGACCACCCATGCTCCGGTGGTGCCCGTCGGAATTTCCCTGCCGGATCGCGAAGGCCTCAGCGGTCGCGCCCTGTCGCGTGTGCTGGGTCCCACAATCACCTTCGGTGAGCCCCTTGACTTCTCCCGCTATTGGACGAGCCCTGCGCTGTCGGATGCCCTGGACGGGGTGCTCCTTCGTGGCTGCACCGCAGAAATCATGGCTGCTATTGCCGGATTGTCGGGGCAGGTCTACCAGGATGACACTCCCGGCCAGGCCAAGGACCTGATCCGCGAGCAGCGCCATCACGAGGCTCAGCAGCGTTCGACGCGCTATCCCACGCAATGGGAACAACGACGCAGGGCTGCGATTGCCAGGGAAGAGCTGCGTGCCGCAGACAACCGGGATCTGGAGCGGGCAGCAGCCGAGGCGGCAGCTGATCTGACCGATCCCGAAGATCTGGCGCCGGGGACTGCTGGCCACTGACCCAGTGTTTGGTGACGTGCCGGGCTTCGGCGAAATGCCTGGCTCCGGCAGTGGGGAGGAACACTGG
>CAXYYR010000063.1:0-11365 GCA_964293265.1 uncultured Propionibacterium sp.
AGCCGATGATGCACAGGTCGAAGTCGTCGGTAGACATATGGCCATCCTGCCACGCGTCGGGGCAGTTGCCCGGGAACCGATGCACAGCCGCGCGCAGGCGCCACCGAGTCGCCGAGTCACCGCACTGATTCAGTTGCCGGAACTGAACGCCTTGTTTCCGTCGGGTCCCAGCAGGTGGGCGGCTGGCTCGGTGTAGGTGATGTCGACGCACTGGTCGTCGCGGAAATGGAAACTGGTCACCGAGGCAAGGCTGCTGGTGCGTCCCCACGGCAGATGCACCAGGCGGCGCCCCTCGAACCACAGCCGGGCAATCCAGATGGGTGATTGGTGACTCACCACGAAAGCCTGACCGCCGGGGCCGGCCGCCCGGGCGGAATCGACAATCGCGCGACGCATACGGTCGGCGATCTCGGCATAGGGCTCACCCCAGCTTGGCTTCAGGGGATTGCGCATCATGGGCCAATTGCGCGGATCGAGCAGGGCATTCTTGTAACGCCCGAAACGCATGCCGGCAAAGCGGTTCCCGGCCTCGATGAGGTGCTCGTCGTAATGCACCTCCAGATCGGGATGCAGCGCAGCTGTCGGCTCCATGGTCTCGCAGGCACGCAGCAGCGGGCTGGTGCGCAGATGCGTCAGTGGCACATCGGCGTAGGCGGCAGCCACCACCTCGGCCATCGCTTTCCCGTTGTCAGACAGGTGATAGCCGGGAATGCGCTCGTAGAGCACACCCTCGGGGTTGTGCACCTCGCCATGGCGCATCACATGCACCACGGCGTCGGAAGGGTCCAATTGCAGTTCAGCCATCGTGAAACACCAGCCCGATCTCTGTCCTGTGAAGATATCCGTCCTGTAAAGATCCGTCCGGTGAAGACAGCTCACCGGAACCGTGTGTGGTCACTCCGCGGGGGTGGACTTGGCTCGTCGGCGGCGTCGCTGCGAAGGACGCTTCACCGGCTTGCCGGCGTCGATCATGGCCTGACGATCATGGCGGGCAGCCTGTGCCAGGGAATCAGCCAATTCGATCTGACCCGGTGCATCGGCAATCACGCTGACATCGAGACCGTGTTCAGCAGCTGTCACCGCTGTTGCCGGACCGATGGCGGCAACCATGGTGGCGGCATGGGGCTTGCCTGCAATCCCGATGAGATTGCGCACTGTCGTGCTCGAGGTGAACACCACGGCGTCGTAGTCGCCGGTCTTGATGGATTCGCGGATGTGCGCTGGCGGTGGGGCTGCGCGCACTGTGCGATAGGCAATCACATTGTCCACCTCCCAGCCGAGTCCGGCCAAGCCCTCGGTGAGGGGCTCGGTGGCGATCTCCGCCTTGGGAATGAGCACGGAATTCATGGGATCGACGACATCGTCGAAAGCCGGGAACTCTGCAGCCAGGCCACTGACCGTGTGCACCTCGGTAGGGCTCAGATCGGGAATGATTCCCCACCTGGCAAGGCTCTCGCGTGTGCCGTCGCCGACTGCTGCAATCTGCAGACCGGACAATGCGCGGGCATCGAGCCCATATTCGGCGACCTTCTCGGCCACTGCACGCACTGCATTGCCACTGGTGAAAATCACCCACTGGTAATGGCCATCGACCAGGCCACGGATTGCCCGATCAAGGGCGGCTGCATTGCGCGGTGGCTCCACATCGATGGTGGGCACTGCTGTGCAATGGGCACCGTGCAATTCCAGGCGCTCGATGAGATGTTCGTTGTGGTCGCGGGTGAGCGGAACAAGCACTTCCCAGCCGAACAGCGGCTTGGATTCATACCAATTCATGCCTGCCGGACGATGCGAGGCGGGCCCGAAAACGATCGAGATGCGATCATCACCGGGCGTAATAGGGCTTTTCTTTCCCACCAGGGCACCAATGGTGGAGTTCTCGGAATGCTGTTGCAGGGTGCCGCCGTCAAAGGTGATCAGCACTTCCTGATCGGCAGCCCGACCCACATCGAGCGCAGTTTGGGCAACCATCACCGCCTGCCTGGTGTAGCAACCGATGGCCAGCGAGCCGGTGGCGGGAATTTCAGCCTTGGTGGCCTTGTAGGGCAGCGAGATGAGCTGCACCGATTGGCTGGGGAAACTCACTCCGGCCAAGGTTGTGATCGAGGTGAGCGAGGGAACACCGGGAACAATGTCCAGCATCAGGTCGGCGCCGATGTAGGCCTTCACCTCGTCGCCGATATTGCCTTCGAGCAGCGGATCACCACGCACGAAGCGCGCCACCGACTCACCCGACAGGGCAGATTCGATGACGAATTTCCCCACATCGTCGATATCGGCAACGTAATGGGTCTGTGCCGCAGCAGGCATTTTCACATCGGCCTGCTCGAGCATGTGTCGCAACTCGGGCGTGGTCACCAGAATGCTGGCGCTGCGCAGCGCGCGCAGCCCGGAGCGCGTCAGCTGGTTTGCTGACGACAGGCCACTGCCGATGAACACCACGCGGCCGTGACACATGGTGCCGGCCTTGAGGCGCTCTGCAGTGTTTCCAGTGCCCGGCTTTCCCACCTCGCCGCTGGGCAACTGATCCTCCGGGACTTCGACCTCGACTCGCTGACTCATTAACCGCTCGCCTTTTCGAAAGATTGGGGGTGTGACCGAACGCACCGGCGGGGGGTGGTGGAAGCGTGCGAGTTCACACTGCAATCACCAGGTGCGGCCGATCAGAGGTGCGCTTACTTTCCTGCGCGGCGACGCTGGATGCGCGTCTTCTTCAGAAGCTTACGGTGCTTCTTCTTCGCCATCCTCTTGCGACGCTTCTTGATAACCGAACCCACAGTGGACCTTTCATTTCTCGGGCCGATGCCCGATGAATTCCGATCTGCAAAACCAGGGTTCTGCAGATCTATGACGTAATCAATCTTGTCTTGGAAACCTTCGTCGTGCCGCCCAGCGAACAATATGGCAAATCACTTGCTCGATTACGCCACATGCCGTTCATCCAAACCAGCGCGTGCCCGCAGCGGCCAGACTCCGGCGAACAACGAAAGTCTACCCTGCCCCTTCGGGGCGCGCGAAATCTGTTCAGCCTTCCTGAACGACACCGGGCTCTTTTGATTTTGCGCCACCAAGTTGGCAAGCCGCCCGGGACCGCTCGAAAATCAGGCCTTGTCAGCCCTCGCTGCCTCAGCGGCCAAATCGGCCCTCGCTGCCTCAGCGGCCAAATCAGCACTGCGCCTGGCGCACGCCTCCACGGCATCCTGCACTGCGGAGCGCACTCCCCCCTCGTCGAGCTTTCGCAGGGCAGCCGCTGTGGTGCCGCCCGGTGAGGTGACGGCCTCACGCAATGCGGCAGCGCTCCGATCGCCCGTAGCCAGCAATTGCGCGGCCCCGAGCAGCGTCTGCTCAGCCAATTCGCCGGCCAGGGCACGCGGCAATCCCTGTGTGACGCCGGCTTCGATGAGCGCCTCGGCAAAGTAGAAGACATAGGCCGGGCCGGAGCCCGAGACCGCCGTCAGCGCATCCTGCAATTTCTCCGGGATGTCCACTGCCTTGCCCACTGTGCGCATCAGCGCCAGTGCCTGGTCGACGTCGCTCCGGGTGGCATGGCTGCCGCCCGAGATCCCCGCCATCCCCGCGCCGATACTGGCGGGCGTATTGGGCATCACCCGCACAACATGGGCACCAGCTGGCAGGTGGGCCCCGAGCAGCTCGGTGGTGAGCCCGGCACAGAGGCTGATCACCAGGGTGTCGCCATCGATCTGCGGCGTTATTTCGTCCAGGAGGGCGAGAGCGTCGGCAGGTTTGACACCGATCACCAGCGCGTCGGCCCATTCTGCGGCCTCGGCATTGCTGCCGAATGTCTGCACACCGAGTTCACGCGCCAACTCCTCCCGATGGGCTGGAGTGCGGGTGGTGACGGCAATCGTGTGGGGATCACGCCCCGCCCTCACCAGCCCGGCAACGATGGTTCCGCCCATCGTACCGGCGCCCAGGAAGGCCAGTCGTTCCGCCTGATTCGTGCCTGCCATGATCAGGCCGTCTTGCAGAACAGCTCGGCGATCTGAATTGCATTCAGTGCCGCGCCCTTGCGCAGATTGTCGCTGGTGATGAACATCGCAAGACCGGTTGGCGTGGCCAACGACTGATCCATGCGGATGCGCCCCACCAGGCTCGGATCGACACCGGCGGCATCACGCGAGGTGGGCACATCGGTCAGCTCCACACCGGGCGCCGCAGCCAGGACCTGCTGGGCCTCGGCCACGTTCACCTCGTGGTCGAACTCGGCATTCACCGACAGGCCGTGGCTGGTGAACACCGGCACTCGCACGCAGGTGCCAGCCACCAGAAGATCAGGAATGTGCAGAATTTTGCGCGATTCATTGCGCAGCTTCTGTTCCTCGTCGGTCTCAAGAGAGCCGTCGTCCACAAGATTGCCGGCAAGTGGCACGGCATTGAAGGCAATCGGCTTCACATAGGGGGCCGGGTCCTGCGGATAGGCAACTGCATGGCCATCGAAGGTGAGCCCATGCACATCACCCGCCATGGCGTCAGCAGTCTGGCGCTCCAGGGCCCGCACACCCTTGAGCCCTGAGCCCGAGGTGGCCTGGTAGGTGGCCACGACAAGCCTCTTGAGACCCCAACGATCGTGCAGGGGCTTCAACACCGGCATTGCCGCCATGGTGGTGCAATTGGGATTGGCGATGATGCCCTTGGGCGGGTTTTCCGCGTCCTGGGGATTCACCTCGCTGACCACCAACGGCACATCGGGGTCCATGCGCCAGCCCGACGAATTGTCCACGACGATGGCGCCCGCAGCAGCCACCTTCGGCGCATAGAGCTTCGAGGTGGAACCACCGGCCGAGAAGATCGCCAGATCAAGTCCGTGGAAGTCGGCGGTGGCCATGTCCTCCACTGTGATCTGCTTGCCGCGCCATGGCAGTGTGCGCCCAGCGCTGCGCGAGGACGCAAAATAACGGATTTCATCGATCGGGAAGTCGCGCTCATCAAGAAGCGTGCGCATCACCCCGCCGACCTGGCCGGTTGCTCCGAAGACACCTACTCGCATGCCTGTGAGCCTACTTCGTCGGCCCTCGACCGGCGCGGATGTCTCGGCCCGGGATTCAGGGGCACTGCCACCGCAGTGGTCGGAGCGGCGGTGATCAGATCTCGCTGGCAGCTGTCAGATGGGCGCGGGTGTTGTTGGCCACCTCGGCCAGAATGCGCGTTCTTTCGGCATGGCTGCCAGCCTTGCGGGTGTTCACCTCGAGCACCACATGGCCATCGAAATCGCTCGTGGTCAGATAGTCCATCAGACCCCAGACATCCTGCGTTCCCTCGCCGGGCAGTAGATGTTCATCACGGCGCAGCCCGGCACCGTCGGTCAGGTGCACGTGGCGCAGACGGGGACCCCACTGTTTGGCCATGGTCAGAGCGTCCTGCTGCGAGGTGGCGGCATGCGAGACGTCCAGGGTGAGCGCCTCATAGTCCAGTTCGGTGGGATCCCAACCGGGCAGATAGGCCTGGAAATGACGCCCCGGTGTGCGCCAGGGATACATGTTCTCCACAGCTATGGTGACGCCGGTCTCGGCAGCTATGTCACGCACGCCGACGACGAATCCGGCAGCATATTCACGTTGCCAGCGAAGCGGTGGATGGAGCACCACGACGTCGGCCCCGAGGGCCAATGCGGCCTCACAGGAATGGCGCACCTTGTCCCAGGGGCCCGGGCCCCAGACGTTCTGGGTGAGCAGCAGACACGGCGCGTGCACGGAAACCACCGGCATGCCGGATTGGGCGGAGAGCCGGGCAAGATTCGGCACATCGGCGCTCGCCGCATCAAGTCCCACCATCACTTCCACACCGTCGTAGCCGGCCTCGGCAGCGATGTCGAAAGCCTCCGCGGTGTGCTCGGGATAGCAGCTCGAAGTGCTCAATGACACGGGGATGCGCTTGCCCACCGGCGGGTGGGCTTCGGCATCAGAACTGGGTTCATTGACCACAACTCCACGGTAGGACATGTTTCCAAGCATGGCGAGAGCCGCCCCTTGGCCGGGCACTTTGCCGCAGCCCGGCGCCAGTCACCAGGCGACCGCCGATCCCAGCTGTGCATTGGCCCCGGAAGGCCCGGTTTCGCGAACGGGGTGCCTGCTTGACACAATGAGGCCATGCATGTCGACCATCTGACGTTCGCCGCCGGCCCCGAAGGTCTTCAGGTGGCCGCAG
Organism: uncultured Propionibacterium sp.; assembly: GCA_964293265.1. Classification (GTDB taxonomy): domain Bacteria; phylum Actinomycetota; class Actinomycetes; order Propionibacteriales; family Propionibacteriaceae; genus Propionibacterium. The sequence continues at coordinate 6,166 of CAXYYR010000063.1, forward strand.
GGCACCTGGGCGCACTTCTGGGTGAAGACTTCAAGGACGGTGGCTTCCATCCCCGTTTCGGCACCAGGAACAACATCCTGCCGCTGCAGAAGGACCGCTATCTCGAGGTTTCCGAGGTGCTCGATCACCCCGTGGCCGAGAAGGCCGTCTATGGCCAGGCCGTCCGAGCCCGCTCGGAGCAGGGCGGTGGCTGGCTCGGTTGGGTGATCACGGTTGACGACCTCGCCCCGCTGGAGAAGCGGCTCGATCGCAGCGCCGTGCCCGGTTCGCGTCATTTCCCCGACGGCCGCGAGCTCAAATGGGACCAGATCGGCGCCAAGGGTCTGATGAGTGACCCCCAGCTGCCCTATTTCGTGAAATGGGAGAGCCCGGCAGAGGTTCTTCCCTCTGCCCTGCCCGGCGACATCGCACTGGTGTCGCTGGAGATCGCCGGCTCACGCCAGCGCATCGAGGACTGGCTGGGCATTCCCCTGCCGGAAGTGTTCGATGGCGTGAACATCGACTTCACCTCACCGAATGCCCATCCGGGCATCAATGCGGCGGTGTTCTCCACCCCGGAGAAGGGGCTCGTGCGCATCTAGCGCACGTCAGGAAAGCCAGGCTGTGCGCATCTAGCGCGCGTCAGGAAAGCCAGGCTGTGCGCATCTAGCGCGCGTCAGGACAGCCAACTCGTGCGCATCTGGCGCACGTCAGAACGACAGCCTGCGCGCATCTGGCGCTGAATTGTCGGTGCCGCCGTCTAGCGTGGTGCCGTGGCCAAGAATCAGCAGGATGCCTATCAGTGCACCGAGTGCGGGTGGACCAGTGTGCGCTGGGTTGGGCGTTGCGCCCAATGCCAGGCGTGGGGCTCGGTGGTCGAGCGCACAAAAGTGGCAGCGGGCAAGACCACAACGCGCACCGCGGCGCCAACAACCCATGCCATGCCCATCGCCAAGGTGTCTGCGCAGGCCTCTGATCGTCATCTGACCGGCATAGGCGAGCTGGACCGCGTGCTGGGCGGCGGGCTGGTGCCCGGCGTGGTGGTGCTGCTGGCCGGTGAGCCCGGCGTCGGCAAGTCAACATTGCTGCTCGAGGTGGCGGCCCAGTGGGCCCGACGGGGACATCGCACGCTGTATGTCACCGGCGAGGAGTCTGCTTCGCAGGTGAGGCTTCGGGCAACACGCACCGATGCACTTGCCGACGAGCTCTATCTGGCTGCCGAGAACGATCTGGGCACGGTGTTGGGCCATGTGGAAGAGGTGGGCCCGAGCCTCATGGTGCTTGATTCCATCCAGACGGTGAGCGCCGGGGGCGGCGAGGGCGTCAGCGGTGGCGTTTCCCAGGTGCGCGAGGTGACCACGGCACTGGTGCGGGTGGCCAAGGCGCGCGGGATGGCCGTGGTGATCGTGGGCCATGTGACCAAGGACGGTGGCATCGCAGGCCCGCGCACACTGGAGCATCTGGTGGATGTGGTGCTCAACTTCGAGGGTGATCGTCACTCGGGTTTCCGCATGGTGCGCGCTACCAAGAACCGTTATGGCCCCGCCGATGAGGTGGGCTGTTTCGAGATGGGTGAGGGCGGCATCGTCGAGGTGCCCGATCCTTCGGGGCTGTTCACCACGCGCCACGAGGAGCCCGTGCCGGGCACCTGCGTCACGGTGACGATGGAAGGCCGACGTCCGCTGCTTGCCGAGGTGCAGGGGCTGGTGGCTCCGGTGCCGAACGAAACCCCGGCCCGACGCGTCACCAATGGCATCGATTCGTCGCGCGTGGCCATGATTCTGGCGGTGCTGCAACGCAAGGCGCGACTGCCGATGAGCCGCCGGGATGTCTATGTGAGCACTGTCGGCGGCGCCCGGATCACTGATCCGAGTGCCGATCTGGCGGTGGCCATCGCAGTGGCCTCGGCCTCGTTGAACCGCAATTTCCCACGCCGGGTGTTGGCAATGGGCGAGGTGGGTCTGGCCGGCGATCTGCGCCGCGTTCCGGCGCTGGAGCGCAGGGTGGCCGAGGCCGATCGACTGGGCTTCGAACTGGCCATTGTGCCGAGCAATTCCAGGGACAGTTCACGTGAGATCCCGGCCCTGCGGAATCTCAAGGTGGTGGAGGTCTCCAGCGTTGCCGATGCCCTCGGCATTTTGGATTTGAAGCGGCCTGATCGTTAGGTCTGACTTCCCCAAATGGCCTCTGGCTTGGGGGTTTACAAACCGGGTATCACAACGCGGCATTTCGCCCCTAGGATGGCGAGTGCCTTGTCACGTTGCGCATAGGCCATGCGGGTGCTGAATTCCCCTGATTCGGTGTCCACTGGTGGTCCGGGCGCGGCGTAATCCCCCTAAGGAGTTTGTCCCCCTATGACCCCCAGGAGTCGGCGCGTCAAAAGCACCCCCCCTGCTGACGCCCCCATGATGCCGCCCATACATGTGACCGTGGAGCCCGGGAAAGCAGTTTTCAGTGTGCTGGGGTCCGTGTCCCAGATGGGCCTGCCTGCCGACGATGCGCAGGCGCATTCAGCAGTTGCCACTGAACTGTGCCGACTGGCTGCCGAACAGCAGCAGATCTTGGACGCCACGGTGGTGGACAGTCTGGGCACCTGGCAATTGAGTGTGCACCCCGATGGCAGCATCACCGATGTTCCTGCCACAGATCTCCCGGCCACTTCCAGTGCGGAAACCAGCCAAACAGAACGCCACGCTGAGCGAGCACGCAGCGACTTCTCGCCGCAGGCGGCTGAGACAAGCAGGCCACCTGCCCGCGGCGCCAGAGCAGCCGCACGGTCTCGGCTCCGCGCCCTCATCGAGGCCGGGGTGTCCTCCGCAGAAAGTCCTGGCGAATCGGCGCGGGCACACGAACTTGTGACTGCCAGCGTCACGAGTTCGGGACTGCGAGCTCCTGAGAGCGTTGAGCCTCCGACATTTCCCGCGCAGGCCAAAGGCCTCGCCAAGCCCACAGCCGACCCTGCTGCAGTTCCGGGACATTTCCCGGCGAACACCAGAGTTGTTGCGCCATGGGAAACCACCAGGCCGCCGCGTATTCGGGTCACCGGGGAGGACATCCCCTGGGACAACGACAATGAGGCCGGCATGCAGACCGTGCGGGTGCGTCGGCCCAAGAAAGCCGATCTGCCAGCGCAGGACGTGCCCGCACCTGTTGACGAGCAGCCGGTTGAGTCCACCGCAACGCCCGAGGCCGACTCTGCAGACACCGTCGAGACCCAGGACTCGGCCCCGGCAAGCATTGCCCCTGTTGCCGTTGCGGGCGCGCACGATGCTCCGGCGCCCGTCACTGACGCAGAGATCAACGATGCCGAGGTCGATGATGCAGCGCAGCTGGAAGAGCCTGCCGCTGGCGATGATTCGGCAGCTGATGAAGCGCTGACGTCCCGTGACGTGAACTGAGACCCGGTGATGAACATCATCACCGCCCACGAGTCAGCCACTATTGCTGCCCAAGCCCATGATGATGAGCCCCATGAAGATGAGCCCGACGGAGCTGAGTCGGACTGGGCTGGACCAGACAACGCCGAACCAGACGCAGCTGAACCGGATGAGGCATCGCACATCACCGTGGAAACGGAGAATCCAGGGGGCTGCGAGCCGGTGGAATCCGGGGATCTGCAGGCGGAGCAGCCAGCGCCGCCCAATCTTGATGAGACGGTTGATCCCTTCGCGGCTGTTGTGCGGTCGGCTGGTGAGCCGCCGCTCAGTGACGCCGACACCGGGGCTTCCTTCTTCGGTGAGACCGGTGCGGCAGGCCTTGGCGCTGATGCGCACGGGGCAGCGCCATTCGATGCCACCCCAATCACTTCCGGGCCACATGGGCAAGGACCACTTGGCGCAGCTTCGTTCGAGCCGGGCGCTTTCGGCGTGAATGACTCAGATGGCTTCGGCCGGAGCGAACCACCCATGTTCGACACCCGGCACTGGCAGCCAGCCACGCCCTTTTCAGACATGCTGCCGCGCAGTGTTGCCGACACCACACTGCACGCCAAGCGCATTGTGATGGTGGCCAATACCGCCGGAGGAGCTGGCAAGACGCCAACCATTGTCGGCATTCTCGGCTCGATGGCCACCGAGCGTGGCGGTGATGTGATCCTTGTCGACCTCAATCCCACTGGGAATCTGGGTGAATATCTGGGCATCGATCATCAGGCTCCGCTGCCCGATCTCATTGCCTGGCTGGGCGAGAATCCCAACCCCACTGATGAGGCCCTGCGTCAGCACCTGGCCTGGTCGGCAGAGTTGAAGGCATGGATTGTCACCTCCCGCGTGGCGGTCACTGGTCCCAGGGGTGACGTGGTTGCTCCACATGTGACCACCGAACAGGCCGACAGGATGTTGGATCTGTTCACCGAGCGTTTCGCGGTGATCGGCATTGACTCAGGAAATGACACCGCCGATCCGGCATTCATGGCCGCCGCTCGCAGAGCAACCACCCTGTTCGTGCCGTGCGACTTCACCCCGAAGACCGTGCACGGCGCCTACAGCACACTGGAGGATCTGTGGGCCCTTGGCTACCAGGAGCAGTCGCAACACGCGATCATCGTGGCGACGAGTGCCGAACGTCCCAACCGCAGCTATGCAAAGCATCAGCGCAATCGCTTCACCCAGCACGGACTGCAGATCATTGACATTCCCACTGATTGGCGAATCATTCGCCGCAAGACCACCAGCCACCTGGCCAAACGCACGCGAGCTGCCTACAAACGGGCTGCCCAGCTGACCGCAGGCCAGGCGTGACAACCCCACCAGTGCCGCAAAATCCCTACACCCGCGGCCCCCAATCGGGTGGGGCTGTCGATGACGCGCCCCCTGGGCCATCGGCAGTCCCACCCCCTGATCCCACAACCACCAGCCCCACATCAGGCGGCTCCAATCCCTGGGTCGACGATGCCAAGGCCACCGCGAACGATGTGGTGGAGCCGGCATCATCGCATTCACGGCGATGGCGTCTGGTGATCATTGCGGTTGCGCTGCTGGTGCTGATTGCCGGAGTTGTCTTCGCCGTGCAGACCACCAGCGGCGACCCTGCCACCGAAACCCCGGTTCCGAGCGCCACCGACAGTGCGACACCAGCTGACACACCATCGTCGGCCAGCGCCAGCCCAAGCCCCAGCCAGCCCGCAACCACGGCCATCCCAGTGGCAACCAACTCCACTGGCCCTGAACTCAAGACAGACGATCAGAACACGGCTGCCGATCCCCAAGCCGGCGCAGGCGGT
>CAXYYR010000064.1:0-11194 GCA_964293265.1 uncultured Propionibacterium sp.
CGACCATGCCCACGGCGCGGGAAACCCCGATGCCATAGCTGCCCATGGTCACAGTGACGAGCTTGCCCTGCTGATTGAGCACCTTGAGGTCGAGCGACTCGGCATATTTGCGGCCGAGCTGGAAAATATGGCCCATCTCGATGCCACGCGCCAGGGTGAGTGGACCGGAGCCGTCAGGTGCCGGATCGCCCTCTCGCACCGTGGCCACATCACCGATGCCATCGGCACTGAAATCGCGTCCGGCCACCAAACCGATGACATGGCGTTGATGGGCATTTGCACCCGTCGCCCAGCTGGTGCCCGGCACCACTCTGGGATCGAGCAGATAGCGCACCTTGGAACTGCCTTCCACGCCCAAGACCTGATCACCGGGCAGGCCGGGGCCGATGTAACCCTTGACCAAGCCGGGGAAATGCTCGAAGTCGTCATCTTCGAAGGGCTCCACCGTGGACGGTTCCACCGCCACAGCCAGCCGATCAGGGTCGACATCGCGATCACCGGGCAGACCGATCACCAGGGGTTCACGGGTGCCGTCGGGAGCAACCGTCATGAACACCACATTCTTGAGGGTGTCACTCGTCTGCCAGGCGCGGTCGTCGCGGGGGTAACGCTCATTGAGCAACGCCACCAGCGTGTCGATGGTGGGCACATCGGGGGTGTCAACGACTCGGGCTTCGGGCGCATCGTCCCACGGCTGGGCCTGCGGCACCGGCACTGTGACAGCCTCCACATTGGCCGCATATCCCCCGGCAGAACGCACGAAGGTGTCCTCACCGTTGTCGGACAGCGCCAGGAATTCTTCCGAGGCGGAGCCGCCCATTGCGCCAGCATTGGCCTTGACGATCACATACTCGAAACCGAGCCGGTCGAAGATGCGGATATAGGCGTCACGATGCAACAGATAGCTGGCATCCAGGCCCTCATCGTCGACATCGAAGGAATAGGAATCCTTCATCACGAACTCACGTCCGCGCAGAATACCGGCGCGAGGTCGGGCCTCATCACGATATTTCGTCTGGATCTGGTAGAGGATCACCGGCAGATCCTTGTAGGACGAGTAGAGATCCTTCACCAGTAGGGTGAACATCTCCTCGTGGGTGGGGCCGAGCAGCATGTCCGCGCCCTTGCGATCCACCAGCCGGAACAGATTGGGGCCGTATTCAGACCAGCGGTTCGAGATCTCATAGGGTTCCCGCGGAAGCAGTGCGGGCAACAGGACTTCCTGGCCCCCCATGGCGTCCATTTCTTCACGCACGATCTTCTCGACATTCGCCAGCACCTTCAGGCCCAGCGGCAACCAGGAATAGACACCCGGCGCCGCACGACGGATGTAGCCGGCCCGCACCAGAAAACGGTGGCTGGGAATTTCCGCCGCAGCGGGATCATCGCGCAGCGTGCGGACAAAAAGCTTGCTCATGCGGGTTATCACGAAGGATGTGCCTCTCAGTGTGTGCGTGCTCGCACAATCCTAGTGTTCGCAGCCATCGCAGGCAGTCCACGGACCATTGACACGGTTCCCGGTGCGCCCGGGAGCGCGGAATGGCCTTCCCATTCGCAGCACGAGCTCAATACAGCGCAGTAGCCCGATACAGCACAGTGGCTCAATACAGCACGGTGGCAAGCTCGGAGACCGTGCGGAAGCCCAACCGTTCGTAGAGCCGCCGGGCCCTGGTGTTGAAGTCGTTCACATACAGCGAGACCGTCGGATAGGCTCGTAGGCAGAGCGCCAGCACCTGGGCCATTGCAGGTTCCGCCATGCCACGACCGCGCAGTTGGGGGTCGAGCCATACGCCCTGGATTTGGCATGCCCATTCGTGGGCACAGCCGATATCCGATTTGAACCACACCTGTTTCCGATCGGGATCGTAGGCCCCGAAGGCCCGGCCCATCATCACCAGATTGTGCACATAGTTCTCATAGCCACGGGTGCCGTCCAGTGGCGAGACGCCGACTTCCTCGGTGTACATCGCCACCGCAGCCTTCACATAGGGGGCCAGCAGGCTCGGCTCCATGGCGTGGACGCGCCTGTCAGGAACGATGAGTGGCAGCGAATCAGCTGCCATGAGCGGGTGGTGGGCCCGGATCTCCCGGGGGTGCGACCAACTGTCACCCCAGCGTGTCGCAAGGCGTTCATAGAGACCACGGGTCTGATCGACGGCTCCCATGATGGACGCCGAGCCACGTCGTGGCCCGAGCTGTTCGCAAAAGGCATCGAGTGCCCGCGCATCTGCATCCACCGACACCAGATTGGCCCCGGTGTAACACAGGGCGGTGAGTTCATCCGACTCGAACCAGCCGAGCACGGCACAGCCGAGCCGGGCTCGGTCGAGTCCGGCAGCGTCCAGGCGTGCCTGGATGAACAAATTCTCCAGGGGCTTGCGGTCCAGCAGCGCGCGAGCTGCCGGCAGATCGCCGGGGTCCAGGACCCGCACCACACCCGAGCTCATCGCAGCATCCATCCACGCCTGGGCCAATCACACCTGGGCCATCCACACCTGGGTCGATCAAACACGGGCTGATCAAACATGGGACCGATCAGACCGTCACCTGAGGCGTGCCCTCAGTGGGAAAGTCTGCAGCAATTTTGTTGGCCTCTTCGATGAGGGTGGCAACGATTTCGGATTCCGGCACCGTCTTGATCACCTTGCCTCGCACGATGATCTGGCCCTTGCCATTGCCGGAGGCAACCCCGAGATCGGCTTCGCGGGCCTCGCCCGGACCATTGACCACGCAGCCCATGACAGCAACCCTGATGGGAACGGTCATGTCCTTCATGGCCTCGGTCACCTGTTCGGCAAGGGTGTAGACGTCCACCTGGGCGCGCCCACAGCTGGGGCAGCTCACAATCTCGAATTGACGGGGGCGCAGATTGAGCGCCTCAAGAATCTTGACGCCCACCTTCACTTCCTGCACCGGGTCGGCTGACAGCGACACCCTGATGGTGTCGCCGATTCCCTCGGCCAGCAGTGCCCCGAAGGCAACCGATGACTTGATGGTGCCCTGGAAGGCGGGGCCGGCCTCGGTGACACCGAGGTGCAGCGGATAGTCACATGCCTGGGAGAGCCTGCGATAGGCCTCGACCATGATCACCGGGTCGTGGTGTTTCACCGAGATCGCAAAATCGCGGAAGCCGACATCCTCGAACAGCTTGGCCTCATTGAGCGCAGACTGCACCAGGGCACCCGCCGGATCGCTCTCGTACATCTTGTGCAGACGCTTGTCGAGGGAGCCCGCATTGATGCCGATGCGCAGGCCGGTGCCATGATCGGTGGCCGCCTTGGCGATCTCGGCAATCTTGTCGTCGAAGGCCTTGATGTTGCCCGGATTCACGCGCACGCCCGCGCAGCCTGCCTCAATGGCAGCAATGACATATTTGGGGTTGAAGTGGATATCGGCCACTACCGGGATCTGTGATTTCGCAGCAATCGCGGGGAGCGCATCGACGTCGTCCTGGCTCGGCACTGCCACCCGCACGATGTCGCAGCCGGCCGCTGTGAGTTTGGCGATCTGCTGGAGTGTGGCATTGATGTCAGCGGTGAGGGTATTGGTCATCGACTGCACCGAGATCGGCGCATCGCCACCCATGAAGACCTTGCCCACACGGATCTTGCGGGTGGGCCTGCGGGGTGTCAGAACGCCGGCCTCCGGTCGCACGAATTCCTGGGAATCCGCTCCGTCACTTGTCGCCGCGTCACTGGCCGCACTCGTCTCAACCATGCGCTCAAGACTAGTCGCGTCGACAACGGACGAATGGTCCGACTCAAGGGTGATCGCTCCATGGAGGGGCGAACCAGCTCAATATTCAGCTTGCCGCGTGCCCACACAGCACTGCAGCACGTTCCCGTGCCCAGCCATCAGCAGCCAATACGGCGTCAAGACTCAACTGTGGCTCGGCACCATTCGCATAATGCTCACCGAGCACCTTCTCAATGTTCTCGGCAATCTCGAGGAAGCCGATGCGTCCTGCCAGGAAGGCGGCCACACAGACTTCATTTGCGCCGTTGAAGATGGCCGGTGCCACTCCCCCGGACCTGCCTGCACGACGGGCAATCTCGGGAGCTGGGAAGGTCCGGGAATCCAGCGGCTCAAAAGTCCACTGGGCGGCCTTGCTCCAATCGCAGCCCTGCGCCACATCAGGCATGCGTGCCGGCCAGGTGAGGGCCAGTCCGATCGGCAGGCGCATATCGGGCGGCGAGGCCTGCATGATGGTGGCACCATCCACGAATTCGACACCGGAGTGCACCATCGACTGGGGATGCACGACGACATTGATGTTGTCGTAATCGACGTCATACAGCAGGGCAGCCTCGATGAGTTCCAGACCCTTGTTCACCAGGGTGGCCGAGTTGATCGTGATCACCGGCCCCATGTTCCAGGTGGGATGGGCCAAGGCCTGCTGGGGGGTGACATCCACCAGCTCGTCGCGGGTGCGCCCCCGGAAGGGACCGCCCGATGCGGTGAGCATGAGGGAGCGCACTTCCCTGGAACCACCACCGCGCAGACACTGCGCAAAGGCGGAGTGCTCCGAATCAACTGCAACCAGCTGGCCCGGGCGCGCTGCCTGCGTCACCAGGGCTCCCCCGATCACCAATGACTCCTTGTTGGCCAGAGCCAGCGTGGTGCCTGCTTCCAGGGTGGTGAGGGTGGCGGCAAGCCCGGCAGCGCCTGTTATTGCATTGAGCACCACATCGGCCTTCATCGCTGCCAGTTCACGATTGGCATCAGGACCGCAGATCAGCGTCGGCCTGCGCCCACCTCCGGCGGCCTCGAAGGCCTCCCAGAATTCGTCATCGTGACCCAGGGCCGCGATGCCCACCACCGCAACCTCGAACTGGGCTGCCTGACGGGCGAGCAACTGCACATGTGATCCGCCGGCCGACAGACCAACCAGTCGGAAACTGTCACGTCGGGGTTCGATCACCTCGCAGGTCTGCGTTCCGATCGAACCCGTACTACCCAGAAGAACCACATCTCGCACAGGGCTGATTATGGCCCATCAGCAGATCATCGCGGGCACCAGCCATGCACCGGTGAACAGGACAGATTCATCAGCTCTCGGGTGAGGGGGCTGCCAAGCCCTGGTCAGGGGTTCAGCTCGCCTTCACTGTTGCAGCCAGCTGGCCACAGGCGCCGTCGATGTCCGAGGCGCGGGTGTCGCGGACCGTGACCGGCACCTTGTGGTGTTCCAGATGTTTCACGAAGGCTTCCTCGTCCTCACGGCGTGAGGCTGTCCACTTTGATCCGGGCGTGGGATTCAGCGGGATGAGATTCACATGGCACCATCCCCAGTCGCCACGCTCCTTGAGCCTGCGGGCAAGCAGATCGGCACGCCACGACTGGTCATTGATGTCCTTGATGAGGGCATATTCAATCGAGACCCGGCGCTTGGTGTTCTCGGCATAGGCCCATGCCGCGTCAAGCACGGCATCGACATTGAAGTGCTTGTTCAGCGGCACCAATTCGTCGCGCAGCTCATCGTCAGGTGCATGCAATGAGATGGCCAGCGTCACCGGAATGCCCAGATCAGACAGTTCATTGATCCGAGGCACCATGCCGATGGTCGAGACCGTCACACCCCGGGCAGAGATGCCCAATCCGTCGGGTTCGGGGCGAGTGATCTCACGCACCGCGCCCAGCACCGCCTTGAAATTGGCCATCGGTTCGCCCATGCCCATGAACACGACATTGTTGACACGTCCGGGTCCACCGGGAATCTCACCGGCCGCCAACCGTCGGGCACCGTCAAGCACCTGCCCCACGATCTCGGCAGTGGACAGATTGCGCTGCAGACCACCCTGACCAGTGGCACAGAAGGGACAGTTCATGGCACAGCCTGCCTCGGAACTGATGCACATGGTCGTGCGGTGGGGATAGCGCATGAGCACCGACTCGACCAGGGATCCGTCATGAAGCTTCCAGGCAACCTTCACCGTGCGGCCCTTGTCGGCCGTGCGTTCCTGAAGGGGCGTCAACAGGGGCGGGAACAGGGTCTCGGCTATCTCACTGCGCGCCGCAGCAGGCAGATCGGTCCATGACTGCGGATCGAGCTCGCAGCGGGTGAACCAGTGGGTGGAGATCTGCTTGGCACGGAATGCCGGCAGCCCCAGGGCCTTCACCGCATCCACCCGCTCATCGACGCTCAGATCCATCCAATGCTTGGGTGGACGACGCCCCGGACCGGTGGACATGATCTGGGTGATGTCAAGAGGGATCAGCGCGGTACTCACACCACCAGAACGTACATCACGAGCCAAGCCGCCGGCGCTGCCGCAAGCAGGGAATCGAGCCGGTCCATCACACCACCATGACCGGGCAGCACATGACTCATGTCCTTGATGCCGGCATCACGCTTGATGGCCGACTCGACCAAATCACCCACCACACCACAGCAGCCGGCCACCAGACCGAGCAGCAGACCAACCCAGATGGGCGCATCCAACAGCCCATGAACAGCGACTGCCGACAGGGCCATCGCGGTGATGATGCCACCGACGAAGCCCTCCCAGCTTTTTGCCGGAGAGATTCCCGGCGCCATCTTGTGCCTGCCGAACAGCACCCCGAACACATAGGCGCCAGTGTCACAGGCGATCGGTGCCAAGATGAAGCAAAAAATCCTGGCTGCCCCATTGTCCGCAGCCAACATGAGCAGCACTGTTGAGCCCAGCAGCGGTAGATACGAGATCACGAACAGGCTTGCCGAGGCATCGCGCACGAAGCCATCGGTTCCTGCCGGGATGCGCGAGAACAGGGCAGCAATCACCACCAGTGCCAGACCGCCGACAATCACACCGATGGCCGACTCGGGACGACCAGCACCCTGACTCACCGCATAGGAACCGAGAAGGATGACGGGAGTGCCGATGAGGATCGGCCAACGGGCGGGATGGGCGCCGGTCTTCTCCAGCGCATTGCACACCTCCCACACACCCAGTGTGAGACCGACTGCCGCCAGGAGTGCGAAGCCCCAGTTCCACCACAACAGGCTGGCAACGGCAATGCCGCCCAGTACGACGCCGGTGGTGATGGCCGCCGGAAGATTCCGGCCGGGCCCGCGTTTCTTCTCTGCAGGCGCCGATGTGGCGTCGCCGGGATTCATCGACGTGGGGTCGGGTGTGACGTGCGGCACGACTGCACTCAGACTGCCAGCAGTTCGGCCTCTTTGGCCTTCAACAGTTCTTCAACCTGCTCGGTGTACTTCTTGGTCACACCGTCGAGTTGCTTCTCTGCGGTGCGCGCCTCGTCCTCACCGATTTCCTTGTCCTTCTCCTGGGCCTTGATGGCGTCCATGCCGCGACGCCGATGCCCACGAATGGCCACCTTGGCGTCCTCGGCCTTGGTGCGCACGATCTTGATGTATTCCTTGCGGCGTTCCTCGGTGAGCTCCGGAAGGACGGCGCGGATGGCATTGCCGTCCGATGCCGGATTCACACCGAGATCAGAATCACGCACTGCCTTCTCAATGGCACCCAGTGCACCCTTGTCGTAGGGGGTGATGAGCATGGTGCGGGCGTCAGGGGCGCTGAAGCTCGCGAGCTGCTGGATCGGTGTCGGAGTGCCGTAGTAGTCGGCCTCCAGCTTCTCGAACATGGCCGGATTTGCCCTGCCGGTGCGTACGCCGGAGAAGTCTTCCTTGGCAAAGCTGATGGCGCCCTGCATCTTCTTCTCGGCGCTCTTGATGATGTCGCTGGTCACTGTGATCCCTTTCGAAAGCAATTGGCTGGGCCGGTGGGTGTGTGCCGCCCGTGTGGCGGCAACGCCTCCAGCTCAGTAGTGCACGAGTGTGCCGATCTTCTCGCCACGCACGGCGCGCAGGATGTTGTCAGGATCGTCCATATTGAAAAAGATCATGTTCAGGTGATTGTCGCGAGCAAGACTCACGGCAGTGGCATCGGCCACCTTCAGATCCTGGGCCAAGAAATCGTCATAGGACAGATCGTCGTAGAGCTTTGCATCCGGATTGGTGCGCGGATCGGAGTCGTAGACGCCGTCCACGCCGTTCTTGGCCATCAACAGGACCTCGGCGCCGATTTCCAGGGCTCGCTGGGCTGCCACGGTGTCGGTGGAGAAATAGGGCATTCCAGAGCCGGCACCGAAAATGACGACGCGGCCCTTCTCCAGATGCCGCTCTGCCCTGCGCGGCACATAGGGCTCTGCAACCTGACCCATGGTGATGGCCGTCTGGACACGGGTGGCAACGCCCTCTTTTTCGCAGAAATCCTGAAGCGCGAGGGAATTCATGACAGTGCCGAGCATGCCCATGTAGTCGGCCCGATCGCGGTCCATACCGCCCTTCTGGAGTTCGACGCCCCGGAAGTAATTTCCGCCGCCCACAACAATGGCCACCTGGGTGCCGGAATTGGTCACCTCGACGATCTGCTTGGCGATCGCATCAACAGTGATGGGATCAACCCCCAGTCCCCCATTGCCGAAGGCCTCGCCCGAGAGCTTGAGCAATACGCGATGGAATGGTTTTGCCACATCATCCTCCTGATTGGGCGCCGGCACGGTCGTGCATCCGACACTCTACCGGCACGAACGTGGGCAGGGCCCGCACAGGCATGACATGCCTCAGGGCCCCCACCGGATATCCGATGGGGGCCCTGAGATTCGTGTTCACCACGGGGCTGGCGTGCGGTCCTGATCAGGCTCCGGTTGCGAAGCGCTGGAAGGCCAGGATCTTCACACCATGCTCAGCGGCAAGCTGACCGACGGACTTCTTCTCGTCGTTGATCTCGGGCTGCTCGAGCAGGCACTCGTCCTTGTAGAAGGCCTTGAGACGACCCTCCACGATGCGCGGAATGATCTTCTCGGGCTTGCCCTCCTCCTGCGCTGTCTCAGTGGCGATGCGGCGCTCGCGCTCGACAATGTCGGCGGGCACCTCGTCGGGCGTGAGATAGCTCGGGCTCATCGAGGCGATCTGGAGCGCCACGGAGTGCACGAACTCGGGATCGTCGCCCTCAACGGCCACGATGACGCCCACCTGCGGGGGCAGATCGGGGTCGCGGCGGTGCATGTAGACGTCAATCGTGCCGGGCACATATGCAGCCTTGGCAAGCTCGATCTTCTCACCGATCTTGGCAGCCATGTCGGCCACTGCCTGCTCAACGGTGCGACCGTCGGGCAGCTTCACTGCGAGGGCATCGGCCTGGGTGCCGGCGGCAGCCTGATCCACGGCCTGGGCAATCTGATCGCCCAGGGCAATGAATTCAGCATTCTTTGCCACGAAATCCGTCTCGGAGGCCAGCTGGATGAGCGCATTGCCCGCTGAAGCAACCAAACCATTGGCCGCTTCGCGGTCAGAGCGCTTGGCGGCCTTGGCAGCACCGCTCACACGCAGCAGCTCGGTGGCCTTCTCGAAGTCACCATCAGCCTCGGTGAGGGCCTTCTTGGCGTCCATCATGCCGGCGCCGGTGGCGTCGCGCAGCTTCTTCACATCTGTGGCTGTGATTGCCATGTGTTGTCCTTCTGGGTGGTGTTCGATGACGGTCAGTTGGACTCGGCGGGCTTGGCGTCGCCAGCCGGGGCCTCCGCCGCCTTGTCAGCGTCGGATGCATCGGCCTTATTCCCGGCTTCGGGAGCCTCGGCAGGCTTAGCCTCAGCTGCAGCTGCCTTGGGAGCCTCGGCCTTGGTCTCGGTTGCCTTGGCGGCATCCGCCACCTCGGCATTGAGCTCGCCGGCCTGGGGATCGGTCTTCTCGGCCTGTTCGGCCTTCTCGCCGGACTCGAGCAGATCCTTCTCCCACTCGGCCATGGGCTCTGCAGCAGCGCCCTCGCCGCCCTCTGACTGGTTCTGCTCCGAACGGGAGACAAGTCCCTCGGCGCAGGCGTCGGCGATGATGCGGGTCAGCAGCGAGACCGAACGAATGGCATCGTCATTGCCCGGAATCGGGAAGTCGACCTCATCGGGATCGCAGTTGGTATCGAGAATGGCAACCACGGGGATGTGCAGCTTGATGGCCTCGTCAACCGCCAAGTGCTCCTTGTTGGTGTCGATGATCCACACTGCCTGGGGAACCTTGGCCATGTCGCGAATACCACCGAGCGACTTGGCGAGCTTGGTCTTCTCACGCGAGAAGCCGAGCAGCTCCTTCTTGGTGAAACCGCCGGGCTGCACGGTCTCGAGATCCATTGCCTCGAGTTCCTTCAGCCGCGCGATGCGCTTGCTGATGGTCTGGAAGTTGGTGAGCATGCCGCCCAGCCAGCGCTGGTCGACGTAGGGCATGCCGACTCGGCTTGCCTGCTCGACAACGGCTTCCTGGGCCTGCTTCTTGGTGCCGACGAAAAGGATCTGTCCGCCCTTGGCGACCGTCTCCTTGACGAAGGCATAGGCCTTGTCGATGTAGGTCAGCGACTGGCGCAGATCAATGATGTAGATGCCATTGCGATCATTGAAGATGAAGCGCTTCATCTTCGGATTCCAGCGGCGGGTCTGATGTCCGAAATGGACACCACTCTCGAGCAGTTGACGCGTGGTCACGACGGCCATGGCCGTTCCTTTCATGGTTGCGACGCCGAGAACTCGGCATCCCTGATGCGCGCGCCCCGCAGCACCCCGAATTCACGGGGACCGGACCGCGACGCACGGCTCACCCTTGAAACAACCCATCAGGGCCACTCCGGAGAGCCGCATGCGCGCATGCGAAGTCAGCCCGCGGGTGCGGACTGCTCCGACCAGTTTAGGGGCAGGCACATCGGGGAACCAAAATTGTCCGCCATGGCCGAACCAGCCCATAGTGGCTGTGGGCGACGCCTGCCGGCCGATCCCCAGCCCACAACCCGATCGCCGGAGCCGGTCGACTGCACACATGGTGCGGATATGACGAACATTCCGGGAATCCGTGGGCCATCCATCAGCACTCTTGCCCACCGGTCAGTGGGCACCATCGTGTTGACGCTCATGCTCATGATCTCGATGGGATTGGCCACTGCCGGCGCTGTTCCCACAACCGGACTTGAACGACTCCTGCCCGTCGACGGTTCCATCGTCAACGGTTTCTCCCCTCCGGAGAAGAAATGGCAGGCCGGACACCGTGGGGTTGATCTCGCCGGCGCAACCGACATGCCGGTGCGGGCAGCCGCTGCCGGAACGGTCACCTGGGTAGGCCGGATAGCGGGTGTGGACTCAATTTCGGTGACCCACGCCGATGGCCTGCGGACCACCTATCTGCCCGTCACGGCATCGGGGTCCGAGGCCG
>CAXYYR010000065.1:0-11020 GCA_964293265.1 uncultured Propionibacterium sp.
TGCCTTCGCCGATGGCGGGATAGAGGGCATCGACATCGGCCAGCCGGAAGCTGTCGGCCACGGCGCTGAGATGTTCCAGGGTGAGCAGCCGTTGCATGGGCAGGCCCGTTTTGCGCAGCTGCTTGGCGAGCTCGTTCTTGCCCTGGTCGATGGCTTCTTCGCGGCGCTCCCGGGTGAAGTACTGACGGATCTTGCTCTTGGCCCGTGGGCTCACCACGAAATTCAGCCAGTCGCGGCTGGGGCCGGCATTCTCGGCCTTCGAGGTGAGGATCTCCACGATGTCACCATTGGACAGCTGGCTTTCCAGCGAGGCCAATTTCCCATTGACCCGGGCGCCGATGCAGCGGTGGCCGACCTCTGTATGAATCGCATAGGCAAGATCCACCGGTGTGGCACCCGAGGGAAGGGCCAGCACATCGCCCTTCGGCGTGAAGACATAGACCTCGCTGGTCTGGATCTCGAAGCGCAGGGAATCCAGGAACTCCTCGGGATCGTCCTGTTCCTTGGTCCACTGGTTCAGCTGGTGCACCCAGGCAAGATCCGTGCCCTCCGGATCTATGTCACCGGTGCGAGCATTGGGATCTTCCTTGTACTTCCAATGGGCCGCAACACCGAATTCCGCACGGCGGTGCATCTCCTGGGTGCGGATCTGGAACTCCACCGGGTGACTTCCCGGGCCGAGCACCGTGGTGTGCAATGACTGGTACATGTTGTACTTCGGCATTGCGATGTAATCCTTGAAACGCCCGGGCAGCGGATTCCAATGGGTATGGATCACGCCCAACGCGGCATAGCAGTCCCGTGTGGAACCAACCAGAATTCGCAGGCCCACCAGGTCGTAGATGTCGGCGAAGTCACGGCCGCGCACCACCATCTTCTGATAAATGGAGTAGTAGTGCTTCGGTCGGCCATAGACCGTGGCAGTCAGTTTGGCGTCGTCCAGATAGACCTTGACCTGATCGATCACCTCACGCAACTGCTGCTCACGCTTGGGTGCAGCCTGGGCGACGAGGCGGACGATTTCGTCATAGATCTTCGGCTGCAGCGTAGAGAAACACAGATCCTCGAGCTCCCACTTGATGGCATTCATGCCCAGGCGATGAGCCAACGGCGCATAGATCTCCAGGGTCTCACGCGCAATGCGATGCTGCTTGTCAGGGCGCAGGAAGCCGAGCGTGCGCATATTGTGCAGACGATCGGCGAGTTTGATCACCAGCACTCGGATGTCGCGGCTCATGGCGATCACCATCTTGCGAATGGTTTCGGCCTTCGCCGAGTCGCCGTACTGCACTTTGTCGAGCTTGGTCACACCGTCGACCAGCGCAGCGATGGTGTCGCCGAAATCGGCCCGCAGCTGCTCCAGGGTATAGCTGGTGTCCTCCACCGTGTCATGTAGGAGGGCGGCACACAGGGTGGGCTCGGTCATTCCCAGCTCAGCAAGAATTGTTGCCACGGCCAGTGGATGGGTGATGTAGGGGTCACCGCTGATGCGCGTCTGGCCTGAGTGATAGTGCTCCGCCGTGCGATAGGCACGCTCGACCATGGTCAGATCGGCCTTGGGATGGGTGGCGCGCACCACGGAGAAGAGCGGATCAAGCACGGCTGACTGCGGCGCTTTCACCCCACCAAGACGCGCCAGACGCTCACGCATGCGCAGTCGTGGCTGCTCAGGACCGGTGGCGATCCGATCATCAGCCGAACCATTGGACGAATTGGGGCTGGCAGCGGGCACCTTTGAGCGCGTATAAGGCCCATAGACTCCATCAGGCATGAGGGCCTCCTACTCTCGGGTGTCTTCCAACCGTAGTCGAGCGAGCAATCCCGTCCGACTCAGAATTGGAGGATGGACGAGAAGCTCGTCACACCCAGTGATTCCAATTTTGCACGTCCACCCAGGGCAGACAGCTCAATGACGGTCTCCACATGGGTGAGGACTGCCTTCTCACGGGCAATGAGTTTCACCGCAGCACCCAGGGTGCCGCCGGTGGCAAGCAGATCATCAACGAGCAGGACACGCTGCCCCGGCTTCAGTGCATCGGCATGGATCGACAGTGTGCTGGACCCGTATTCCAGCTCAAAGGCTTCCTCGAGCACAGCTCCTGGCAGCTTTCCAGGCTTGCGCACCGGCACAAAACCGGTGCCCATTGCCACTGCCACCGGTGCCCCGAAGAGGAACCCCCGGGAATCAATTCCTGCCACCACATCGATGTCCTGCGGAGCCTGGTCCACAAGCACCGCCATTGTGTCGGCCAGCCCCTCGGGGTCGGCCAACAGTGGCGTGATGTCGCGGAACTCAACGCCCGGCTTCGGGAAATCCGGAACACTGCGCACCAAGGAGGCGATGCGTTCGACACGAGGATCGTGACGCATGATCACTTCTTTCGTCTACTACGTGGGGAGCGCACAGGTTGCACACGCTCCTCGTTCACCCGACGTACCGGGCCGTTCCGGCGGGGGTCGGTCTCCGTGGGCGCCATGGCGCCCTGCTCGTCGACAGTGCCCACGCTGATCGACACATCACTCGTAGCATGCTGGCCGGCATCAGAATTTCCCTCGGCTCCACGTGCTCGTCGCTTGGCGAGCTTGGCAACATGGGCCTTCATGTCAGGCTCGCGCTCACGCAACTGGGTGAGCAAGGGAGTGGCAATGAAGATCGAGGAATAGGCACCCGCGATCATGCCGATGAGCAGTGCCAGACCGAGATCGGCCAGCGGGCCATCACCACCCAGGAAGCCGACTCCTGCGATGAGCAGGGCGATCACCGGCAGCACGCCAATCACCGTGGTGTTGATCGACCGCACCAGCACCTGGTTGACGGCGGCATTTGCTGCTTCAGAGAACGTGCGCCGCTGCTTGGTGATGTCAACGGTGTTCTCGCGAACCTTGTCGAAGACCACCACATTGTCGTAGAGCGAATAGCCGAGAATGGTGAGCACGCCGATCAGGGTGGACGGTGACACCGAGAATCCGATGAGGGCATAGAGACCAACGGTGATCACCAGGTCGTGGATCAATCCGGTGAGCGCCGAGACCGCCATTCGCCATTCCCGGAAGAAGGCCCAGATCATGAGGGCCACCAATACCAGGAAGACGACCAGCGCCTGCAGGGCCTTGGTGGTGATCTGCCCACCCCATGATGGGCCGATCAAGGAATAACCGATCTTGTCGGCACTCGTGTCGGTGGCACCTGCCAGGGCGGCACGCAGCTGGGTGACCTCATCGGTGGACAGGCTGCGCGTCTGCAAACGCACCGAATCGGAACCAACAGCGGTGGCCTGGGCATCCGTCAGATCAGCAACGCCCGAATCCTGGGCCACCTGACGCAGCTCATCGATGGTCTGGGAATTGGTCGACGACACCGGCACCGTGAACACCGAGCCGCCCTTGAACTCGATTCCGAGATTCAGGCCCCTGAAGACAAGCGCGCCCAGGGAGATGACGATGAGAACAATCGAGATCGTGTACCAGAGCCTGCGCCGGGCAACGAAGTTGAATTCGAACTCGCCGGTGTAGAGGCGATGGGCGAAGTTTCCCTCGAACTTGTTGTGCGGGGCGTCATTGTCAGTGCCCTGGATGGTGGCAGTTGATTGCGACATCACGCCTCCTTGTTCTCGTCGTGGTCGCCAGTCGATGTCGACCCGGGACTCTCATCGTGACCGTCATGCGTGTCAGCCGGGGCAGCATCGCCTGCCGCTGACTGACGACCAGTGCCACGACGCCCACCACGAGTGCCACGTCGCCCGATGAGTGATGCTCGGCTGACCCCCAGATGTTCGGGTTCGAAGCCCGAGAAGCGACGTCCTTCACCGAAGAACTTCGTGCGGCCCAGCAGGGTCACCACCGGATGGGTGAAGAAGAACACGATGAACAGATCAATGGCTGTGGTGACACCCAGGGTGAAGGCGAATCCCTTCACCGCTCCGATGGCCAGCACGAAGAGCACCACGGCGCTCAGGAGCTGCACGGAGTCGGCCATCACGATGGTGCCCCTGGCCTTGGCCCAGCCACTCTGGATGGAATGTCTCAGGGAATGGCCGTCCCGGATCTCGTCGCGTATTCGTTCGAAGTAGACGATGAATGAGTCGGCTGTCACACCGATGGCGACAATGGCGCCGGCGATACCCGGTAGGTTCATCGCGAAGCCGACCGTCTGACCAAGCAACACGATGGTGCCCCAGGTGATCACGATCGCAGCTAGCAGCGAGCCAACCACGACAATGCCCAGGCCGCGGTAGTAGACGAAGCTGTAGGCAACCACGAGCGCCAGGCCGATGATTCCGGCAATCAATCCTGCCTGGAGTTGTTCGTCGCCCAGGCTCGCGGAAACCGCATCGACACTGGACACATCAAAACTCACCGGAAGAGCGCCGAATTTCAGCTGATTGGCCAATTCGCTGGCGCTGGACTCATCGATGTTGGAACCGCTGATCTGCGCCTGACCACCCGTAATGGACTCGGACACTGACGGCGCCGAAACCACCTTGCCGTCGAGCACGATGGCGAATTGGTTCATCGGTGAGGTCTGGGTGGCCAACTGGGCAGTGGCCTGCTGGAACTGATCAGCACCGGTGCTGTCGAATTTCATGGAGACGATCCAGGCAACCTCACCCTGGGGAATCGAAGCACTGGCATCGGTGACCCGCTGACCATTGATCAACTCGGGCCCGAGCAGGTATTTGTACTGGCCGTCCTCGTCGCAGGCAAACAGCGGCTGATCCTGTGACACCACGATCGGATCGCCACAATCCCAGGCGGCAAAATCGCTGGCGTCCTGGTCGGAGGGAGTCCATGCCAATGCCGAATTGAAATCGGTGGCAGCCGGGGTCTCACTGCCGGTGCGTGGCGTTGCTGCCGGCGCGGGCGATGAGGGAAGTGCCGTGGTGACGGCCGTGGGGTCGGTGGTGGGAGTGGCGCTCGAACTTGCGGCGCCGGTCAACGACTGCGAAGCGGAGAAGACATTGCGGAAGCCCAACTGTGCGGTGGTGCCCACCAGGGAGACCAGCTCATCGCTGCTCACATTGGGCACTGCCACCTCGATCTGACGGTCGCCCTGCACCGTCACCGATGACTCCCCCACACCGAGTGCATCGACTCGCTTCTGGATGATGGATCGTGCCGTCTCGAGATTGTCCTTCGAGGGGCTCGAACCATTCGCATCGTCACGAGCTGTCAACGTGATGGTGGTGCCGCCACGCAGATCAAGCCCCAGACGGGGGGTCCAAGTCTTGGAGAGCGCCATCATCCCGTAGAGAAAGATGATGATCAGGGCGAAGACGATGAGTCGTCTGCCCGGACGTGTGTGCTTTGTCTGATTGGTGGCGGCCATGTGCCGAGACTTCTCCTGAAGGGGTGTTACTTGCGGTCGGTGTCAGCCGAATTGGGGTCTGTGTCTGTGGGGTCCACGTGCGCACCGGACTCGTTGTTCTCGGCAGTGTCCGGGTCTTCCACCGATGAGGGAATGACCACCTGGTCAGGCGCCTCGTTGCTGAATGAGTCAGAGGCATCTTCCGCAGCAGTCCCGGGGGTCGCCGCATCGTCGAAGGCAAATTCCTCATCATCGGGCTGGACAACCCGCACGATGGCCTGCTTGAGCACGGTGATGTCGACGCCGGGTGACAGCTCCAGCACGAATTGCTTGTCGCCCATGGCGGTCACGGTGCCGTAGATGCCGCTGGTGAGCATCACCCGGGAGCCGGGCTGGATGGAATTGTGCATCTGCCGCTGCTGTTCGGCCTGTTTGCGCTGCGGACGGATGGTCATGAAATAGAAAAGTGCGATCAGCGCGATGAAGCCGATGAGCAAATAAGTGGTGTTCATGCGATGGTCCTCAACTCAGCTGGCTTGCCCGGGTGGCATGCCACAGGGAGTCTAGCGGCTCAGGCCGTTGCGGCGTAGCTGTGAAATTCACTCGAACAAATCGGGGCCCTGGGCACTCTGCGGTGGCGTGAGGCCCAGATGACGCCAGCCCGCTGCCGTGGCAATCCGTCCCCGCGGGGTGCGCATGAGGAAGCCGAGCCGCACCAGGAAAGGTTCGGCAACTTCCTGCACCGTCTCCGCTTCCTCGGCAACGGAAATGGCGAGCGTGGACAAGCCCACCGGTCCCCCACCGAATTTCTGGCAGACCGCTTCAAGCACTGCAGTGTCCAGCCGGTCAAGTCCCAGTGGGTCAACTTCGTAGAGTTCCAGGGCCTGGCGAGTCATTGCCAGATTCACCGTGCCGTTGTTGTTGACCTCGGCATAGTCGCGGACCCGACGAAGCAGCCGATTGGCGATACGCGGTGTGCCCCTGGAGCGGCCGGCAATCTCATGGGCAGAGCCGGCGTCCAGACCAACAGACAGCTTCTCGGCAGATCGCAGCAGGATTCCCTGCAGATCGGCGACGTCGTAGTAGTCAAGATTGCCGGTGAACCCGAAACGGTCACGCAACGGGCTGGGCAGCAGGCCCACCCGAGTCGTTGCCCCGACCAGCGTGAAGGGTGGAATCTCGATGGGGATTGCCGTGGCACCCGGACCCTTGCCCACCACCACATCGACCCGGAAATCCTCCATCGCCAGATAGAGCATCTCCTCTGCAGGGCGCGACATGCGATGGATCTCGTCGAGGAAGAGCACCTCGCCGGCCACCAGTCCCGAAAGGATTGCCGCCAGATCACCGGCATGTTGGATGGCCGGGCCCGAGGTGACATGCAGGGGGACACCCATCTCGGCGGCAATGATCATGGCCAGCGTGGTCTTCCCGAGTCCGGGTGGACCGGACAGCAGCACATGGTCCGGGGTCGTGCCGCGATGTCTGGCGGCAGCCAGCACAAGCCCCAGCTGGTCGCTGACCCTCGATTGGCCCGCGAACTCAGCAAGCGTCGCCGGGCGCAATGCGGCCTCGGCAGCACGTTCCTCTGGTTCAGGCCAAGGGTCAACCGCAGAATGTTCCATGATGATGCCAGCCTAGGGGCCCACGTGACGGCGGTTGTGTTCAGCCACGGTTCATGCCCTGGCCAGCGAGGCGAGCGCAGCCTTCATGAGCATGGCCACGCTGGCTTCAGGATCGTCTGCCGCCAGGGGCGCCACTGTCTCGCAGGCTGCCTCGGCATCCTTGGTTGACCAGCCCAGACTCTCGAGACCTTCCGTGACCTGCTCTCGCCACTGCTGCGATCCCGACACCGGTCGACGCACACCGGCGGTTCCTGCTCCCAGGGAAAGCACCTTGTCCTTGAGTTCAATGACGATCTTCTGGGCACCCTTGCGGCCGATTCCGGGCACTGTGCACAGCGCCGCCAGATCATCTGCCTGCACTGCTGAGGCAAAATCCTGCGGGCTCAGCACGCTTGTGATGGCCAGCGCCAGTTTGGGCCCAACCCCGGATGCAGACATGCACAGCTCGAAGCAGTCACGCTCCCCGGTACTGCTGAAGCCGTACAGATTCATTGCATCCTCGCGCACCACCATGGAGGTGAACAGGGTTGCGCTGCGCCCGATGTGAAGCTGCGAGCTGGTTGTGGGCGTGGTGGCCACCCGGAAACCGACACCGGAGACATCGATGACCAGCCAAGTGGCGCCGATGGACACTACATTCCCCTGCAATTGGGCTATCACGAGAGCTCCTGGTGGGCGCTGGTCTTCTGGGCTTTGGCGCGGGCCTGCATGAGCCGCTGAGCTGCCAATTTCTTTGAGGCGATACCGACATGCGCCGCACTGGCATAGCGCGCCTGGGCACCGCCACGCCACAGATGGGTGATTGCCAGTGCCAGGGCATCCGCGGCATCGGCAGGTTTGGGAGCTTCACGCAGATGCAACACCTGCGCAACCATGAGTCCCACCTGGGCCTTGTCTGCCCGCCCCGAACCCGTCACTGCACTCTTGACCTCACTGGGAGTGTGCAGGGCCACTTCAATGTCGTGGCGGGCACCGAGCATCATCGCGATCCCGGCTGCCTGGCCGATGCCGGTGACAGTGCTGAGATTGTGTTGGGCAAAGACGCGTTCGATGGAGATCGCCTGCGGGTCATAGTGCTCGAACCATTCGGCCAGCCCCGCCTCAATGGCGAGCAGGCGATGGGCATGATCCATCTGCGGATCAGTGCGGATGACACCCACTGCCACGAACTTGGGGCGGGCGCCCAGCGCTCCATCGACAATGCCGACACCGCAGCGTGTGAGCCCCGGATCAACCCCCATGACGCGCATGTCCTTGGCCTCCCGGAACCTCGTGGTCCCGTGACCACGTCCTAGTCAGCCGCGCACGTGGTCGCCCACAGAATGTGCGATCCTATGAATGCTCGGCTATACGAACAACTGTTCGAGAGTCTAGACGTCGCTGGCACCCGGGGCGCCGCTGACACGCCAGAGCAGCGCAGCGATCAGTCCTCGGCCTCTTCGAGTGCCTTCTCAACGGCCTCGGAGTATTCGGCGTTGCTGTAGACCTCCTGAACATCGTCCAGATCGTCCAGCAGATCAACCAGCTTCTCCACCTTCTGGGCCACTTCAAGGTCATCAACCTGCTGATTGAATGTGGGCACAAAGCTCACCTCGGCAGAGTCGTAGTCGATGCCAGCGGCCTGCACGGACTTGCGCACCTCAACCAGATCGGCCGGATCACTGGTGACCTCGAAGCCCTCGCCCTGATCCTCGATGTTCTCCACCGGGGCATCAATGGTGGCTTCCATGAGCTGGTCCTCGGTGACCGACTTCGATGTGGTCTTGCGTCCCTCCTCAACCTCGAAGGTCTTGGGCACCATCACCACGCCCTTGCGCTCGAAGAGCCGACGCACCGAGCCACCATCAGCCATGGTTGCTCCATTGCGGGTGATCGTGGTGCGCACATCTGCCACAGCGCGATTGCGGTTGTCGGTGAGGCAATCGATGAGAATGGCAACACCATCGGGACCATAGGCCTCGTACATGATCGTCTCGTAGCTGACGGCGTCGGCACCTTCACCCGAGCCGCGCTTGACGGCGCGATCAATGTTGTCATTGGGCACCGAGTTCTTCTTGGCCTTCTGAATTGCGTCGTACAGCGTGGGGTTTCCGGAGGGATCGCCACCACCCACTCGTGCTGAGACCTCGACATTTTTGATCAGCTTGGCGAACAATTTGCCACGCTTGGCGTCGATCGCAGCCTTCTTGTGCTTGGTCGTGGCCCACTTGGAATGACCGCTCATCTACCCGAACCCTTCGTTATCGCACGCTTCATGCGCCCTGCTGACACAACAACATTGCAATTCTACCGATACTGCCGATCGCTTCCGAGTCAACCAGCCGCGTCATCCCGGATGGTGCATCCGTAGACCACGACGCGTTCGGTCTCCTCCAAGCCCAGCACCCCGAAGAAGCGAGCCGCCGCATTCGGGTCCTCGGTGTCGACACCAACGCCTGCCGAGCTGAAACCGGCAGCGGCAAAGCCCCTCATCGAGGCGATCCCCAGAGCTCTTCCGATGCCCTTCTTGCGACACCATGGGCACACGCCCAGACGCTCGGTCCATCCCTCGCTGGTCTCGTCGTCGTAGGCAAGGTTCATGGCATAGCCGACCACCCGGCCATGCGCTGCATCAGCATGGGAAGGGGCGTCCCGGTTCACCAGGGCAACCCACGACAGCTCCGCATTGCGGGGATTCGCCCGAAGGGATGCCTCCCAGGCCTGGGCGCTCACCGGAGTGGATCCGGGCCGGGTTGCCATGGCCTCATTGTGCGCCTGGCGCACCTGCTCGCTGAATGCCGGGTCGAACGGCACGATCGTGACGTCGTCAAGCACTGGCGACGGAGGCAGCGGCTTGCTGCCGTCCAGCGGCCGGTGCATGTCGAAGAACCAGCGTTGAGGACTGAGGCCTGCCTCGGTCATCGAGCGGGTGAGTCCACCACGCTTCTCATCGATGGTGGTGCCCACCCACAGTGGCCCGGTCCCGGGCGTGCGAATGTGCAACCACCACTGCTTGGCGCGTTCGATGAGCCACAGCGTGAGGCGATGACGGATTCCTTGGTGGCGCCATGCCGGATGCACACCGATGTCGAACCAGACAGTGGGATGCACATCGGTGGGCAGACTTGGGTGGTTCCAGCCGTAGGCAACGACTGTGCCGCTGCGCTCGCGTCCCACCACGGCATGGTGCCCCGCATGCGCACCGGGACGATTCCAGGCATCAATGAAATCATCATGGCTGATCGTCTGCACCGGGTCGTCGAAGTATTCGATGGCTGCCCTCAGCTCCGCGACCTCGGCAAGGTCATCGAAGCTCATGAAGCTCCATTCCAGGGTGTCATCGACGAATGCCTCAGCCCATTCCGGGGTCATCGTGCCGCCACCAAGGCATCGGCAAGCGTGACATCTCCCAGGTACAGGGCGGTGCCGATGATGACACCTTCCACACCGAGCGGTACGAGCGCACGCAGCGCTGCCACATCGTCAGCACTTCCCACGCCGCCGGAGGCCACGACAGCAGCATCGGTGTGGGCGCAGACCTGCTTCAACAGCTCGATGTTGGGCCCGGTGAGCATGCCATCGCTCGCCACATCGGTCACCACATAGCGCTGACAGCCAGCCTCATTCATGATCTTCAGGGTGTCGAGCAGGTCTCCACCCTCACGTGTCCAGCCACGGGCAGCGAGCTTGGTGCCCCTGACATCGAGTCCAATGGCAATGCGTTCGGAGTACTGCCTGATGATGTCTGCACACCAACCGGGATTCTCCAATGCTGCGGTGCCGATATTGACCCGCGTGCAACCGGTGGCCAGCGCACGCTCGAGGCTGGCATCGTCACGGATGCCCCCGGACAGTTCGACAGACATGTCGAGCCCGGAAATCACCTCGGCAAGCAGGCTCGCATTCGAGCCGCGTCCGAAGGCTGCGTCGAGATCGACAAGATGGAGCCACAATGCTCCCTGCTCGGCCCATCGCTTGGCGGCCTCGCGAGGATCACCGAACACCTTTTCAGTGCCAGCAACACCCTGGACAAGCTGCACCGCCTGCCCCTTCTGGACATCAACGGCCGGAAGGATCGTCAGCGCACTAGTCACGGACTAACCCTAAGCCA
>CAXYYR010000066.1:0-10666 GCA_964293265.1 uncultured Propionibacterium sp.
CGATGTGCGCCTCGTAGCGGCTCTTGTCGGCGTTCTTCTGCACGGAAACATTGCTCATGGTGCCTCCTCCTCGGGGCTCGGGCTGTTCAGGCCCAGCGGGATCACAGCGGGTATCTGTGCTTGTGAGTCTATTCGCCACCCCAAGCCTCAGCGGGGCTGTTGAGTGCGCGTTCCAGACGTCGATCGGGCACTGCCCACATGATGGCCATCACACCATCGCTGAATGCCTCGACCCGCGCACTGTTCACTGCGGAATCTTCACATATGGCGCGCACAAATGCCCGTGACAACGCAGTTTGGACAATTCGGCGGGCCAACGAAAGCCAATGGGCTTTGTGGGCGCTGCAAATTTGTGCACAATGGGGGCTGGTTGGCCTTCACTTCCCAGCCAGCACGCCCAGACCAACCAGCACGCCAGACCAAGGGGTGAACCACCATCACCGACTCACAAGCAGCCGAGCCCGCAACACCGGCGCCCGCACCCAAGCGCAAGCCCCGCCGCGGCCCGCTGAGCACCCTCATTCTGGTGCTGTCCATTGCCGTGATGATCGCCGGCGCCGGCATTCTGATCCGCAGTCTCTATGTCGATCTCAATGCCCCGAAGGATCTGTCGGGCAATGCCGTTGACTTCGCTCCGGGCACCACGCCTGATCCCTCAACCGTGGACCAGATGCAGGTGCAGGAATCCACCGAGCGCTTCAAGGTGCCCACGGTGAGCCTCGACGTGCCGCTCGCCTCGCTGCTCGAGGTGAACAACACCATCACCCCACCCGGATTCACCCAGGCATATTGGGTGCGCAACCGCGGTGTTGCCCCAGTTGATGCCGCCAACGGCACGGTCTATGTGGTGAGCCACTCGGTGGCGAAGGGCCTGGCTCCCGGAAATTATCTGTTCGACGTTGCCAGCGGCACCTCAACGGTGAAGGCCGGCGACGAGATCGATGTGTCGAATGTGAAATACATCGCACAGAGCTGGAAGACGATCAGCAAGGACCAGCTGGCAGGAGAATCCGATCTGTGGACCAACGAGCCCGGTCGGCTGGTGCTGGTCACCTGTCTTGAAGAGCCGGATGGCAGCTCACCGAACAATATGGTGATCATCGCCAACATCGCTGCATAGCTTGCAGCCCGGGCCCACCCGTACGAGGCAGTCTGTGCCCGCCGAGCATGCTCCAATCACCCCGTGGCAAGCCCACTTGATCCACCCGTGCGCGCACCCACGTTCCACCCGTGGGGCGATGTCTGCGCCGTGGGCGACTCATAGGCTGGGCGCGTGTCCAAGGTGAAACAGCTGAGCGATTGGTTCGGCGCGCGCCCCATGGTGGGCGATTCGGCGTGGGCTGCCGTGATCGGTTTCTTCACCATGATCACCACTGTGGGCATGTCGTCCACCGAGAACAATGCAGGCAGTCTTGGCCAGATCTTTCTCTGGATGGCCTGGGGCATCAGCTTCGCAGTGCCGCTGATCTGGCGGCGCACTCACCCGGCCTTCGCCTGCACGCTGCTGCTCATCCCCCACCTCATCCAGCTGGTGGCCGTGGACTATCCCATGCCGGGCAACATCAGCGTGCTCATCATGCTGTACGCGGTGGCAGCGCACGGCTCGGTGAGGGCCGGACGCATCTGGTTGGGCATCGGCCTGGTGGCTGGCTTGGCCGCATCAATTCGTTGGTACAGCGGGGTGGACGGCGACGAGCCCGATCCCATCACTTCCGTGTTCAATTGGCTGGCGCTCACTGCTGCCGTCATCGCCTCGTGGGGTCTGGGCGCCTTCAACCGCGAGCGTCATGCCACGGTCGCCTCGCTGCGTGACCGCGCCGAGGCGTTGGAGCGGGAACGCGATCGTTTTGCCCAATTGGCCGCCGAGCAGGAACGCTCACGCATCTCGCGCGAGATGCACGATGTGGTGGCCCACTCACTCAGCGTGATCGTGGTGCAGACCGATGGTGTGCGCTATGCGCTCGACCAGCCCGGCGACCCGGCCCAGCAGGTGGCAGCTGCCAAGGATGCCCTGGACACCATCGGAGTGACGGCCCGCAATGCCCTGCGCGACACCCGCGCACTGGTGGGCGCGCTGCGCGATGGCGAGGGCATTGAGATGGCCCCGCAGCCCCAGCTCGACGACATTGCCCAGCTGGTTGCCACCACGGCCAATTCCGGCTTGGACGTGAGCCTGGCAATCGAGGGCGATCCTGCGTCACACCCCACACCGAGCCCGGCTGAACAGGCCGCGGCATATCGGATCGTGCAGGAATCACTGACCAATGTGATCAAGCACGCCGGAGCAGGCGCCCGGGCCTGGGTCACCCTGCAACATCACCCGGCCGGACTCACCATTCGGGTGCGTGACAACGGCCTGGGCGATCGGGGCTCCGACGGCATGGGCCATGGCCTCATCGGGATGCGCGAGCGGGTGGCTGCCTCACATGGCACGCTGGTGGCCCGTAATCGTCTCGACGCAGGCTTCGAAGTGATCGCTACGCTGCCCCTTGAGCCCACAACTCGCCCAACCGCTTGACCATTCACCTGCCCAGACAGCAAGCCCGCACAGGCATCCAGTCAGAACCACCACCGACCAGAACCACCATCAAGGAGACAGGCCCCATGTCCGAGTTCGCACCCAGCTCCGAGTCAGCATCTTCCGAGCCGATTCGTCTGCTGCTCGGCGACGACCAGGAGCTGGTGCGCGTCGGCTTTCGCATGGTGCTTGACGCCCAGCACGACATGACCGTTGTGGGCGAGGTGGGTGATGGCCAGCAGGCCATCGATTTCGTGCTCAATGCGGCGCCCGAGCGTCGTCCCCATGTGGCGCTCATGGACATTCGCATGCCCATCCTCGATGGTGTGGCAGCAACCCGTGAGATCGTTGATAATTCCGACACCGCCGTGCTCATGCTCACCACCTTCGATCTCGACGAATATGTCTATTCGGCCCTGCAGGCCGGGGCCTCAGGCTTCCTGCTGAAGGACGCCGGACCCACCGAGTTGTTGGCTGCCATTCGCGCCGTCGCCTCGGGCGATGCCGTGGTTGCCCCCAGCGCCACCCGTCGTCTGTTGGAACGCTTCGTGCCCTCGCTCGGCACTGGCGATGGCGAGGGCGATGCCAAGGCGCGACTGGCGCAGCTCACCGAGCGCGAACGTGAGGTGCTCACCCTGGTGGGCCAGGGCCTCAACAACACCGAGATTGCCGAAACACTTTTCCTCGGCGCGGCCACAGTGAAGACCCACATCGGCCACATTCTGGCGAAGCTGGCACTGCGCGACCGTGTGCACATGGTGGTCTTCGCCTATGACGCCGGCCTGGTGCACCCGCACATCTAGGGGAATCTCCAAGGCTGCACCCGCTGCCCCACACACCCGCTGCCCCTCTCGCTCAGGGGCATCTCCACCTGGCCAGCAGCACGCTCCCCCTGCGGGGGGAGAAATGAACCAGCCCTGTGCCCGATGTGCGCACGCTGCTGCGCTGCGAGGCTTGGAAGCAAGCTCGCCGATCCCCCTGGCCGAGCTCTGACCAGCAAGGAGAAACATGACCACCACCACGGCGCAGCCCGCAACGGCTGCCGTGCACACCGAGCACCTGACAAAGATCTACGGCTCCGGCGACACCAAGGTTGTTGCCCTCAACGATGTGAGCGTGAGCTTTGTCAAGGGCCAGTTCACCGCCATCATGGGCCCCTCGGGATCGGGCAAGTCAACGCTGATGCATTGCGCCGCAGGTCTTGACACTGCCACCAGCGGACACACCTTCATCGGCCAGGTGGACGCCACCGCGCTCAATGACACCCAGCTCACCCTGCTGCGCCGTGAGCGCGTCGGCTTCGTGTTCCAGGCCTTCAACCTGCTGCCGACGATGAACGCCGAGCAGAACATTCTGTTGCCCCTCAAGCTGGCCCACAACAAGCCCGACCGCGAATGGTTCAACACCATCGTGCGCGTGCTGGGGCTCAGCAACCGCCTCAACCACCGCCCCGCCGAGCTTTCCGGCGGCCAGCAGCAGCGCGTCGCCGTGGCGCGTGCGCTGATCACCCGTCCTGAAGTGATCTTTGCCGACGAGCCCACCGGCGCACTCGATTCGGCAGCCAGCAATGAACTGCTGGAGTTTCTCTCACGCTCAGTGCATGAGCTGGGCCAGACCATCGTGATGGTCACCCACGACGCCCATGCCGCCAGCTTTGCCGACCGCATTCTCACCCTTGCCGACGGCCGCATCATCTCCGACGAGCCGGTGGGCCACGCCGCCCGGGGCGGTGTCGCCTGATGTTGCGTCAACCCAGGCAGCTGATCAGCGCTGCCATAGCGATTCTTCTGGGGGTGGCCTTCGTGGCCGCCACCCTGGTGTTCAGTTCCTCGCTCAACAACGGCATGACAACGCTTGTTGCCGGCCAGGTGGGCGACGCCAAAGTGGTGGTGACTCCTGCCGAGAACGGCCAGGATCCCGACTCAACCTCACAGCCCAGCATCAGCCGCGAGATCCGTGACGAAATCGCCGGAGTTGCGGGCGTCACCGACACCCGTGATGTTGTTGAGGGCGCTGCCCGCATGACCGTTGACGGCCAGCAGAACTACATTGCGCTGGCATCCCAACCACAGCTGAGCGATGAGACCACCATGTTCGATGGCCGTCTGGCCACCGGCGACGGTGAGATCACCCTGAACAAGGCAGCTGCTGACGCCTATCACCTGTCGGTGGGCGACCAGGTGACGGTGAGCGATTTTGCCGACAACGGGAGCAAGCAGACCGTGGTGGGCATCGTCGATGCCGGCAATGACGCAGTGACCCAGACCATGGCGAGTTGGGTGTTCGCGCCCACCGACCAGGCCATGGCGCTGACAATGCTCAATGGCTATTCGAACATCTTCGTGAGCAGCGATCTGGACGCCGAACAGTTGCGCGCCACGATCGCCGATCTGCCGGGTGTGAGTGCTGCGGGACTCACCGTGCGCACCGGACAGGCCGAGATCGATGCCGCCCTCGACGAGATGACCGGCGACACCAATGCCATCCAATATGTGCTGTTGGGCTTCGCCACCATTGCTCTGTTCGTGGCAGTGATCGTGATTGCCAACACCTTCACCATTCTGGTGGCCCAGCGGGTGCGTCAGATGGCGCTGCTGCGTTGCGTGGGCGCCACGAAGGGCCAGATCTTCCGATCCGTGTTCGGTGAGGCAGCGCTGTTGGGCCTGGTGGCCTCGGTGTTGGGCATCGGTGCCGGATTCGGTTTGGCCGCTGCCCTCATCCCGCTGGCTGCGGACAAAATGGGCGCGCCGTTGAGCTTCAGCGTCTCGGTGAGCGCCGTGCTGGTGCCGCTGGTTGTGGGCGTGGTGATCACCCTGGCGGCGTCGATTTCGCCGGCGCGTCAGGCAACCCGGGTGGCGCCGCTTGCCGCGATGCGTCCCGAATTGGCCGTGGGCAAGACCAAGCGCATGGGCCTGTTGCGCCTCATCGCAGGTCTGGTGCTCATTGCCGCCGGCATTGCCGGACTGGTGGTGGGCATCACTGCCAATGCCGGCGCCGGCATTGCTCCGCTGGTGATCGCCATTCTCGGCGGAATCGTGAGCTTCGTGGGTGTGTTCATGGTGGGCCGTGGGCTCATCCCGGCCATTGCACGGGTGCTCGGTGTGCTACCGGCCCGCTCGAGCGTGGGCGGTGAACTTGCGGTGGGCAATATGCGCCGCAACCCCGGACGAGCAGCTGCCACCGCCAATGCCCTGTTGGTGGGCGTGACGCTGATCACCATGTTGTCGGTTGGCGCATCGAGCGCCCAGGCGAGCCTCGATCGCTATCTGGGCGCGCTCTTCCCGCAGGACGCCACCGTGGTGGCCAAGGGCGGTGTGAGCGAGACCGATCTGTCGCACATCACCGAGGTGTCGGGTGTGTCCGACGCCGTGCTGGTGCCCAGCGAGACGCTGGCGGTATCGGTGGGCGGTGAGCGCACGGTCGTCGGTGTGGACAATGACGCCGCAGCAATCACCCACATGCCCTCGCGCTATGAGAATTTGGACGCCACCACGGTGCGCACAGCCGATACGAGCATCAGTGACGGCCAAAACATCACGCTGACAGGTGTTGACGGACAGCAGGTCACGCTGAAGGCTTCGGTCTCCACTGACTACACCGAGGACTTCATCGTCAGTGAGCAGGTGCTCGATCAGCTCGCGCCTAATGCACCCGACGATGCCTGGGTGCAATATGACGCCGACGCCAATGTGAACACCGTGACCACCGACCTCGGCAAGGCTGTGGGCAATCTCAACCAGGTTGAGGTGGACAGTGGGGCCCAGATGAGTGAGATGTTCCAGCAGGTGATCGACATCGTGCTGGCGGTGGCCATCGGCCTGCTGGCGGTGGCAGTGACCATTGCCGTGATCGGCGTGGCCAACACGCTGGCGCTGTCGGTGTTGGAACGCACCCAGGAAATCGGGCTGCTGCGAGCTCTGGGCATGACCAGACGCCAGGTGCGCTCGATGATCAGCTGGGAGGCCGTGCTCATTGCGGTGGTGGCGGCGATTCTCGGCCTGGTGATGGGCACGGTCTACGGGCTGGCCGGCACCAAGACGCTGCTGGCGATCACCTCGGACACGCCCTTCGTGGCGGGTCTGCCGTGGCTGCGTCTGGCCATCATTGCCGTGATTGCGGTGGGTGCCGGATGGCTGGCCTCGTTGATTCCGGCATCGCGGGCCAACCGCATCTCGCCCTCGGCGGCTCTGGCCACCGACTAGCGGGCAGGGCTGGCGAGTAGCACGGCAACCCAATTGCTCAGCAACTCATCAGTTCAACAAACTCAAGGGGCCGGACGGGGATGATTCCTCGTCCGGCCCCTTGAGTTTGAGCAGGTGGGTGGTTGAGCTGGTGGGTGCTTGGGCTGGAGGGCGTGGCTCAGTTGCCGCCGGTGTCGGAATCCTCGAGATCGGCATCGGGGTTTTCCAGCGCACTGGTGGCGTCCATCTCTGCTGCGCTGAGTTCCACACCGGCTGCTTCCAGATTGATGCGCTGATGGTCGGGGTGGGCGGATGTCGCCACCACCACAATGCTCTGGTTGATCTGCCAGGCGAGCACCACGGCAGCCGGCGTCACGCCGTGGGTGGCGGCAGCCTGAAGCACCTCGGGGGCGCGCATCAGGCCGTCATCTCCCCTGCCGAGCGGGCTCCAGGCCTCGGTGACGATGTCGTGATCGTCAAGATAGGGGCGCACTTCCTTGCGCGGACGGGTGGGGTCGAGCTGAATCTGGTTGACCTCGGGCACCAGCCCCTTGGCGATGAGCTTTTCCAGATGGTGCACCTTGAAATTCGACACCCCGATGGCCTTCACCAGTCCCGATTCGCGCAGCGCCACCATGCCCTCGAAGGCCGCCACGAAATCGCCCTCGTGGGGCATCGGCCAGTGCATGAGGAACAGATCGATGTAATCGAGCCCGAGGCGTTTCAATGAATTCTCGGCTGCCCGGTAGACACCATCAAAACTGTGCCATTGCTTGGAAAACTTTGTGGTGAGAAAAATATCCGAACGGGGCACAGCTGATGTCCGAATCGCGTGGCCCACCTCTGCCTCGTTGCGGTATCCCTCTGCAGTGTCGATGAGTCGATAACCAGCCCGAAGTGCGGTGCCCACGGCTCGCACACACTCGTCGCCAGCCAATGGCCAGGTGCCCAGACCAATCATCGGCATGTGCGTTCCGCCGATGAGTTCAACGGTGGGGATTGGCGTTGTGGGAATGGTCATCGCGTTCCTTTCTGATGGTGGCCCGCGGGCCACGAATTGTTCGTGGTGATCTCAGACGGCAAGGGAGGCAAACCACACCGGCCCACCCAGACCGTCGAGTTCGGCAACCGGCTCCAGCAGTTGGCCGGCAAGGGAGTAGATGGTGGCGGTTTCGCCAAGCTCTGCTCCAACAATCACATGTTTTTCACCGATGAGACCCATTCCTCGGGGTTGTTTCTCGGTGGGCACATGATCCAGACGCCTGCCCAGGCTGCCGTCGGCATTGAGTTCCTGCAGCGTGAGGGTGGACGCGCGCCGCTCACTGGCGGCAAGCCAGCGTCGCCCGGGGTCGAGCACCAGCTCGGCGCCCCAGTGACGCAGAGTTTCCTCGTGGATGGTGCGGGTGTGTCCCTTGGGCGCATGCACGCCGGGACGCAGATCGTCCGACGAATCGGAATAGTTCACCTGCTCCGCAATCGTGAGCGCCCCGGAATCCCGGTTTCGCAGCAGGTGCACGATATGGCCACCCAGTTCCTCGATGAGATAGCCGTGTTCGCCGGAGGCATCGAACACCAGATGGCGGGGGCCGGCGCCGACCGGGAAGCTGACCCCCAACTGGTCGTCGGGCACGAGATCACGGTCGACAACGCGCCAGCCCTCGATGCGATTGGCGCCCAGCTCCACCACATAGACATGACGGCCGTCGGGCGAGGGAAGCACGCAATGGGGTTGGTCGCCGACCGGCTGCACACGCCATGCAGAATCGTCGATCAAGTGGTTGTCCCAGACCGGAGCCCAAGCCAGACGGCTGGCGTGATAGCTCACCATGAGCACCATCCGGTCGTCCGGGGTGAAGCTCAGATAGGTGGCCGACAGGGGACTTGCCACCTCGCTGTTGACGCGCAGGCCACCATCCGGCAGCACTGCCAACGTGCTCACCCGCATGGGATCACCGCCGACGCCCACGCGCAGCAGACGCTCGGCGGCATTGAGGGCCAGCGGCATGGGCTTGGGGCCGAGATTGAATCTGGCCACCACCTCGGCGTCGCCACTGTCAGGATCAAAACGGATCGTCGAAATGATTCCGGACTGGCGTCCGGCGACCAGACACAGCTGCGATGACATGCCCCAAATCTAATCTCGCGCCCGACAAGCCCGACGCGTAGGGGACAAGGACCGAGGGCCAAGAGCCAAGAGCAACCGTGCGACTGTGCAACAGCGCAACAACCAGCTTGCCGACGGCTCACGCTAGGCTCCCCTGCGTCGGCGAGAACGCAGGCACATTTGCACAGACATGCGATCACCCAGCACACAACACTCAGCAGTGGGAGCAGCCATGACACATCATGCGGCCGTCATTGGACACCCGATCGATCATTCACTGTCGCCGCTGATCCACCGCAGCGCCTATGCGCAACTGGGGCTGGACGACTGGGATTACCAGGCCATCGACGTGACAGCTGCACAGCTGGAGGAGTTCCTGGCAAGCTGCGACACCTCGTGGGCCGGGCTGTCGGTGACGGCACCGCTCAAGGCTGAGCTGCTGAAACATGGGCTGCCCGATCAGCTTTCCGATGGTCTGCAGGCCGCCAACACCCTGCTCTTCGGCCACCCCCACCGGCTGTACAACACCGATGTGGCAGGCATCGTCGCGGCGCTCGGTCACCATGGCATCACGGCCGTGACCGAGGCGATGATCTTGGGAGCCGGAGCCACTGCGCGCAGCACGCTGGCGGCGCTCGCCACCATGGGCGCAGAGCGTCTGCAGGTGTTTGCCCGCACCCCGGCCAAGGCGCATGACAGTCTTGATGACCTGGCCGCCAGTTTCGAGGTTGAGCTGGTGGTGCGGCCCTGGAGCGAGTTGCTCGGTGATGCTTCAGCTGCGGGCAACCCAGCTGCCAGCGCAGAGCTGCTGGTTTCCACCGTGCCGGTGCAGTTCAGCGCCGACCAGGCCACAACCCTCGCAGCGATGGCGCCAGCCGTCTTCGACATCAGCTATCGGGGCTGGCCCACTGCCCTGTCACAGGCAGCGCAACAGGCTGACGCCACGAGTATCGATGGCATCGACCTGCTGGTGTTCCAGGCCATTGAACAGGTGCGACTGATGACCGGCATGGAACCTGAAGCTGCGCCGCTGCTGGACATCTGCCGGGCTGCGCAGAACTGAGCGGCTCTGAGCAGCAATCCCCTTGCCCAGTCAGGCGTCGCGGATGCCCAGCGCCACATCGGGCACATTGGTGATGATGGCGTCAACGCCGAGGTCGAGCCCGGCGCGGATGTGTTCGGGCTTGTCGAGCGTCCACACGTTCACAGCCAGACCGCGACGATGGGCCGAACGCACCGACAACGGGTTGAGGCGCACCACGAAACCCGAGGGGTGCAATGCGCTGGCGCCCAGTTCCTGGGCATATTTCCCGGGCCGCCACATCACGGTGTCGTAGAGCAGCCCCACCGGAAGTCCGTGCTCGGCGAGCAGCCGCATGGAGCGGTGGTTGAACGAGGAATAGATCACCCGCTCGTCCCAGTCGGCGGCATGCACCAGTTTCACCACCTCGGCCTCCATGCCCTCATAGGCCACGATCGAGTTCTTGAGCTCGATGTTGATGTGCATGGCGGTGCTGTTGAGGGCGTCCAGAACCTCGGCCAGAGTGGGAATGTCCACCGGCCCGAGCTCCGGGTGATCGGCAGAGAAATCGAGCTCCTTGAGCTGATCGAGTGTGAGATCGGCCAGATTGCCGGTGCCATTGCTGGTGCGGTCCAGCGTCTCGTCGTGGCAGACCACGAGCTGGCCGTCCAAGGTGCGTTGCACATCTAGTTCCACGGCGTCGGCGCCCATGGTGGCGGCTGCCAGGAACGCCGGAAAGGTGTTTTTGGGAGCAACCTTGCTGGCCCCACGGTGGGCCCAGGTGGCGGTCACAGCGCCGGCCTCACCGAGGTGGGATCAACATTTGGGCTGGGCGGGATCGT
>CAXYYR010000067.1:0-10599 GCA_964293265.1 uncultured Propionibacterium sp.
CACTGCGGCGACCAAGTCGCCGGCCTGGGTGGGCACTGCGGCGACCAAGTCGCCGGTCTGGGTGGGCACTGCGGCGACCAAGTCGCCGGTCTGGGTGAGGGTGACGGTCCGGCTGACATGGGCATGGGCAATGCCCATGTGGTCGGTGAGATCGGCAACCAGCGTGAGCGAATCTCCGCTCAGCACGCTGTGCGCGCCGATGGCAGTGGTGCAGGTTGCCTGCACGCCGGTGAGCACCTGCCGTTCGGCAGCAACCCGGAGGCGGCAGAGATGGTGAGCGATGACAGCACCCCCCGGCGCCAGTGGATCGTCGGCACGCATCAGCCCGGCCAAGGCCCCCAGAGCAGGCGCCGGCACGATGGTGGTGGCCGGGATGAGTTCAGTGATCTCGTCACCGAGACCGACACGCTCCAGGCCGGCAGCAGCCAGAATGGCGGCATCAACATCACCCTCACGCACCTTGCGCACGCGGGTGTCGACATTTCCCCTGATGGGCACGATCTCCAGATCACCGCGATGACGCAACAGGGCCGTGGCCCGGCGCGGACTCGAGGTGCCCACCCGGGCACCCCGGGGCAGATCGTCCAAGCCCACATTGTCGCGGCTCACCAGCGCGTCCAGGGCATGAGCCCTGGCAGGCACCGCCACGATCTGCAGGCCCTCGGTGGGAGCGAAGGGCAGATCCTTGAAGGAATGCACGGCAATGTCCACCTCGCCGGCAAGCAACACATCTCGCAGTCGCGCGGCAAATGCCCCGGGACGCGGCGGCGCCGACAGCGGAATGGACAGGTCGTCACCATCGGTGCGCACGATCACGAGCTCACAGCTCAGCCCGGTGACCTGTTCGATCATTGCTGCCGTGGTGGCGCTCTGGGCGCGCGCCAGACGCGAGCCACGGGTGCCGATCTTCAGCACTCGTCGTTCGGCGGGCTCCGGAGCATTCACGGCTGCTTGATTCGTGCCTGCTTGATTCACATTGGACTGGTTCACGCTGGGTTCTTTCACGGAGTGGTTTCCACCCCAAACATCACATCGAGGGCCGTCCGACATTCGTCGAGCTTGCCCTCCTCGGCCAGTTGCGACAGACGCACGGTGGGTGTGTGCATGAGCACCCCGATGGCATGGCGCAGGGAGCGCTCCACAACGCGCACCACCTCGGGTGATTCACTCTCACGCACCCTGGCGATCTCGTCGTCAACAAGCATCTTCGCGTGCTGACGAAGCTCGGTGACCAGCGGATCGGCGGCCCGGGCACGTTCCTTGTTCAGATGGTCTGCCACTCCGGTGGCGACCACGCGTTGGGCCTCGTCGATCACCGCCGACTGCAAAGTGGCAGTGCGTGAACTCACATCGTCCAGACGCACCACATGCACCCCCGCCAGTTCAACGGTGGCGTCATCAACATCGCCACCCAGCGACAGATCGATGACGGGCAACTGTGCGCCCCCTGCTTCAGCGGTCTGTGGCCTGGCGGCCTTCAGCTCGGCGCCCTTCAGCACCACGCCATTGCCTGAACAGGTGATGATCAGATCGGCCCTGCGCAGCGCCGCATCAAGGTCTTTGGGTTCCACCGGCGTCACCGGATGGTGGGCCGCGAACTCCTCGGCGCGTCCGGAAGCGGACCAGCACTCGATCTCGCCGACACGACGATCGGTGAGCTCGGCAACCACCACGCGGGCAAAGGAACCGGTGCCCATCAGCAACACCCTGCTGCCACGCAGGCTCGAACGGCCCATGGCCATGTCAAGACCCACACCAGCTGCAGACCGGCCGACGGCACCGAGTGAGGTGGACGAGGCGACGGTGCGCGAAACACGCAGACAGTCATGGAACAGGCGGTGTAGCCGCGCCGTACACTGACCACGATCGGAGGCCAACTCGTAGGCACGGCGCAATTGGCCGGAAACCTGCTTGTCGCCCACCACTGCTGAGCGCAGGCCGGCACCCACTTCGAACAGATGACAGATGGCGTCGTCATCGCTGCGGATCTCGAGCGCGGCAAGCGCCCTGGGATCAACATCGGGATCAAGTTCGAGGATTCCGGAACGCACCTGGTCGAGCAATTGCTCGGGCGCCAAGGAATCGGCTGCATCGGCGATGAGTTCGAAGCGATTGCAGGTGGACAGCAGAGCTGCCCCGGCAATCTCGGTCTCGCGGCCGGTCATGGTGATGGCCAACTCGTCGGCAGACCCCAAGGAGGCAAGAGCCGACAACGGTGCTCCCAGATAGTCAACACCGACAAGATGGATACGCACCCCCGCATGCTAACCCGCATTTGAGCGGGAAAGGCAGTCCCCAAGATGGTTTCGGACCAAAACAGTCCGCTGTGAGCACAAGTCCGCAGGTCTGTGGCACCAGCAGTGCCGTTCACCCGGCGCGTAGCCCAGCCGACTGCCGGGTGACAAGCACTTGCGCCGGTGTGGGCACCCAGCCATGCGCTGAATCGGGGATACTTGACCGGAACGTTGACGAAGAACCATGACCGGAAAGGGCCCCATGTGCGGATTCCTGAGCTTCATCTCCACCGACAGCCTGCGCAACGAGCGCATTGGCCAGGTGCGCGAGGCGATGAAGCAGAGTCGGCATCGCGGCCCCGATGACACCAAGCTGTGGAACGACTCGCAGGCCTGCTTCGGTTTCAACCGGCTCTCGATCATCGACATCGAGAATTCCGGCCAGCCGCTGAAATGGGGCCCACCGGAATCACCCGACCGCTATTGGATGGTCTTCAACGGCGAGATCTACAACTACCTCGAACTGCGCAAGAAGCTTGCCGACGACGACGGGGCCGTCTTCACCACCGAGGGTGATGGCGAAACCATTGTTGCCGGATTCCACTATCACGGCGCCGCATGGGTCAACGAGCTGCGCGGCATGTTTGCCTTCGTCATCTGGGACTCGCAAAACCACACCACGTTCGGCGCGCGTGATCCCTTCGGCATCAAGCCGCTGTACATGTCGCGGCTCGACGACGGATATGTCTTCGGCTCGGAGGCGAAATCGCTGCGCACACTGACCGGCAACGCGAAGGTCAATGTGCCGGAACTGCAGCACTACCTGGTGTTGCAGTATGTGCCCGAGCCGGCCAGCATGGACGCCAATCTGTCCAAGATCGAATCGGGCTGCTCCTTCACCATTGCCGACGGCTCACTGACCCAGACCCGCTATTTCACGCCCACCTTTGATTCCACCCCGGTGCACACACCGCAGCAATCCGAGGCGCTGCACGACCGGATCCTCGCCGCGCTGGACGATTCGGTGGCAAAGCACATGCGGGCCGATGTCACCGTGGGCGCCTTCCTGTCAGGCGGCATCGACTCCACGGCGATCGCGGCGCTGGCCAAGCGTTACAACCCTGATCTGCTCACCTTCACCACCGGATTCAAGGTTGATGGCTATTCCGAGGTCGATGTTGCCGACGAGTCGGCCCGCGCCATCGGTGTGGAACACATCACCCGCTGGGTCACCGAGGAGGAGCTCACCAAGACGCTGCCACTGATCGTCTGGTATCTCGACGATCCGGTGGCCGATCCAGCGCTGGTGCCGCTGTATTTCGTGGCCAATGAAGCACGAAAACGCGTGAAGGTGGTGCTCTCGGGAGAGGGTGCCGACGAGCTCTTCGGCGGCTACACGATCTATCACGAGCCCACATCGCTGCGGCCCATTGAGCGGCTGCCCCTGGCACTTCGCCGCGGCCTTGCTGCCGTCGGCCGCGCCATGCCCGATGGGGTGCGGGGAAAGGACCTGCTGCGTCGCGGATCCATTCATCTGGAGGACCGCTATTACGGCAATGCCCGCATTTTCCGCGAGGAACAATTGCCCGGTCTGCTGCGCAGCTACGACCCCACGATCTCCTTCCACGACATCACCGATCCGCTCTATGCGCAATCACAGGGCTGGGACCCGGTGCAGCGCATGCAGCACATCGATCTGTTCACCTGGCTGCGTGGCGACATCCTGGTGAAGGCCGACAAGATGACGATGGCCAATTCCCTGGAGCTGCGGGTGCCCTTCCTCGACAAGGAGGTGTTCGAGGTGGCCCGCCACATTCCGATGAACGAGAAGCTCGCCGAGGGCACCACCAAGTTCGCCCTGCGCAAGGCCCTCGAGAAGGTTGTTCCGCCCCATGTTCTGCACCGCCGCAAGCTCGGCTTCCCGGTGCCCACCCGCGTCTATCTCAAGGGCGATTCCTATGCCTGGGCGCGCGACATCATCCTCAACTCGCCCACCGAGGAGTTCATCGATCCAAAGGCTGCGATGAAGCTTCTCGACGAGCACCGCGCCGGGGTTGCCGATCACTCGCGCCGCATCTGGACGCTGCTGGTGTTCATGCTCTGGTACGACATCTTCGTGGCCGGCACCGTGACACCGGAGATTCCACAGATCCAGTATCCGATCAAGCTGTGACGCGCAAGCGGCCCAGGACCCCGTGAATCTGTGACGCGCAAGCGGCCACAGAACCCAGTGAATCTGTGACGCGCAAGCGGCCACAGGACCGACCACGCTGTGCATTCAAGGGCGGTCGAGCCGTGGGATTGACTCCCGGGCGCTGACACTCGCCGTACATTTGTGGGCAGCAATACGAAAGGATTACAATGCCGAAGCTGCGCTCAAAGACCACCTACGAAGGTCGCCCGATGGCCGGTGCCCGTGCCCTCTGGATGGCCACGGGAATGACCGAGAACGATTTCGGCAAGCCGATTGTGGCCATTGCCAACAGCTACACCGACTTCGTACCGGGCCATGTGGGCCTGAAGAATGTGGGCTCGATCGTCAAGGACGCAGTGAACGCGGCCGGCGGCGTCGGCAAGGAATCCACCACCATCGGCGTGGAGGACGGCACCGCCATGGGCCATGGCGGCATGCCCTATTCGCTGCCCAGCCGCGAGGTGATCGCCGACTCGGTGGAATACATGTGCAATGCCCACCAGGCTGATGCGCTGGTGTGCATCTCCAATTGCGACAAGATCACCCCAGGAATGCGGCTTGCCCCCCTGCGGTCCAACATCCCCACCGTCTTCGTCTCCGGCGGAGGAATGGAGTCCGGGCGACCGGTCAAGCGTGACGACGGCAGCGAAACCCCCCGGCTCGACCTGATCGACGCCATGATCGGGGTGGCCGACGATTCCATCTCCGATGGCGAACTGCGCCGCATCGAAATGTCGGCCTGCCCCACTTGTGGATCGTGTTCGGGCATGTTCACCGCCAATTCGTTGAACTGCCTCACCGAGGCCCTGGGACTGTCGCTGCCCGGCAATGGCACCACCCTGGCCACGGCAGCAGCGCGCAAGGCACTGTTCACCCAGGCTGGTGGCCTCGTCGTCGACCTGGCCAAGAAGTGGTACGACCACGACGACGCCTCGGTGCTGCCGCGCTCCATCGCCACCCGCGACGCCTTCTTCAATGCCATGACGATGGACATCGCCATGGGCGGATCGACCAATACGATCCTGCACCTGCTGGCAGCCGCCCAGGAAGCCCATGTGGACTTCACCCAGGACGACATCAACCAGCTGTCACGCAAGGTGCCCTGCATCTGCAAGGTGGCCCCCAACAGCTCCGATTTCTTCCTGGAGGACGTGCACCGCGCAGGCGGCATCCCCGCCATCCTCGGCGAGCTCAACCGGGCAGGTCTGCTGCGCGAGAAGGTGCATTCGGTGCACCACACCACGATGCAGGGCTTTCTGGACGACTGGGACATCCGCGGCGGCAAGGCCACCGACACCGCCCAGGAATTGTTCAGGGCCGCCCCCGGCGGAGTGCGCACCACCCAGATGTTCAGCTCCACCAACACCTACGATTCACTGGACACCGATCCGGTGAAGGGCTGCATCCATTCGGTGGCCAATGCCTACACCACCGACGGCGGGCTCGGCGTGCTGCATGGCAACATCGCCGTCGACGGCTGCGTGGTGAAGACCGCCGGTGTGCCCGAGGAACAGTACGTGTTCCGTGGCCCGGCGTTCGTCACCGAAAGTCAGGAAGCCGCCGTGGAGGCGATTCTCGGCAAGAAGGTGAAGGCCGGCGATGTCATCGTGGTGCGCTACGAAGGCCCCAAGGGCGGGCCCGGAATGCAGGAGATGCTCTATCCCACCGCCTATCTGAAGGGTGTGGGGCTCGGCCCGAAGTGCGCCCTCATCACCGACGGACGATTCTCTGGCGGCTCCTCGGGCCTGTCCATCGGGCACATCAGCCCCGAAGCAGCCTCCGGCGGCGCCATCGGTCTGGTGGAGGACGGCGACATGATCTCGATCAACATCCCCGAGCGCACCATCGAGCTCGAGGTGAGCGATGAGGACCTGGCGGCTCGGCGCGCAGCGCGTGAGAAGAAGGGCTGGGTGCCCGAGCACCGCGAGCGTCCGGTGAGCAATGCGCTGAAGGTCTTTGCACTGCTCGCCCAGAGTGCCGACAAGGGTGCTGCCCGCCGCCAGCTCTGAGACGGCGGCAACCGGTCACTGAACCCGGGAGACACTGAGGGGCCCTGCAGGATTTCCTGCAGGGCCCCTCACGCATGTCGGCTCAGAACTGAGCCGGTTGATCAGACGAACAGCTCCGACTCGATGTAATCGCGGGCCATCTTGCCGTAGAGAAGCGGCTTGGCGATCTCGGGATCCTGCTCGGCCTCAACCAGGATCCAGCCCTGGTAGCCGTGGTCGATCAGGAAGCGATAGACGGTGGGGAAATCAATGGTGCCATCACCCGGCACGGTGAACATGCCAGCCAGGAAGGAATCGAGGAAGGAGCGCTCGGCGGCCTTCGACTCGGCAAGCTTGCGGGGACGCACATCCTTGAAGTGCACATGCTTGATGCGGTC
The DNA here is from genome assembly GCA_964293265.1 of uncultured Propionibacterium sp. Taxonomy (GTDB): domain Bacteria; phylum Actinomycetota; class Actinomycetes; order Propionibacteriales; family Propionibacteriaceae; genus Propionibacterium. The sequence continues at coordinate 6,815 of CAXYYR010000067.1, forward strand.
GATGTTGTCGGTGAGAATCTGCATCACCGAGCCGTCGCCGACATAGGCATGGCCGGTGTCGAAGAGCAGCGACACCTTGGTGGGATCGGTCATGTCCATCAGGCGCTTGGTCTCGGCAGCTGTCATGACGACGGTGCCGAGGTGGTGGTGATAGACGAGTTCCTGACCATGCTTGTGGGCAATGTCGCCGAGCACTTCCAGGCCGCGGGCCAGCTTCTCCCACTCCTCATCGCTCATCACGGGCTTGTTGGAGAAGATCGACAGTTCGCGGTTGCCCTGCACCGAGCCGGTCTGCTCGGAAACGACCACGCGGGGCGCCCCGACCTTCTCGAGGTAGGCGCAGGTCTTGTCGAAATCCGGTGCCACGGCGTCAACGCCATCACGCAGGATGAACGATGAATACCACTGGGCGGCGATCTTCTCGTCGCGCGCATCGATCTGGGCCTTGAGCTCATCGGCACCGGGGAAGAACCCGGCGCACTCGGTGCCCGCAAAGCCCAGCGTCACCAGGTCGTCGAGCAGCGTGTCCAGCGTGTTCCACTCCCCCACCTCGGGAATGTCGTCATTGCGCCAGCTGATGGGGTGCATGCCCCAGGTGATGCCATTGGGGTCGTGGATTGCAGTTTCGACGGACAGCTTCTTTGCCATCAGTTCCTCCTGATCAGTGCAGGCCTTGGTCGGGTGACCAACCCTGGCCAGCGAATGTGAGCCGGTGCCAACGGGGAAACCGACGTCAGCACTCCTCTCGATCATAACCGAGAATTGTCCTTACAAACAGATGTCACTAGGACCAATTGTTCGCTCTTGGCTGCGCAGTGCCGGGTGTTTTGCATCAGTTGTCCGGCATCGGGGCCCAGAAGATCTCAGGGCATCAGCACGGGGATGGAGAGCAGGGTGATTGCCACCACGATCGCCAGCACCAGCCAGGGCATCGCGGCATGAAGGGCGCGTGAATTCTCGGTGCGATGGCGCAGCAGGAAGGTGATGAGTAGCCCCAGGGCCGCCGTCACCACGCCCACCACCGTGACACCGGTCAAGCCGCCAGAGCAGCCAGCCACATTGTTGCAATAGCTGTCGATCGCATCGCCGGCGCGCATGAAGTTCAGCAGTGCCAGCAGCCAGAACAGGCCCCACACCACGATGAATGACTGGCCAATGAGCCTGGTGAAGAAGGGCACCACCGGACGATTGCCAGGCTGCTCGGGTTCGCTCATGATCTCCTCATTGCTTCCAGATCGCTTCCAGTGCCCAGTGGTTCAGCTGGTCGACATCGCTGTCGGACACATTTCCATAAAAACAGATGGCGCCGGGCCACAAGGTCCGACGCCATCCACACTACGAGTTGACGATCAGGCGATCGTGCTGTGCCTGACCGTAGTGGCGATCAAGCGATCGACACAGGCTTCCCCGTGCGAGCCGATTCTGTTGCCGCCTCGGCAAGACGCAGCGCCTTGATGGCGTCGTCAATGCCGGTTGCCGGCTTGGTGCCCGCCTCGACTGCCTCGATGAACGACGACAGCTCCAGACGGTAGGCATCTGCATAGCGCTCCAGGAAGAAGTCCAGATAGGGCTCCTGGGCATCGGTCTGGGTGGCCGACGAGAAACGCACAGTGGTGGGACGGATGTTCTCTGCGAACAGCGCACCCTGGTCACCGGCAGCTTCCAGCCTCTGGTCGTAACCCGAGGAGCAGTGACGATTGTTGATGATCGTTGCCACTGCACCGGAGCTTGCCTTCAGCGTCACCACGGCAGCATCGAAATCTCCCGTTGCGCCGATGGCCGGGTCGAGCACCTGACCGGCTGCATAGACCTCGGTGATGTCACCCAGGAAGAAACGCGCCATGTCGAAGTCATGGATCGTCATGTCGCGGAAGATGCCACCTGACACCTTGATGTATTCCAGCGGCGGGGCTGCCGGGTCACGGCTGATGATGGTGAGCTGCTCCAGGCGGCCCACCTTGCCGGCTGCCACGGACTGGTGGATCGACGCGAACGACGGATCGAAGCGACGGTTGAAGCCGAACATCACCGGAGTGGTGATCGACTTCAACTCGGCCTCAGCAGCCGTGACATCGGCCATGTCCAGGGCAATGGGCTTCTCACACAGCACTGCCTTGCCGGCCTTGGCTGCCGCCAACAGATGCGGAATGTGCAGCGGCGTCGGCGAACCGATGATCACCGCATCCACATTGGGATCGGCGAACACCTGGTCGGCGTCCTTCACTGCACGGGCGCCGTAGACCGACGCCAGCTTCTCGGCGGCGTCGCCCATGGGATCGCACACCAGTTCCAGCGTGGCATCCGGATGGGAGGCGATCGTCTTTGCATGGACATGACCAATGCGGCCTGCCCCGATGACTGCGATTCTCAGCATCTCTGCTGCCTTTCTGCGCCCGAAGGCGGAATCGGGAAAACGACAAGAAGTGTTGAAGTGATGGAAGCGATCAGGCTCACGGCTGGGGCATGATCACATCGCGCACGAGCTCGTCCAGATCGGCATCGGCCTGGAGGAAGCCGCGCAGCGTGCGGACAGTGGCGCCGTAGGAATCGAACTCATCGGGCGTCATGCCGTCGGGCTCGTAGGCACGCACGAATTCCGGGATCGACTGCAGGGTCTTCATGATCTCGGGATCGACGGGCACATCAATGCGGTTGACGGGCTTGTAGTCCGAGTTGTTGATGATCTGCTGCCAGGCGAACGGCGGTGAGACGACCAGGTCGCCACCAACCAGCTCGGACCAGTGCATGACATTGCGGAAGGCGGCCGACAGCACACGCGCACGCAGGCCGCGGGCCTGGAACTCGTGATAGGCGCGCTTGAGGGCAGCCACGCCACCCCATTCGAGATGACCGGGATCGAGGAACAGGCCTTCGCGCTTGGCGACGATCTTGATCCAATCATCCAGACGGCCACCCATCAGGGTGACAACCGGACCCATGGTGGAAACGTCCAGGCCCTCGGCCTCGCGGCGCTTCAGACCACGCTCGATGGCCTCGCCTGCATAGACGGCCTGCGGCACGGTGAAGGACACGGTGACATTCACCGAGACGCCGCGGTAGGTGGCGTCCTCAATTGCCTCCAGGCCCACCTTGGTGGCGGGAATCTTCACAATGATGTTCTTGGCAAGCTTGGAGAATTCCTCGGCCTGGTCGGCCAACGCCTTGGCGCTGCGGGCAAGACGGGGATCAGTCTGGATCGACAGACGGCCATTGCGTCCGTTCTCACGCTCGAAGATCGGCGCAAGCAGCTCGGCGGCCTCCAGCGACAGCTCGCGGACGGCCTGCCAGCCGATCTCGGACTCCGAGGCCTGCGGCATTTCTTCGGCAAGCTGGGCGATGCGCGGCAGCCACTTGTCCTTGCGCTTGGTGATGCAGGTGTAAGCAATCGACGGATTGCAGGTGGCACCCACGCCACCGAAAGCGATCGACTGGCGCAGCTCGTCGGGATCGGCGGAGTCATTCCACAGCGCGGTGGGAGTATTACGGGCAGCCTCGAGCAGGGGCCCTGGCGTGTATTCGGTGCTCATGGTTTCCTTCCTGAAGAACAGATCACCTGAGCCACCTGGTCGTCTTCGACGGTGGGGCAATCTGACCAGCCCATTGAACCTTCGCAGGACATGGCATGTCAACTATTTGTCAGGACAAAAAACCTTTGAGGACGGGGCTTCAGCTGAGCGCGAGAAAGTCACAGGATCAGCGGGCAAATCCTGCGCCGCCAGCCGGCGGGCGGGTGACGTGCGGCGACAGCCGGTCAACGGGTGAAGAGCGTGGAGTCGAAGCTGTAG
>CAXYYR010000068.1:0-10598 GCA_964293265.1 uncultured Propionibacterium sp.
AAGAACGTCACGAAGCATCGCTTCCGTCGCGCACAGTGATGCAAGCCCAGTGACGCAAGCTCAGTGACACGGGGACTCCGCACGGGAAGACGAACGGCCTCATGGCCTAGGGTGGATCCGTGTCGGATTCCCACGTCAGCCCCGGCCGGGCGGCCAAGCTGTCAGCAAGCCAGGAGCAGGTGCCACGCTACGACACCGATGCCATCGTCACCGTGCCCAATGTGCTCAGCTTCGCGCGTCTGGTGGGAGTGCCCTTCTTCGCATGGTTGATCCTGAGCCACCACGATGTTGCAGCCGTGGTTCTCCTGGCAGTGGCCAGCGCCACCGATTGGTTGGACGGACAGATCGCGCGACGCTTCCATCAGGTGAGTCGCCTGGGTCAGATGCTCGATCCCATTGCCGACCGGCTCTACATCGCTGCCACCGTGGTGGGTCTTGCTGCCCGCGGAATCATTCCGCTGTGGCTGCTGATCATTCTGCTGGCCCGTGATGTGGTGATGGTCTGTCTGGTGCCCTTCCTCAAGACACGGGGATACACCTCACTCCCGGTGAATTTTGTGGGGAAGGCAGCCACTTTCTGTCTTCTGTACGCCCTGCCTCTGGTGTTGTTGGGGGCAGGCCCATGGTTCTTCTCGCCCTATGCCCGCATTGTCGGCTGGGCCTTCGCGCTGTGGGGGGCCTTCCTGTACTGGTGGGCTGGGCTGCTCTATGTTGCCCAGACCTGGGCCCTGCTGCGCACGGCGCCGCCGGTCCGCACTCCCGACAATGAGCCGTCCCCGGCGCAGCTGCCATGAGATTGCGGCGAGTGGTCGACCACGATCTCCATCGGATTGATTCCTCCATGGATCTGATCGACCAGATCACTTCGACCGCGCTCAATCCTGAATATGCCCGGGCGCATGAATCAACACTGCATGAATCAACACCGCAAGAACCACCACAGCGTCAATCGCCCGGCGAGAATTCACCCAATGGATCGGGCTCGGTCGGCTCAACCCTCAGAACACGTGCGTCGAGCCCGTGGCGAGTGGTCACTGTGGGTATCTGCCTTGTGCTGGGCGTGGTGCTTGCGGGTGCAGGGCTGAGCGCAACACAAGCTGCCGATGAAGGCGCCAGCGAACGTGAGGCGCTCATCGATTCCATCAACGCAGCCCAGGAACGCAATGCCCAGCAGATTGCAAGCCTGGCCACCGTGCGCAATGAGGTGAGCACGCTGCAGAGCCAGGCCCTGGCTGACCAGCCTGCGGTGTTGGACCGTCTCAATGCGCTCCATGTGGCGGTGGGGGACACCGACATTGTCGGCCCCGGCATCGTCATCACACTCAGTGATGGGCCAGCTGATGATGAGGAGGCACAGGTGGTTGATCAAGACCTGCGCATCATCACGAATGGGCTGTGGCAAGCGGGAGCCGAGGCGGTATCCATCAACGGTCATCGGATCACCGCACGGACGGCCATCCATGATGCCGGCCAGGCCATCACAGTTGATTATCGGTCGGTGAGCTCGCCCTACACGGTGGAAGCGATTGGCGAAGGGCAGCAGCTCACCGGAAAATTTGCCGATACTGCTGCCAGCTCATGGCTGGCCTTCTTGCAGAGCAACCACCAGATTCGTTATGGAATCAACGTGGCGAACTCCGATGTGCAGCTTGCCGGAGATCCACAGGCATTGTCGCCGCTCGTCAGACGAAAACAGTGAACATGCCCGGTTGCCCATCACCTGCCAGGTGATCGGCGCACCCGAGTTCTCCACCCCTGTAATTTGTAACGAACCTGCAATTGCTCATGAAAGCTGTAGTTCCTCACGAAAGGGAGATGAATGCTTGCCCTCATTGGCTTGGTGATCGGCATCGTCGTGGGTCTGCTCATCACGCCCACGGTGCCCAGTGCGCTGCAGCCCTATTTGCCGATCATGATCGTGGCCGCCCTTGATGCGCTCTTCGGTGGAGTTCTGGCGTGGATCAAGGGGGTTTTCCATGATCGGGTCTTCGTGGTGTCATTCATCTCCAATGTGGCCGTTGCTGCATTGCTGGTCTGGGTCGGTGATCTCATCGGCGTGGGCTCGCAGCTGTCCACCGCGGTGATCGTGGTGCTCGGAATCCGGATTTTCACCAATGTGGCCGGGATTCGCCGGGAGGTGCTTCATGCCTAGCCATGCTGTGCGTGAGACGCGGGCCAACAAGATCAGACGGTTCTTCCGTCCCACGCTTGCACAGGCCATCCTGGGGCTGGCCTTCTGTCTGGTTGCCAGCGTCGCCGTCGTTCAGATCCGTGGCACGGCAACCACTGATCCCTATTCGTCGATGCGGCGTGCTGACCTGGTGGAATTGTTGGCCGGTCTCAATTCCGAGTCAGATCGACTTGACGCCCAGATCGCTGACCTAGTGGCCACTCGTGATCAGCTGCGAAGCGGTGCGGATTCCTCGAGGGTGGCTGCGGATCAGGCGGCCCAACGCCTTGACGAGCTTGAGCTGTTGGCGGGCACTGTTGCTGCCGAGGGGCCGGGAATTCGGATTGTCATCAGCGCACCCGAGGGCAAGGTCAGTGCCAATACGATGCTCGACGGCATCGAGGAGCTTCGAGATGCCGGGGCACAGGCAATCGAAATCAATGACTCGGTCAGGGTGGTTGCCTCCACATGGTTTGCCGATGGCGACAACGGGCTGATTGCTGATGGCATCGAGTTGTCGCTGCCACTGACGATCGATGTGATTGGCCAGGCCCATGAACTCGAGGAGGCCTCACGGTTCCGAGGGGGCTTGGTGAGCCAACTCGAATCAGCCAAGGTTGGTGGCTCAGTGGCCATCGAGACACCCAATCGGATTGATGTGGATTCCACTGTCACGGTGGAGGCGCCACGCCATGCGCGCCCGGCATAGCGTTGATCGCCTGCCTGGTGGCGCCCCTTTGGTGGCATCAGGCGCAGGTCGATGACAGACTTGGGCCAACTGGGCGTCCAGGACCCAGAGACTGGAAAGGTGACCGTCATGGAATTCCCCTCCGATCTTCGGTACAGCAGTGAGCACGAATGGGTGCGTCAGGACGGCGGCCCGACTCTGCGGGTGGGTATCACGCAATTTGCTGCCGACGCCATGGGCGATGTGGTCTATGCGTCACTTCCCACGGTGGGCGAGGCGGTTGTTGCAGGGGATTCCTGCGGCGAACTTGAGTCAACCAAGTCTGTTTCTGATATCTATTCTCCGATCACCGGAAAAGTCGTGGCTGTCAATGAGGCCCTTGCAGACTCTCCGGAGACCATCAATTCCTCGCCCTATGACGAGGGCTGGCTATTCGAGGTTGAGGCCGGGGCCGATTCCGGTCTGGACGCGCTGATGGATGCCAGCGCCTATGCAGCTGTGGCCACTGACTGAGCTGGCAACAGCGTGTCTGCGCCTAAAATGGGGCACAGATCGAAATCTGCCATATAGGCTCCGGTCAGGTGATTTGTCCGATGCAAGCGGGATGTCGGAGCGCCTGGCCGGCGCTTGCTACCGGTAGTGTCCGATAAGTGAGCCTGAGGAAAGAGTTCGCAGCATGATGATTTGCGGCAAATGCGGTCATGACAACCCTGATGGGAGCAACTTCTGCTCCCAGTGTGGTTCGCGCCTCGGAAGCCCCACCGACACCACGTCGGTGATTCCGGTTGTCGAGGAGGACGTGCCCCGTGCTGAGATCTCAGCCGAGGACACCGCAGCTGTGAGCGCGCTGCCGGAAGGCAATGCGCTGCTCATCGTGACCCGGGGCCCCGATGTGGGAGCGAGATATCTGCTCGACCAGCCGGAGACCACTGCCGGACGCAGCCCCGATTGCGACATCTTCCTGGACGACATCACGGTTTCACGTCATCATGCGAAATTCACCATGGGTGACTCCCAGATGACGATCACTGACCTGGGCAGCCTCAATGGCACCTATGTCAACCGCACCTTGGTCGACGGCTCAGCTGTGCTGCGGCCAGGGGAAGAAGTTCAGATCGGCAAGTTCCGGATGGTCTTCTTCGTGAGTGAGCACGGACTGAACTGATGGGCGAGGCGCCCCTGAGAAGCATCGGCCAGGTATTGAGCATCCTCAAGGCCGAATTCCCGGACGTCACGATCTCGAAGATTCGCTTCCTCGAAGGGGAGGGACTGGTCTCTCCGGAACGTGCCCCCTCGGGTTACCGCAAATATTCTGAGCCGGATATCGAGCGACTTCGTTACATCCTGAAGGTGCAACGCGATCAATATCTTCCGCTGAAGGTGATCCGCGAGAATCTTGACCTGATGGATTCGGGGCAGGAACCGCCACGGATTGCCGAAGCTGCCCCGGCGCCTTCCCCGCTCGAGGCCGACAGGTCTCGCCAAGCGCCCGGTCCTGCGTCCAGCGCATCAGCGCCGGGCGATCACCTCGTGGGGCGGCGCAATGCCCGTCCGATCAAACTCACCCGCCGTGAGCTCATCAAGAAGTCCGGGCTGCCCGAGGCCACCTTGATCGAGCTGGAGCGGCAACACATGGTGGTGACTCGGCGCAATTCCATCTATTACGGACGTGAAGCGCTGATGCTGTGTGTGGTGGCACGCAAGCTGCAGGCCTATGGAATGGACACACGTCACCTGCGCGCCATCAAGCAGGTGGCCGAACGTGAGGCGGGCATGATCGAGCAGGGGGCACAACCCTTTGCCCGCAATGATGCCGAAGCCGGGCAGACAATCAGTGAATTGGCCCAGCTTGTGCTGGCGGCGCACACGGCCCTGATGCACGTAGTCCTGGAGCGCTGACATGGCTGAACTCGAAGTGGCCGGCATCCGGGTGCTGGAAGATCGTGACCAGCCGGTCATGGTGCTGAGAGTGGTGGGCACGACCCGTTATCTGCCGGTATGGGTCGATACCATCTCAGCGGCTGCTCTCATGTCGGTGGTGGAGGGAGAGCTCAAGGGGCCTGCCCTCACCTTTGAGCTGATGGATTCACTGTTGACGCGTCTGGGCTCACCAGCGCTGGCGGGGCGCATCACTGGCTGGGACGAGGGCCATTACAGCGCTGAGCTCGTGGTGGACGGTGAGGCGATCTCTGCCAGGCTGTCCGATATTGCGGCCCTGTCCTTCGTCGAGGGCTTCCCGATCTCTTGTTCCGATGAGCTGGTGGCTCAACTCAGCGTTGAGGCTTTTGAGCAGAAAAGCAACGTCGTGGAGGAGTTCAAGAGCTTCCTCGATCACGTCGATCCCGACGACTTCGAGTCCTGAATCAGGCGGAAACAGGCTCAATCTGGCCATTGTTCGATGATCAGACATCCTGGATTTTTCTGGTGGACCAGAGCCCGAATCGAACACGCCGCAGGTGCCTTATCGTTGCGTCGAGGTGGTTCGGGAGCTTACCGTCTGAGGTGCACCGACAAGGTGACAAGCCATGACGAAAGAGGCGATCGTGACCAACCCAGCATCCCCGGGCACGGCAGCACGCAATACTGTCCAGTCAGCCCTGTTCGAGGGTGATTTTTCGCGCATTCCCGAAGACGCGGGGTTCCGTGGCCCGGTTGCCTGTTCAGTCACTGGCATCAGCTACCGACAGCTGGACTATTGGGCGCGCACTGGTCTGGTGACTCCGGGCATTCGCCCCGCCGGTGGTTCCGGCACCCAACGCCTCTATTCCTTCCACGACATCCTGCTGCTCAAGGTGGTCAAGAGCCTTCTCGACGCCGGAATCTCGCTCCAACAGATCCGTCAGGCAGTGGAACATCTGCGTGCCCGTGGCGAGGGAGATCTCAGCGGCATCACGCTGATGAGCGATGGAGCCTCGGTGTATGAATGCACATCCGAGGACGAGGTCTATGACCTTCTCCGCGGTGGGCAGGGGATGTTCGCCATTGCACTTGACGGTGTTGTGCGCGACATCGAGGGCACACTGATTGAACTGCCCAGCGAGCATGCCCGCCAGGACGCTGAACTCGTTGAAGCCGACGATGAGCTGTCCCGAGCACGACGTCGTCGGCGTAGCAGCTGAATTGCCGGAAAACGGGGGTGAGATGACACCACGAGAAGCTCAAGCGCACAGTGAACTCATCCGTGCGCATCGCATCATCGCGGGCCTGGTGCTTGCCGTTGTCGTGCTGCTCATCATTCTGGTGATCAATCTCGCGGGATCAAATGCCTCTGCCGATGAGGCACCCGCCACCCAGCAGGCCGAGACCGCGGAAACTCCGGCTTCAGAAATTGACTGGCAGGCTCCCACCGGAACCCAGCCAGATCTGTCGACCATGACTGAACTCCGGGTTGATGTCCGCCTGGGCGATCAGCGGGTTGACGTAAAGAACGGCGACGATGTGATCTACACCATGGTCGCGAGCAGCGGACTCGACAACTCGACGCCAACCGGTGATTTCACCATTGGGCAGCGCGGTGAAGACTTCTTCAACGGTGATGAGGGCATGGGGGCCAATTGGTGGACGGCCTTTGAAGGCACCACATATCTGTTCCATTCGGTGCCCACCGATACCGAGGGCAACTACATCGAATCAGAGGCGCTGAAATTGGGCGAGCCAGCTTCCCACGGCTGCGTCCGCCTGACCGTAGCCGACGCCAAATGGTTCTACGACGCCATTCCCACTGACACTCCGGTACACATCGCCTGAATCCGGTGCCCTGCGCAGTCCTTTCCCGCGCGGGACACGCCCATGCCGCCATCGGGCACCGCGACATCATCACCTAGACTCTTGACATGCAATGGCGCACACAGACACCCATGAATGCTGCCGGCGAAAACCAGGCGGCACTTTTCAGCTCCCGCCACATCGGGCCGACTGCGGCGGACACAGCACAGATGCTGGAGACGCTGGGCCGCAGTTCTCTTGATGAACTGGTCGATCTGGCAATGCCCGGAGCCATTCGCAGCCCGGAGGCCCTCAATCTGCCAGCAGCGCTGAGCGAGCAGGCGACCACGGCCCATCTGAGCGAGCTGGCCGCCATGAACAATCCGCTGCGCGCCATGATCGGGATGGGCTACTACGGCACTGTCACCCCGTCGGTGATACGGCGACATGTGGTGGAAAATGCTGGCTGGTACACCGCGTATACGCCCTATCAGCCGGAAATCAGTCAGGGACGTCTCGAGGCCCTGCTCAATTTCCAGACCATGGTGGCCGATCTCACAGCACTGCCGACTGCCGGTGCGTCACTGCTCGATGAATCCACAGCTGTTGCTGAGGCTGCCGCGCTCGCGCATCGCGCGATGCGCGCCAAGGCCGACACCCTGGTGGTTGATTCCGGGTTGTTGCCACAAAGCCTTGCCGTGTTGGAGACCCGTCTAGGGCCGCTCGGCATCAAGCTAGTGCAAGCCGATGATCCCATCACCTGTCCGGCGTTGTCCCAGGCCTTTGCGGTGATTGTCCAGACCCCTGCCACTGATGGGCGCCTGCAATCCACTGACGAGCTGCGCGCCCTCGCCCAGAGCATCCATGACGCTGGTGGGCTCATGATTGCCGCGGCTGATCTGCTGGCTCTCGCCACGGTTGTCCCGCCCGGTGAGTGGGGTGCAGACATCGTGGTGGGCACCACCCAGCGCTTCGGTGTTCCGCTCTACTACGGCGGACCCCATGCCGGCTACATCTCTGTGCGCAAGGGCTTGGAACGGCAGCTGCCGGGCCGGCTTGTGGGTGTCTCACGTGATGCTGACGGCGTCGTTGCCTATCGACTTGCGCTCCAGACCCGCGAGCAGCACATCCGTCGTGAGAAGGCCACCAGCAATATCTGCACCGCGCAGGTCCTGCTTGCTGTGGTGGCCGGAATGTATGCCGTGTATCACGGACCGGTCGGCATCCACAGAATTGCCGAGACCATCCATGCGCGCACCGCATTGCTCGCAGGAGCCCTGCAAGCTGCTGGGCTGACACCACGCCATGCCTCGTTCTTCGACACCCTCACTGTGCCGGTTCCGGGACGTGCCGATCAGGTGCTTTCCCGCGCCCGGGAATTGGGGGTGCACCTGCGAGCCATCGACGCGGACACGGTGGGCATCAGCGTCGGCGAAGATGCCACTGATGCAGACCTGGACCATGTCTTGGAAGCCTTCGATGTTGACCCTGCTGCCACGGCCAACCAGTGGGGTGAGTCCGCTGCCACACCACGCAGTTCGGACTTCCTGAGCCATCCGGTGTTCAACAGCTACCACTCCGAGACACAGTTCATGCGCTATCTGCGCACCCTTGAAGATCGTGATTTTGCCTTGGATCGCGGCATGATCCCGCTCGGTTCCTGCACCATGAAATTGAACCCTGCCACGGCCATGGAGCCCATCAGCTATCCCGGTTTCGCAAATCTGCATCCCTTTGCGCCAGCCGAGGATGCCCGGGGTTATCGCCAGCTCATCGATGAACTGTCAGCCCGGCTGTGCGAGCTCAGTGGTTATGCAGCCGCCAGTCTGCAACCGAACTCGGGGGCATCGGGCGAATATGCCGGTCTCCTGGCGATTCGTGGCTACCATCACAGTCGCGGTGATCTGGATCGCACTGTCTGCCTCATTCCGGCTTCGGCCCACGGCACCAATGCCGCCTCCGCAGCAATGGCCGGGCTCAGCGTGGTGACAGTGAAATCATCCGATGATGGACAGATCGACCTCGATGATCTGGAGGCAAAGATCGCTGCCAATCAAGATCGCATCGCAGCGATCATGGTGACATATCCCAGCACCCACGGTGTCTTTGAAGACACCATCACCGAGCTCTGCCGAATGGTGCACGATGCGGGTGGTCAGGTCTACATCGACGGGGCCAACATGAATGCCCTGGTGGGGATTGCCCGACCGGGACGCTTCGGCGGTGATGTGAGTCACCTGAATCTGCACAAGACATTCGCCATTCCCCATGGTGGTGGCGGTCCCGGCGTGGGCCCCATCGTTGTTGCCGAGCAACTCATCGAGTTCCTGCCCAATCATCCGGTGGTTCCGATGCCTGATACTCGCATTGCCCAGGGGGGCACGGTTGCAGGAGCTCCGTGGGGTTCAGCCGGCGTCCTTGCGATCAGCTACGCCTATCTGGCCATGATGGGAGCCGAGGGACTTGCCCGGGCAACCAAGGTGGCCGTGCTTAATGCGAACTACATTGCACACCGCCTTGGTGGGCTCTATCCGGTGCTCTACGCGGGCAATGAGGGCCTGGTGGCGCATGAATGCATCCTCGATCTGAGGGAACTGACGGCCCGCACGGGTGTCACGGTGGACGATGTGGCAAAGCGCCTGATCGATTATGGTTTCCACGCTCCGACAATGAGTTTCCCGGTGCCGGGCACGCTCATGGTTGAGCCCACCGAGAGTGAGGATCGTGGCGAGCTTGATCGCTTCTGTGAGGCGATGATCTCCATCCATGCTGAAGTCGAACGGGTGGCGGCGGGGGACTGGCCGGTTGATGACAACCCGCTGGTCAATGCGCCCCATCCGCTGGCCCGGGTCGGTGCCGATGAATGGACCCATCCCTATGCGCGCAGCATTGCGGGGTTCCCGGCTGGTCTGCAGACCGGACCCATCGAGGGCAGCGGTGGGGACAAGTATTGGCCGGTAGCAGCGCGCATCGACAATGCCTTCGGTGATCGTCATCTGCTGTGCGTATGTCCCACAGCCGAGCTCCTCGCCGGGCAGGAGTGACGTTCCGGGGCTGACGTCGGGGCTCGGGTCGCTCTGGTCTAGCGTGGTCACGGTGAAAGGAGTTCCACTCCCATGAGCAGCGACCAGCATCGGCGTGAGAACCGGCCCGGCGCCGGCACGGGCGCCAGTGCAGCGGTGACCGTGGACGCTGCCAGCCGGAATCCGGTGGAGGCAGTGAGCAGGCTTGTGACGCGTCTGCTCGAGTGGGCTGCCCAGAACCCTGCTGCAGCCCATCTGTGGCGCGCCAACGACCGCTTCAACAATCGGCTGGGCAATCAGTTTGCCGGCGGAATCACCTATTTCAGTGTGTTGGCTTCCGTGCCGGTGCTGATGTTCGCATTCAGTGGCCTGGGTCTCCTGCTCACAGTGCTGCGGCCATCCCTCATGGGTGAGGTGCGAAACATCGTCACCACGAATTTGTATCCGGGCCCCATCCAGGATGCGGTGTTGCAATATCTGGAGCAATACCTCTATCACTGGCAGACGGTGGGTGTTATCGCGATTGTTGTGGCGCTGTGGGCAGGCGCCGGCTGCATGGGCAACGTGAAGAGCGCGATCCGGGCCATGTGGCGTCCGGAGTTCGACATGTCCGAGGACAAGCACTTCTTCTTCGTCGAGGTGGCACTCAATGCGCTTCTGCTGCTGGGGCTGATTGTTGTGGTCGGTGTGTTGCTGGTGGCAAACACCCTGTTCACCGGCTGGGGCACGGAATTGCTGAGTGTGGCGCATCTGGATGGTCTGGGTCTCTCGCAGCCCCTCATTCGTGTCATCTCGGTGGGGGCCACGCTGGTGGGCAGCTGGATGCTGTTCGTCGTTCTGTTCCGCACCCTTCCCCAGACCCATTCCTCGTGGCGTTCGGTTCTGCGGGGATCGGCTGTGGCGGCGGAGATCTTCTGGGGTTTGCAAACCGGCGCAACTCAGCTGGCTGGGGTTTTTGCCCGCAACAAGGGCGCAGGCCTGTGGGGCGCCACCTTGTTTGTTGGGCTGCTTT
>CAXYYR010000069.1:0-10493 GCA_964293265.1 uncultured Propionibacterium sp.
CCCCACCACCCCACCCCCACCCCGCGCGGGGCCCTGGGAATCTCTCCCTGCCGCGCGCCATGTGGGCTAGTGCTCAGACGAGTCAGGCGACCTTGATAAGGCCCTGACCACCCTGAACGGCCTGACGCTCCTCGACAAGAACCTTCTCAACCTTGCCATCGGAAGGAGCGTTGATCTCCGTTTCCATCTTCATGGCCTCGAGCACGAGGACGGTCTGACCGGCCTTGACCGAGTCGCCCTCCTTCACGAGGATCTTGGACACGGTGCCGGCCAGCGGAGCGGGAATCTCGCCCTCTCCGGCGGAGGCGCCACCGGCGCCACCGGTGGCGACCGGTGCAGCTCCACCGGTACCGCCACCAAACAGGATCGTGCCCATCGGATTTGTCTGCGACTTGTCGACATCAACGTCCACGTCGTAGGCAGTGCCGTTGACTGTTACCTTCAGCTTCATGTGAGTTACTCCCGAATCAACGAATGGAATGGTTCTGCAGAGCCCGGCGACCCTCGCGAACCCAATTCGGGCTCGGGGCGTAATGGACGGCCTGGACCGATCCGTCGTTGCCGAGATAGGCCGCGACGGCAGCCGAAATGGCTGTCAACACGTCCTCGGACACACCCTGGGTGTTACCCCGGAGCGTTCCCAACTCAGACTCCAATGACGACACGCGCTTGTTGAGCGTGGAGATCATCAGGTCTTTCTCTTCCTCATCAGCCATAATTTCTCTCCTCGCTCAGCAGGGGAAGTTCCCGTGCTTCTTAGCCGGACGGGGCTGACGCTTGGTGGCGTACAGCTCCAGGGCGGAAGCAATCTTGCGACGGGTATCAGCCGGATCAATCACGTCGTCCACCTGGCCGCGTGCAGCAGCCACATAGGGAGTGTTGAACGCATTCTGATATTCGTCGATCTTCTCGGCGCGGGTGGCGTCAGGATCATCGGAAGCAGCAATTTCCTTGCGGAAAATCACATTTGCCGCACCTTCGGCACCCATCACGGCGATCTCAGCGCTGGGCCATGCGAAGACGGCGTCGGCACCAAGGTCACGGTTGCACATGGCCAGATAGGAGCCGCCGTATGCCTTGCGGAGCACAACGGTGATCTTCGGCACAGTGGCCTCGGAATAGGCGTAGAGCATCTTCGCGCCATGGCGAATGATGCCGCCGTATTCCTGCTGCACACCGGGCAGGAAGCCCGGCACGTCAACCAACTGAACCAGCGGGATGTTGAACGAATCGCAGAAACCGATGAACTCCGCTGCCTTGTCGGAGGCGTGGATGTCGAGGCAACCCGACATCACCTTCGGCTGATTGGCAACAATGCCCACAGTGCGGCCGTTGACTCGGGCGAATGCCGTCACCAGGTTGGTGGCGTATCCGGCCTTGACCTCGAGGTAGTCACCCCAGTCGACAACCTTGGCGATGACATCGCGGATGTCATAACCACGCTTGCCGTCCAGCGGCACGATCTCGCGCAATTCCTCGCACGGGCTCACGTCGTTGTTCGGGTTGACGAAGGCGGCTTCCTCAGTGTTGTTCTGCGGCAGGAAGCTGAGCAGCTTCTTGGCAATGAGCTCGGCGGCGTCGTCATCCTCGGCCACGAAGTGAATATTGCCCGAGGTGGTCATGTGTGCTTCTGCACCACCGAGCTGATCGGCGCTGACCTCCTCGCCCGTGACCGACTTGATCACCTGCGGGCCCGTGATGAACATATGGGCCTTCTTCGTCATGATGATGAAGTCGGTGAGGGCCGGGGAATACGATGCACCACCGGCACAGGGGCCGGCAATGATCGAGATCTGCGGCACGACGCCGGACAGCTTCACATTGGCGAAGAACATCTTGCCGTAACCACTCAGCGAATCGATGCCCTCCTGGATTCGGGCGCCGCCCGAATCGTAGAAGAACAGGAAGGGCGTGCCGGTGAGCAGCGCCTGTTCCATCGTCTCGACGACCTTCGTGGACTGCGTCTCGCCAGCCGAACCACCCATGACCGTGAAGTCCTGGGAGGCAGCGTGAACGGGACGCCCGAAGATGGTGCCGCGGGCAGTGACAACACCGTCAGAAGGAACGACGGCCTTGTCCATGCCGAACAGCGTGGTGCGGTGCTTGCGGAAAGCGCCCACCTCGTCGAACGAATGCGGATCAAGCAGATTGTCCAGACGCTCGCGAGCGGTCTGCTTTCCCTGCTTGTGCTGCTTGGCGATACGAGCTTCGCCGCCACCGGCTTCGATCAGCTGGCGCTGCTCAGCGAGCTGCTCCACCCGACCTTCCATGGTGGTGGCGAGCTTCAGTGTCTTGTTATCAGCCATGATTGGCAATCATCCTCACGCCTGCTCAACGGTGACTTCGCGGACGGAACCGCCCACGTTCACGTTGTAAGTGATGGGGCCACTCACGGCGAGCGACTTGGCGTCACCCTCGGCCTCGGCCTTCACCTGGGCATCGGACAGGGCCACCGAATGGGGACCCTCGGCACGATGCTCGAAGAAGGTGGGGGCAACCTGCGGGAACAGTGCATAGGTGAGCACGTCCTCGTCGGAGCCATTGAAGCCCTTGAGTGCAGCAGCCTCGGCGCTCTGCTTCTCCCACTCGGGGGGCAGCAGATCGGCAGGACGCTGGGTGATCGGCTTCTTGCCGCTCTGGGCCTCGGCCAATTTGATCACTTCAGGATCACGATCAGCGGGGCTGGCGCCATAGTAGCCGAGCATGATGTCGGCGAACTCACCGGTCATGCGCTTGTACTCGCCCATCATCACGTTGAACACGGCCTGCGTGCCCACGATCTGGCTCGACGGGGTGACCAGCGGCGGGTAACCGGCGGCCTTGCGGACGCGCGGCACCTCGGCCATGACCTCGTCCATCTTGTCCTCGGCACCCTGGGCGCGCAGCTGCGACTCCATGTTGGAGAGCATGCCGCCGGGAATCTGGGACTTGAAGATCGAGGTGTCGACCAGGGTCTTCGACTCGAACTTCTTGTACTTCGGACGAATGGCCTTGAAATGATCGCGAATCTTCAGCAGACGATCGGGATCAAGGCTGGTGGTGTAACCGGTGCCCTCGAGCATCTCAACGACAGCCTCGGTGGGATTGTGGCCCGGTCCGAGCGACATGGACGAGATGGCGGTGTCGACGACGTCGGCTCCGGCCTCGATGGCCTTCATGAGGGAGACCTCGGTGACACCCGTGGTCGAGTGGCAGTGGACATTGATCTGCGTCTTCTGCCCGTAGGTGTCCTTGATGCCCTTGACGATGTCGTAGGCGGGCTGGGGCTTCAGCAGTGCAGCCATGTCCTTGAAAGCGATGGAATCAGCACCCATGTCAAGCAGCTGACCTGCAAGCTTGACATAGCCCTCAACATTGTGGACGGGGCTGGTTGTGTAGCAAATGGTGCCCTGCGCGTGCTTGCCGGCCTTCTTGACGGCAGCCATGGCGTGTTCCATGTTGCGGGGATCATTCATGGCGTCGAAGACACGGAACACGTCCATGCCATTCTCAGCGGACTTGTCGACGAAACGATCGACGACTTCGTCATTGTAGTGGCGGTAACCCAGCAGGTTCTGGCCACGGAGCAGCATCTGGAGACGGCTGTTGGGCATCAACTTGCGGAAGGTGCGAAGACGCTCCCACGGATCCTCGTTGAGGAAGCGGATGCACGAATCGTACGTTGCACCGCCCCAACACTCCACTGACCAATACCCGGCAGCATCAATGTCTGCACAGGCGTCGACCATGTCTTCCATTGCCATTCGTGTGGCGAACAGGCTCTGATGGGCATCGCGCAGTACGAGCTCGGTAATGCCGACCTCGCGCGGCTCGGAAACCTCAATTTCTCGCGGACTCATGGCGCCATCCTCCCACGTTCAACCGCCCTTAGGGCAAGGGGGTGGCGCGCCGCATTTCGAGTCACAGGAATTTAACAGCGTTCACGCAGGTGGTTACGCGACTCAGCGTGAAAATGTGCACAGGAATTGGCCTCGGTGTGCACAATCTCGCATTCCGGAACGGAAATTCAGCGACGGACATCCTCAAGCGATGTCAGACCACTGGCAGCCGCCTGCGCGCCTGCGTGGAGCCCGGCGTCGATCAGCTCGAGATCGTCGTCGTCCATGGCAGTGGAACAGAACCAGGCCTCGAAACCACTCGGGGCAAGCCACAGGCCGGCTTCCAGGCAGGTATGGAAAAAGCGCGAAAATGCCCGGGAATCCTGCTTCTGGGCCGAGGCGAAATCAGTGACCGGCGCCTCGGACAGGAAAACGCTGAACAGATTGGAGACCTTGTTGATCCGGTGGGGCACCCCGGCGGCTTCCAAGGCCTCATCGGCCAGTGCTGCCACGCGGGCGGCAGTGGCGTCAAGCTGCTCATAGGCAGCCACATCCATCAGTTCCAGAGTGGCCAGACCAGCGGCGCAGGCTGCCGGATTTCCCGACAAGGTGCCCGCCTGGTAGACCGAACCGGCAGGCGCAAGATTGTCCATGATCTCGGCCGATCCGCCGACTGCAGCCAAGGGCATTCCGCCACCGATCACCTTGCCGAAGGTGAACAGATCGGGCGTCCAGCCCTCCTTTGCACCCTGCAGTCCCCAGGCTCCGGTGGGGCTCACCCGGAAACCGGTGAGCACCTCGTCCTGGATGAGCAGGGCGCCGTGGGCATGGGCAATGTCGTGGAGCTTGTGATTGAAGCCATCGGGCGGCACGATCACGCCCATATTTGCCGGCACGCCTTCGGTGACGATCGCCGCCACCTGATCACCACGCTCGGCAAACAGCTGCTCCACCAGATCGATGCGTCCATAGGGCAGGGCAACAGTGTCCCCGGCGACCTCACTGGGCACACCGGGCGAATCGGGCAGTCCGAGACTCGCCACCCCGGAGCCCGCTGACACCAGGAAGCCATCGGCATGGCCGTGATAGCAACCGATGAACTTCACCAGCAGAGGGCGGCCGGTGACACCACGGGCAAGGCGCGCGGCAGTCATCACGGCTTCAGTGCCCGAACAGGTGAAACGCACCTTCTCGATGGCCCCTGCCATCCGCTCCACAACAGCCTGTGCCAGCCGCAGTTCGATCTCGGCAGGAGCGCCGAACGAGGTGGAATCGGCGACGGCCGCCTGCACGGCCTCGATGACCCTGGGATGGGCATGGCCGGCGATCATGGGACCCCAAGAACACACCAGATCGACATAACGCTTGTCGTCCACGTCAATGATGTGGGAGCCACTGGCACGCTTGACGAAGCGAGGCGTGCCACCCACCGATCCGAACGCCCGCACCGGGGAGGAGACTCCCCCGGGCATCACCTCAAGGGCTTGTGCGAACAGTTCATCGCTGCGGGTCATTGCTGTGTCCTTCGTGATTCGGATGGAAACGTGCTTGCTGGCAGAAGGCCAGTCAATCTGGCGGCGGCTGGCGCTTGACGCGGCCGATGAGCTCGGCTCAGCGCCCGTCGCGCAGCCACTGGGCAACCTCTGTGGCCCAGTAGGTGATGATCGTGGAGGCACCGGCGCGCTTGACGCTGGTGAGCGCCTCCATGATGCAGCGCTGGCGGTCTATCGCGCCAGCCCTGGCCGCGAACTCGATCATCGAATACTCACCCGAGACCACATAGGCGGCCACCGGAACATTCGAGATCTTCGTGGCCATGGACAGCACATCGAGATAGGGCAATGCCGGCTTCACCATGACGAAGTCAGCACCCTCGTCGAGGTCAAGTTCGATTTCACGCGCCGATTCGGTGACATTGGCCGGATCCTGCTGATAGGCGCGACGGTCACCGGTGAGCTGGCTGTCCACGGCCTCACGGAAGGGGCCGAAGAAACCGGAGGCATATTTGGCCGAATAGGCCATCAGCACCGTGTCGGTGTGGCCGGCTGCGTCGAGTGCTTCGCGGATGACACGGATCTGGCCGTCCATCATGCCCGAGGGACCGAGCATTGCTGCGCCGGCGTCGGCCAGCACGACCGACATCTTCGCGTAGAGCGGCAGGGTTGCGTCATTGTCGACCGAGCCGTCGGGGGCCAGCACCCCGCAGTGGCCGTGGTCGGTGAATTCATCGAGGCAGACATCGGCGATCACCGGCAGATCAGGCTCTGCTTCGACTGCCCAGCGCACGGCATTGGCCAGGATGCCCTGCGGATTCCATGCCTGGGAACCCATCGGGTCACGCACCAGCGGCGTGCCGAAAAGCATCACTGCCCCCACACCTGCTGCGGCCGCCTCGTGCACCGCAGACTGCAATGACTCCTTGGTGTGCTGCCACACACCGGGCATGGAACTGATCTCGCGCGGCTCGGTGAGGCCCTCCACGGCAAACATGGGCAGCACGAGATCGGCCGGATCGAGCCGGGTCTCGGCAACCATCCGACGGATGGCAGGCGTTCGGCGCAGGCGGCGGGGACGCTGGACGATTGGATCGATGCTGATGTCAGCCACTATCTCTCCTGGTCAGAGTCAAAAAATGTGTAGTTCTGGGCGCTGCAGGCAACGATATTGCGCAGCTCAGCGGCCATCCACCGAGATGCCGGGAACCGAGGGCTTGGCACCACGCGCGTTGGGGCAGCAGTGCTCGGTGCACCACTGCCGCTCGACGGCACTGGGCGCGGGCTTGGCCTGGGCGAGCGAGGAGTCGTTCCCGGCTCGCAGGGCCTTGGCCACATGATCGGCCAGGCCCTCGATGAACACCGGCACCGTGCCGACAGTGGGCACACGGACAAAGTGAACCTCATGCTCCACGGCGGTCTGCCTGGCCTCGGTGTCGAGATCCCAGACCACTTCCATGTGGTCGGTGAGGAAGCCGATGGGTGAGCAGATGATCGAGCGGACACCCTCACCTGCGCAGCGGACTACGACATCGTTGATGTCGGGCTCCAGCCACGGTGTGCGGGGGCTGCCCGAGCGCGACTGATAGGCCAGCTCCCAGGTGGCGTGGATGCCACGGCGGGCAAGCTCGATCATCACGGCATCGATGAGCTCAAGATGTTGGCGCACATAGGCGCCACCCACGGGGCCGCTGGTGCGGGCCATCTCGGTGGGAATCGAATGGGTGGTGAACACGATGTGGGCGCCCGGTTGGGCAGCCAGAGCCGGCTGCAGAAGCTCGACCTGGGCGCTCACCAGGGCCGGAAGATCCCAATAGGGATCAAGCTTGAACACCTCGAGGGTGGCATGTCCCGAAGCATCGCGGGGCAGTCCGGCAAACAATTCCTCGCGATAGGCGCGACATCCCGAATACGACGAATAGGGCGTGGGCACCACTGCCAACACCCGACGCGCACCACCAGCGGCGAGCTGCGCCAGGGCCTGGTCGAAATGTGGCGGGGTATGACGATTCCCGTTGTCAACGGGCACATTGATGCTGCGGGCCGCCAGGGCGGCCTTCAGGGCAGCGGCCAGTTCACGATGTTGGCCGTTGACCGGGCTCACGCCGTTGAAGCGCGCATAGTGGTGCTCGACCTCGGCAAGCCGATCTGGCGGAATGTGGCCACCACTCACCCGTTGGAGAAATGCCGGCACCTCGTCCATTGACTCCGGCCCGCCGAATCCAGCGATGAGCACCGCGTCGAAGGCCAGCGGGGCGCCAGTGCCGGTGTGTGCAGAGTTGGCAATGGGGGACGTCATGAGGCCTCCTGGGATCGGCTGGTGTCATTGGCGGTCACGGCATCAAGCACCTGATCGGTGCGGGCGCGGGCATCGGAAATGCAATCGGGCACACCGACCCCGTGCAGGGCACTGCCGGCCACCGCCCAGGTGGGCCGGACAGCCGCCACGGCCTTATCAACCGAACGTGCCCGATCAAGATGTCCCACGGTGTATTTGGGCATCACCTTGTGCCAGCGGGTGATCTGGGTGAACTCCGGGTCACCCGAGACCCCGAGCAGCGGGCGAACATGGGCAATGACGGCGGACAGCAACTCGTCGTCCGGCGCATCGGTGAGGGGCCCGCGCTTGTCCGGTACGAAGATGCGCATCAGCACCGAGCCATCCGGTGCCCGACCGGCGAATTTGATGGAGCTGGTGGTGAGGCCACTCACGGGACCGGCGTCGGCCTCCAGCCAGCCCTGCGAATCGGGCTTGCTTGCAAAAGCACTCACCGGCCATGCCAGCGAGACGATGGTGGTGGACGCCAGCGGGATCTCATCAAGCTGCTCAGCAGCAACGGGGGCAGCTTCGCGCAGCAGACGAGCAGAGCTGGCCACTCCTCCCGCCAGGATCACCGCGTCAGCGGGAATCAGGCTGCCATCGGACAGGTGAACTCCGGCATCATCGAGCCGGTCGACCGCAGCATCGGTGCGCAATTCAGCACCCTTGGCGTGCAACTGGGTGACAAGCTCGTCGGTGAGCTGTCCCAGCCCCCCGGAAAGAGTGCGGAAGGGCGAACTCGAGGGCCCACGCTGCCCGGCCGGCGAGCCAGCTGAAGCCCGGGCTGCCCTTCGGCTTGCACGGCCACCGGCAAGTGAGGCGATCATCAGCGAGCGGTGTTGGCGCTCGTTGTCGCGCAGGCTGGGCAACACCGCGTCGAGGCTCAATTCGTCGATGCCGGCGCCGTAGATGCCGCCGACCATCGGGTCGGCAAAGCGCTGCACGATGCCATTGCCGAGCCGTTTGCGCAGGAAGCTGCCGATCGCCACATCGTGATCGGGCAATTGGCGGGGCAGGAACAGATCAATTCCGGCTCGGATCTTGTCGCCCCACGACAACACGGTGGTGGTGACGAAGGGCAGCATCCGGGTGGGCAGCACCATGCCCATACCGGCTGGCATGGGACGCAATTTGCCGCGCGAGAGCAGGCTCACCCGCCGGCCACCACCAGCAGAAATCACCTGATCGGCCAGCCCGAGTTCGGCGATCAGCGCCAATGCGGCAGGACGATAGGCGACGAATGAATCCGGCCCCTGTTCCACCAGGAAACCAGCCCGGTGATCGGTGACCAGCTTTCCGCCAAAATGGTCGTCGGCCTCCAGCACGGTGACCTCGGCACCACGTGACATGCCCTGCCAGGCGGCAGCCAAACCGGTGATGCCCCCACCGATGATCACCAGCCTGGGCCGGGATTGTTCGGTGGGGGCAGCGCGGAACTCGGATTCAGTCATCGATCAGGCGTTGCTCAGCGCATGCTTGCGCATTTTTTCGGGCACATAGGGGCACAACGGATCGGACTCGAGCGGGTCATTGGTCCAGGCGTAGGCCCGGGCGCGCGAACCACCGCACCAGCGGTTGAACTCGCATGCCCCGCAACGGCCCTTGAATTCCTCGGGACGCCGCAGCGACTTGAACAGCTCGGAATCGCGGTAAAGATCCACCAGGCTCGTGTCCTTCACATTTCCCACCGACAGCGGCAGGAAGCCCGAGGGCATGACCTCACCGAGATGGGAGATGAACACGATGCCATTGCCGTCGCGGATGCCGAAGCCGCGCGAGACCTTGCTCTTCTCCACGTCTTCACGGGTCTTGCCGGCGCGCAACATTGCCTGGGCATTGATCCGGCGGTATTGCATGGCCTCGGTGGTCTTGATGCGGAAGGGCGATTCCTGGCCGATCTTGCCCCATTTGATGAGTTCACGCTCGGCAGCACCGGGCTCGAGCTCACGCAGCTGGGCACCACGGCCCACCGAGATGAGGAAGAACAGGCTCCACTGGAACACCTGATAGCCCTTGAGGAGCTCATAGACATCGTCAAGATCCTTGACGGTCTCGTCGGTGACCAGAGTGTTGATCTGCACCGGGATGCCGGCCTTGTTGGCGTCGGCAAGTGCCTGCATGGTGGCCTCGAAGGTGCCGGGCACCTGACGGATTCCGTCGTGGTGCGCGGCGGTGGAGCCGTCCAGACTGAGCGAGATGGCCTGGACGCCGAGATTGTTCATGTCGACCAGAGGCTGGGCCGAGAGCAACGGCGTCCCTGCCGGAGCCAGGGAAACGCCGATGCCGCGATTTCCGGCCTCCTGGATGAGCTGGTCAAGATCGTGGCGCTTCATGGGGTCGCCACCGGTGAAGATCACATGGGGAGCGGGGGTGCCGAAATCAGCGAGCGTGTCGAGCACACCGATGGCCTCATCGGTGGTGAGCTCGCCGGGAGAGGGCTCGGGCTGCGCAGTGGCGCGGCAATGGCGACAGGCCAGCGCACATGCGGTGGTGAGCTCCCAGTAGATGATCATGGGAGCCCGCTCATATGCATAGTTGACGGGCTTGACCGAGCCAATTCCTACGGGGTGCGGCATATCAGTTTCCTTTCGCCAAATCTTTGGGAGAAACATTGGTGGCTTCTGGAGAATCAACCGTGTTCTGGGAAGAATCAACGGCGTCGTGCGTGGGTCGTGCTGGGTCGTGCGGGCGGTAGAGCTTCAGCGTCGAGGTCGCATCCGGTGATCCCGGGTCAGGGACCCCGGACGCAGGCGACGTGGCGGTGACCGGTGCCGCATGAACGCGCTCGACGATGCGCGCCAGCACATCGGGACCGGTGTCCTTGGGCACGCCATGGGCCAGATTGACGATGTGGGCAGGTGC
>CAXYYR010000070.1:0-10266 GCA_964293265.1 uncultured Propionibacterium sp.
GAACACCGCATCGGGTGGGGGCAGCTGGCCAAGAGCCTCGTCAATGGGTGCTTCCACCACTGTGAACTGCCCGGGCATGGTGAGATTGACGGCGTTCGTGCGGGCATTGGCGGCCCGATCGGCGCGCTGTTCCACGCCGCTGGCGGTGCAGCCGGGGTCGGTGCGACACCATTCCACCGCAATGGATCCGGCGCCGGTGCCAAGATCCCAGAGGTGCCCGCCGGGCAGGGGGCGCAGGGCTGCCAGTGCCACTGCGCGGAGGGCGTGTTTGGTGATCAGCCCGTCGTGTGCGAAGTGCTCTTCGGCGAGTCCGGGAGTGCGTCCCAGCAGGCGGCAATCAGGGTCAGAAGTCACTGTTCAAGGCTAGCGGTCGCAAGGCCTGCCGGGGCCTGGGTTCCGGGTGTGACGCACCGGTGGGATTCAGCGTTCAGCCAACAGCTCACGGACCCACTCGGCGGACTGCTGTGGCACGGCAAATTCTGGTGTGCTCACGGTGGCCGAGGGGTGTGCATCCGGACGTGCAATCATCACGACGGGCACGCCCAGCTGGGCTGCCACATCGAGTTTTGCTGCCGCCCGTGCGCCCCCGGAGTCCTTGGTCACCAGGGCGCCGATGGGGCCAGCATCAGGGCTCATGAGCGCCAGCTCGTCGGCATGGCTGAATGGGCCTCGTGCCTGGATCAGCTGCCATCGGTCGGGCAGTGCTCCATCGGGTGCTTCCACCACGCGGTGGAATACCCGGCGGTTGCCCAGGGCGAGGAACTCTGCTGTGGCTTGACGTCCCACTGTCAGCATCACCGGGTCGGGCAGTGCGGTGACAACGCGAACCGCCGAGGCATTGTTCGGCACCCACAGCCATTGCGAGGCTTCGGGCAGGCGTGCCCAGCTGGGCTGTCGGAGCCGGGCCATCGGAGTGTTGGTCTGCTCGGCGGCCAGGGCGGCATGACGGGATATTTGTGTGGCAAAGGCATGGCTGGCATTCACCATGCAGCGTGGTCGGTGGGATTCGAGCCAGGCCGTCAGACCTTCTGCGCCGCCGAAGCCCCCGACCC
This sequence comes from uncultured Propionibacterium sp., assembly GCA_964293265.1. GTDB lineage: Bacteria > Actinomycetota > Actinomycetes > Propionibacteriales > Propionibacteriaceae > Propionibacterium. Next base: position 1,053 of record CAXYYR010000070.1, read on the forward strand.
GTAAGTCACCGGCCACCGGAAGCGGCGCACTTGTGCGTCCGGCAAGTGAGCTCACAGTGGTGACTCCTGCCTCAGTGAGCTGCGCGGCAAGCTGACGGGCCAACGCGGTGCCACCCAGGATGAGTACCTCGGGAGTGTGGTTCATCGCAGGATGTGGTGTCGGCTGCCGATCAGCGACTCAGTGCTGGCCATAGACGTGCTGGTAGCGGTCGTTGAGCGCGGCCACATCGTCGGCAGAAATTTCGGTTGCTCCACCTAGCTGTTCGGCGGCCCACATGGTGTGGGCGACCTCTTCGGCCATGGCGGCGGCCTTCACAGCGTCCTCGCCGGTGGCGCCGATTGTGAAGGGGCCGTGGTTGGCCATCAGCACTGCGGGGGACAGGGGATGCTCGCGAAGGGTCTCGACGATCCCTTCCCCGATGGCCTCGGAGCCGATCAGACGGAAGGGCCCCACCGGGGTGGCCCCGCAAAATTGGTCGCCCATCAGGGTAAGCCCACAGGTAATGTCGCGGGGGGCCGCAGCCCATGCCGTGGCATAGGTCGAGTGCGTGTGGCAGACGCCGAAGACCTCGGGCATATTGCGGTAGACGCAGGCATGTGAGGCCGTATCGGACGAGGGTGAGCCGTTCCCGTCGACCAGCTGCCCGTGTAGATCGGTGACCACCATCGACTCGGCAGTGAGCCGCTCGTAACGCACGCCTGAGGGCTTGATCACCATCAGTGGTGCGCTGTGCAGCCGCTCGGAAACATTGCCCGCGGTCCACACCACCAGGCCCCAGCGGGTGAGCTGCTCATGCAACGCGGCAACGGACTCGCGCACCTGTGCAATCTCAGCTCGGGTCTCGGCCGAAAAATCATTGAGGCTGGCCATGGAATTCCCTCCTGATGCGCTGCAGGGTCGTTGATGAGTCGATGCATTGATGCGTCGGTGCCGGAGAAGGGACTTGAACCCTCACGCCTTTCGGCACAGGAACCTAAATCCTGCGTGTCTGCCAATTCCACCACTCCGGCTCGGCCCCGCAAGTCTAGCGACGGGCCCCTCTGTGCATGCCCCGGTGATCAGGCAGCGGTGGGCAGACCCAGCTTGCCCCGCAGGCGGTCAACATGCCCTGCGGCCTTCACGTCATAGAACGCGTGACGCACCGTGCCGACGCCCTGTGCGTCAACGTCAATCACGAAAGTGGAACGAATGAGACCATCGATGGGCTTTCCGAAGATCATCTTGGTGCCCCATACGTCGTAGTCGGCGATGGTCGCCTTGTCGGGATCGGCGAGCAGGGTCACGCGCAGCTGCTTGCGGGCCCTGAAGGTGGCCAGCTTGTCAGTGGTGTCAGGGGAGATGCCGATCACATCGATGCCGGCGGCGGTGAAGTCGTCGAGCGCGGCAGTGAAATCCACCGCCTGGATGGTGCATCCGGGGGTGAGCGCCGCCGGATAGAAGTAGACGATCACTGCACGGCCTCTGTGATCGGCCAATGAAATGAGTTTTCCATCGGCGTCTGCAAGTGAGAATTCGGGTGCCCGGTCGCCGGTGGCTAGCTTCGTCATGGCTCCAGATTATGGCAGCAGGCGAGGGGTCGGGATGAACGCTCGATCGATCTGCAATAGTCTGAGCCCAACAAGTGGGGCCGTTGTGCCGAATTGTTTGCGGCGCAGCGGTCATTCATCGACTGGAGGACGCCGTGGCTCAGCCCGAAACCAATATCGACCGGATCCGGGAACGCATTGCCGCCTCCCGCAACGACATCACCTACGGCGTGGAAAACATCATCACCACGGTGCATCCCACCGCTCTGAAGAACCATGCCATCGACGAGGGCAAGGAATTTGCAGCCGACAAGGCAGACCAGGCCAAGGCTGCTTTCATCGATGAGAACGGTCTGCGCTGGGACCGGATCGGCACTGTTGCCCTGGCAGCCGCTGGAGCCATCGTGCTCGCCGTGTCGGTGCGTGGCGTGGGCCGCGCCATCCGCGGTCACTGAATCGTTCCCAGCTGATGGCCTCAACCAAGGACGCGCCGGTCAACGACGAAGGGGCGGTGTCGGAGTCCTCCTCCGAGCGTCCGCCCATCCGGATGTTGCACGAGCGCGTACTCGTGTCAACGGAGTCGGACGCGGGCGAACACCGTAGTGAGGGCGGGATTCTCATTCCGTCCACGGTGCAGCTTGCTCATCGGCTCAGCTGGGCAAAGGTGATTGCCGTCGGCCCGAGTGTGCGGGCTGTGGCAGTGGGTGATCGAGTGCTCTTCGACCCGGCGGATCGCGCCGAGGTGGAACTGCGTTCCAAGGTCTATGTGCTGCTGCGCGAGCGTGATCTGCATGCCGTGGCCGACAGCGAGCTGTCGGATGCCGAGGCGGGGCTTTATCTGTAGGGCCTGATGCCAGCCGGGTGACACAGGATGTTGTGGCAGATCGGGCACCCCGATTTTGTGTGAACTGTCCTTGGCTCGTATAGTTATTTGTCGCACGCGCTGCTAGCTCAACTGGCAGAGCATCTGACTCTTAATCAGAGGGTTCAGGGTTCGAGTCCCTGGCGGCGCACTTGCGAAGAACGATGAGAGTCATCCACCGAGCATACGGTGGGTGACTCTCATTTTGTTCTTTCAGGGGTCTCGTTCGCGTCCAGCTGAGACGCATGTCGTGCGTACTGTGCCGCTGCCTCAGCCCCGCTGACCGAGCCAGCGGGTGTCCTCAGCCAGATTCTTCGAGTGCCGCACCACATTGATGCGCTGGTGCCTCAGCTCATCCAATTCCTGATTGAGCTGGTCATTGGGCAGCGGGTCCAGACTGCGATCCAGCGCCATCTCAAGCAGATGGTCTGCCAATGCCGGGTTCCGGGGCAGGAGCGGGCCGTGCGGATAGGTGCCGATCACATGGCCGTCCATCGCGCCATCGGTCCCATCGCCACGATTGCCGATTCCCAGTTCCACTCTCGCAAATGCTGTGGCTGACGGGCCGAGTGTGGTGTAGCCGCCATGATTCTCGAATCCGGTGAGCACCTGGTCGGTGCCATCAGGGGTGTGCCAGTGGGTGAGGATCTCTCCCACTGCGCGCTGCGGCCCGCGACGGGTGTCCACGTCGAGCAATCCCAATCCCTTGATCACCCTGTCGTCATCGCCCACTGTGAAGCTGTTCCCGATGATCTGGTAGCCGGCGCATACGGCGAACAGCACGGCGCCGCGATCAAGTGCGGTGAACAGGCCACCGTCAGCCTGCAGGGCATCGACAGCGGTGATCTGGGCCTGGTCCTCACCACCGCCGAGCAGATACACCGCGCCGTCGGTGGGCACCGGATCTCCTGGTTCCACCATCACCAATTCGGCATCGATGCCGCGCCATTGCAGCCGCTTCGTCAGCACCATGGCATTTCCGCGGTCACCGTAGATGCCCAGCAGACTCTGGTAGACCACCACGATCTTCACAGCTTGCGCGTTCACCATGACACCCCGCCCATCCGGCACAGATTGAGGAAGGCTGTGTAGGTGGCCAGAACGTCCACACGGCCCGGGTAATCGCCGGCCATGGCGTCATCAAGCCTGGGCACGATGGTGTGTTCCACGCCCGCATACGACAGTCGCACGGCGACATCCTGGGCGCGTGGACCGGTGCACACCACGTGTTTTCCGGCCAATTGCTCAAAGTCCACGTCCCACAGCCAGCTGACATCCGCTCCGTCGGCGATGGCGGAATCGATGGCCAGAATCACCGGATCGGAATCCATGATGAGAATCGACTCGGCCCAACCGGCAGGATTCTTCGCCAGCAGCAACCGCGCGGTGTTTGCACCGAAGGTGCCCACCGAGAACCGCCCGGCCGGTGCGCTGACCTCGGCCATCGCATCGAGTGCCTGCTGGGGGTCAACTCCCATCTCGATGGCAGCCGCCAGGGCGCAGGTGGCATTTCCCTGGTTGAACCTGCCGGGCACCTGCAGAATGAGCGCCCATTTCTTGCCCTCCGGGCCGGTGACGGTGCCCTTGTCAACGCGGTAATCAGCAGTGTGCATGCGCAGCGGGCAGCCGGGGCAGTGCCAATCGTCGGACGAGTAGACCAGCACAGCGCCGCAGTTGGGACACAGTGCCGCATCGCGGGTCCAACCGATGCCCATGTCCACCCAGATGGTCCGATGTGCTGCCTCGCCGGCCCAGGTGACCAGCGGATCGTGCACATTGGCCACAGCCACGGGGCCGTCGTTGCCCAGTGCAGTGAGGGCATCGCGCCAATGCTTGCCCAATGACTTGATCTCATGATGACGATCCAGCTGGTCGCGGCTGAAATTCAACATGATGAGCACTTCGGGGTGGCCCATGGTGACCAGATCGGGCACCACCTGCTCGTCGGTCTCGAGCACGGCGATGGGAGCATTGACATTCTGTGACAGGGCCGAGGCGATGCCTTCGCGCAGATTGGCGCCGTCGGCGTTCGTCACCACAGTGCGGTCACCCTCGGCAGCGCGCAGGGCAGCAGTGAGCAGATGGGTGGTGGTCGTCTTCCCGTTGGTGCCGGACACAGCGGCAATACGTCGGCCCTGCACAAGCTCACGAAATGCATGCGGATAGACCTTCGTGATCACCTGACCACGAATTGATGCCCCGGAGCCACGTCCGGCAAGGCGTGATGCCGCGGCTGCCAGATTGCCCAGACCAATGGCGCCTTGTCGCCACATTCGACGCGCCGGGTTGGTGGAACCGGCACCTGCACGTGGGCTAGTACTGGGATTGTCGATCGGCTGGGCCCGGTGCGGGGCTTGACCACTGGAGTTCGACGGCATACCCCAATTGTGACAGCTTCCTCCGGTGGTGATGGAGAGGACCTCCGGTGGCCGGGTCAGCTGTTCAGATAGCGGGCCAGATGGGTGGCAGTCGGTCCGGTGCCCTTGGCAGCCAGCTCAGCCGGAGTGCCGGTGAAGGTGACCTGGCCACCGGCATGCCCGGCGCCCGGCCCCATGTCGATGATCCAATCGGCGTGGGCCATCACGGCAAGATCGTGTTCCACCACAACCAGCGAATGACCGTGGTCCACGAGTTTGTCCAGCAGCACCAGCAGCTGGTGCACATCGGCCGGATGCAGCCCGGCGGTGGGCTCGTCGAACACATAGGTGATGTCGGTGAGAGGTGAGCCGATGTTGCGGATGAGCTTCACCCGCTGGGATTCGCCGCCCGACAGCGTGCCCGAGGCGCGAGACAGGCTCAGATAGCCCAGACCAATGTCGTCGAAGGCCACCAGAATTGCATGCAGGGTGGCCGCCAGCGGCTCCAGCCCTGGCAGCGTGAGGCCGCCAAGCCATTCGGCAAGATCTGTCACCTGCATGGCATTGGCGTCGGCAATCGACAGACCGGCGATCTTCGATGAGCGGGCATTCTCGCTGAGTCGGGTGCCATCGCAATCGGGGCAGACTGCAAAGGTGACGGCCTTGTCCACGAAGGCGCGGATGTGGCTCTGCATCTGTTCGGGGTCTTTTGCCAGCATTGATTTGGTGAGCCGTGGCACAAGACCTTCATAGGTCATATTGATGCCGGCGAGCTTGCGACGTTCGGGCTCACGATAGAGAAAATCAGCGAGCTGTTTGCGGGTGAAATCCTTGATCGGTTTGTCGGCGGGATACAGGCCCGATTCGGCATAGAGACGGTAGTTCCAGCCCCCGCCCTTGTAACCGGGGGCAAGCATGGCGCCCCCGTTGAGGGAGAGGTTTTCGTCGTAGAGCTCGCTCAGGTCGAACTCGGAGATGGTGCCTCGGCCCTCGCAGCGGGCACACATGCCGCCGGTGATGTTGAACGATTTGCGCACCGGTTGCGCATTGCCCTTCTTAGAGATGAACATGCCGCCGCCCTGTGCGCTGGCGGTGTTGAACGAGAAGGCCTGGGCGGAGCCGATGTGTGGCTCACCGGCGCGACTGAACAGCACCCGCAGAAAGGCATCGGCGTCGGTGGCGGTGCCGACGGTCGAGCGGGGATTGGCGCCGAGTTGGGCCTGGTCCACGACGATGGCGGTGGTGAGGCCTTCCAACAGATCCACATCGGGGCGAGCCAGCGTGGGCATGAAGCCCTGCAGGAATGCGCTGTAGGTCTCATTGATCAGCCGGCGTGATTCCGAGGCGATCGTGTCAAAGACCAGCGAGCTCTTTCCCGAGCCGGAGACGCCCGTGAACACGGTGAGTTGATGCTTGGGCAGGTCGAGGCTCACATTGGCCAGATTGTTCTCGCGGGCGCCGCGCACCCGGATCATCTCGTGGGCACTGCTGTGACTGGCTGGGGGAGTCGGGGCTGTCGAGGACATGGGGCGAAGTATAGATATTGACGCCAATACCCGTCCGGTTGTGATGGTGACCTCAGGATTGATCCCGTGATCGCGGGCAGCGCTTTTTCTCGCCCACGGCCACGTTTTTCCTCGTCAGAGCCCTTTTGGGGTGTCCACGGTTCGGCGTGGGACTAGGCGTTCAGGCCATTCGTCGGATATAAAGGGAAAACGTCCGACTAATTGGCGGCACGGTTCGTCTGCATGGAGGCTGACATGGACCCCAATTTTCCGCTCTGGCTGCGCACAACCCACCTGCTGAACTTCGTACTGATCGGCATCCTGCTGCGCAGTGGCTGGGAGATGCTGGCGTCACTGCCGCGTCTGTGGTGGCGCAACGATTGCAAGCCCGGCACCGAGTGGCTGCGCTTTACCAAGCGCAAGCTGCCGGCTGAGGAGGGTGTTTACACATCCTTGATGGACGAGCGCAGTGCGAGCCCGTTGCTCACGCTGCCCGGACGAAAGAACATCGGGCTTGGCCGTCACTGGCATGGGCTCGGTGTGTCGCTGTGGTTGCTCAATGGCCTGGTCTATGTGGTGCTCCTGTTCGCCACCGGACTGTGGCGCCGGATCATTCCCACCTCGTGGGATGTTTTCGGTGAGGCCTGGGAATCGCTGAAGATCTATCTGGGATTAGGAATGCCCTCCATTGAGCATTTCCAGCCCTATGACGCCCTGCAGATGCTCATGTACACGGCGATCATCTTCATCGTGGCGCCGCTCATGATCATCACTGGCATTGCCATGTCGCCGGCCGTGCGGTCGCGCTTCCCGTGGTTCATCAAGGCAATGGGCGGCTTCCAGAAGGCGCGCTCATTCCACTTCCTGCTCATGGTGGTGATGACGCTGTTCATCATCATGCATGTGGCGCTAGTGTTCATCGTGCATCCCAAGTACAACCTGCCCCACATGGTGTTCGGCGTCACCGATCCGTCGCGCTTCGCCCAGGCCTTCACCATCGTGCTTGCCACTGTGGTGGTGGTGATCGCCTTCTGGATCGGGCTGAGCTACCTGTCGCTGGCCAATCGTCCGCGCATGCAGCGTTTCCTCACCGCCACCACCGAGCCGCAGCGCAGGCTGTTCCTCAACCATCTGAAGCCCCGCATGGCTCACCAGAAGAGCTTCACCGACGCTGACATTTCGGAATTCCACTGGACCAATGGGCTGCCTCCCACGGCAGACGAGTCGGAGAAATGGGTTGCCGATCAGCAGGCCGATTTTGCTGGCTGGACGCTCACTGTCGGTGGCCCGGAGTCAGGTGGCGAGATCGAGCTGAGTCTGGACCAGTTGAAGGCGTTGCCGCAGGCCTCCTATGTGGCTGTGCACACCTGCATGCAGGGCTGGTCGGCCACCTCGCGGTGGACCGGTGTGCGCCTGGCCACAGTATTGGAGCAGCTCGGGCCTCGCCCGCCGGAGGCGCGTTATGTGCGCATCACTTCCTATGGTCTTGCCCAGTCGATGATCGACAACCGGCCACGTGAGCCCTTCTATGCCGTGATCGACCTCGACACGGTGAACGAGGAGGACACGATCCTGGCGTACGAACGCAATGGACATCCGCTTGATGTCCATCTCGGTGCGCCGCTGCGGTTGCGCGTTGAATCGAACCATGGCTACAAGATGGTGAAGTGGGTCAAGTCGGTGGAGTGGATCAGCGACTACGCCACCTACGGCGATGGCCGGGGCGGCACCCGTGAGGATTCGGCCCTGCAGACTTTCAACGGCCGAATCTGAGTTGTGATTGTTGCCAGCCGCTACCAGATTGGCGGCGTGACCACCCACGACCCCGCACGCAGCAGCGATGAGGTGCGAGAAATCATCGACCAGCTCTACGGGGTCGACCGGGTGGGCGCGGCAGTGGTGGAGATTGATGGCGACAAGGCCTGTCTCACGCTGAAATATCCCGAGGGCAGGGCGCCGGATCTGGCCGACGTGGGCGCTGCTTTGGCGCGCGCTGGTGGATTCACTTTGGGTGACAGGGCTGGTGCCTGAGCCTTGTCGGTGGTCCTTAGACTCCCTGCATGACAACGCACTTCTACACCGCGTCATCGCTGGATGGGTTCATTGCCACCCGGGACCATTCGCTGGAGTGGCTGCTGGCGCTCGACTTTGATCAGCACGGGCCGATGGCCTATCCCGAGTTCATCAAGCGGATCGGTGCGCTGGCGATGGGAGCCTCGACCTACGAGTGGCTTCTGGCTCACGATGAGGGCTGGGGTTATCAGCAGCCCACGTGGGTGTTCTCCCATCATGAGCACAGCATTCCCGACGAGGCCAATGTGCGTTTTATCCAGGGCTCGCCGACAGAGGCAATGGCCAGCATTGAAGCATCAGCCGGCGGACGAGATGTCTGGGTGGTTGGCGGTGGGGGACTAGCTGGTCAGTTCGCCCAGGCGGGACTGCTCGATGAGATCTGGGTGCAGTTTGCGCCGCTGACACTGGGCTCGGGGCAGCCGTTGTTCACCCACGCCGTTGATCTGGAGCTCATCGATCTGGCAGAGAACAGCGGGTTCGTCTGCACGCACTACCGGGTGCGCAAATAGTCCTGCGGAGAATCGATGGAGTGGCCACCAGATGGCCACCACATTGTGATCAAGCCGATGCCCAGACATGAAAAATCCCCGCCGCCAAGCGAGGATCTGGTGGGGTGCCTGAGTAGTACGTTTGGCAACTCCGCCCCCAAGACGAAAACCCTGGTCCACCGCCTGAACCGTGGGGTCTACGAAATATCTCGACGTCCCCAGGATACCGCTCCGAAGGACGATCGTGGCCCCGTCGTGAGGACTGTCGAGACGGCTCAAACTTTTCTCACCGCCTCCGAGGTGGACGCACTCGTCGGCGACTACCTGGCCGGGGTGGGCCTGAAGGCGCTCGCTGGGAAGTACGGCATCCACCGCGCCACCGTGTTTCCACACCTCCCCCGA